>NZ_JBYQGQ010000064.1:0-216 GCF_058200215.1 Streptococcus sp. SCPM-O-B-15304 (M98) | reverse complement strand
GAAAATACTGCGGCTCAAGTAGTCAACTACTACAACCCAACTACGAAGAAAGTTGAAAAACCTGAAAAACCAACTGAAAAACGTGTAAACAACGTTCCAGTTGAAGTGGAATTCAACTTCACTAAACGCTTGGAAGGCCGTGAGCTTAAAGCTAACGAATTCAGCTTCGTTCTTAAAGATTCAGAAGGTAAGACTCTTGAAACTGTAAGCAACGAT
>NZ_JBYQGQ010000063.1:0-235 GCF_058200215.1 Streptococcus sp. SCPM-O-B-15304 (M98) | reverse complement strand
CTTCAGCTGTACCTGTTACTGCTGTGTCACCTGCTTTAACTTCGTTTACTTTTGGTGCATCTGGAGCTGTCTTATCATCGGCTTTCGCTACGGTTGCTTCTGTTGCTCCTGACTTGTTACCTGCTGCGTCTGTTGCTGTTACTGAGACTTTATCGCCTTCGTTCAAGCCACTTACTGGAACGCTGAAGGTACCATCTTCACCGGCTGTTGCTGTTGCTTTTGTTCCGTTTGGAAG
>NZ_JBYQGQ010000062.1:0-237 GCF_058200215.1 Streptococcus sp. SCPM-O-B-15304 (M98) | reverse complement strand
ATACTTCCTGATACACTTTGGACTTGAAAAAACACAAGACAGAAACCAAAGCCCCTCTTTCCTCCTTTCTCTGCTAAACTAAAAGCAGAGAAAGGGGGAAAGCAAATGCTTGAGAAGTATTATGCAAAGGTAAAAGGAATTGTTCATAAATGTAGAAAAGATTATTATCTCCATCTATGGGAAAAAGAGGATTGGGACCAAGAAGGCATGATCTGTCTCCATGAACTTCTAGAAAAG
>NZ_JBYQGQ010000061.1:0-247 GCF_058200215.1 Streptococcus sp. SCPM-O-B-15304 (M98) | reverse complement strand
ATCTTCAAAACCTTCCTCAAGGATAAAGAAAAGATTGTCAACGCCCTTCAATTGCCCTATTCCAACGCTAAATTGGAAGCAACCAATAATCTCATTAAACTCATCAAACGAAATGCCTTTGGTTTTAGGAACTTTGACAACTTTAAGAAACGAATTTTCATCGCTCTGAACATCAAAAAAGAAAGGACGAAATCCGTCCTTTCTCGATCTTAGCTTTTCTTCAACCCACTACAGTTGACAGAGAGCC
>NZ_JBYQGQ010000060.1:0-247 GCF_058200215.1 Streptococcus sp. SCPM-O-B-15304 (M98) | reverse complement strand
GTCTTTAAGACATTTCTCAAGGACAAAGAGAAAATTGTCAACGCCCTTCAACTACCCTATTCCAACGCCAAATTGGAAGCGACCAATAATCTCGTTAAACTTATCAAACGAAATGCCTTTGGATTTCGGAACTTTGACAACTTTAAGAAACGAATTTTCATCGCTCTGAATATAAAAATGAAGAGGACATCAATTGTCCTCTCCAGATGTTAGTTTTTATTCAACCCACTACAGTTGACAATGAGCC
>NZ_JBYQGQ010000059.1:0-252 GCF_058200215.1 Streptococcus sp. SCPM-O-B-15304 (M98) | reverse complement strand
ATGGGAGTTAACGGGATCGAACCGCTGACCCTCTGCTTGTAAGGCAGATGCTCTCCCAGCTGAGCTAAACTCCCTTTAGCTAAGCGACTTCCTTATCTCACAGGGGGCAACCCCCAACTACTTCCGGCGTTCTAGGGCTTAACTTCTGTGTTCGGCATGGGTACAGGTGTATCTCCTAGGCTATCGTCACTTAACTTCGAGTAATACCTACTCAAAATTGAATATCTATCAAATTCCAAGAAAACCTTCACG
>NZ_JBYQGQ010000058.1:0-252 GCF_058200215.1 Streptococcus sp. SCPM-O-B-15304 (M98) | reverse complement strand
TGGAGGATTACCCAAGTCCGGCTGAAGGGAACGGTCTTGAAAACCGTCAGGCGTGTAAAAGCGTGCGTGGGTTCGAATCCCACATCCTCCTTTATTATTAACGCGGGATGGAGCAGCTCGGTAGCTCGTCGGGCTCATAACCCGAAGGTCGTAGGTTCAAATCCTGCTCCCGCAATAAGGCTCGGTAGCTCAGTTGGTAGAGCAATGGATTGAAGCTCCATGTGTCGGCGGTTCGATTCCGTCTCGCGCCAT
>NZ_JBYQGQ010000057.1:0-254 GCF_058200215.1 Streptococcus sp. SCPM-O-B-15304 (M98) | reverse complement strand
TACTACAACCCAGTAAGCAAGACTGTTGAAAAACCAAGCAAACCAACTGAAAAACGTGTGAACAGCGTACCAGTATCAGTAGAATTCAACTTCACTAAACGTTTGGAAGGTCGTGAGCTTAAAGCTAACGAATTCAGCTTCGTTCTTAAAGATTCAACAGGTAAAGTTGTTGAAACTGTAACGAACGATGCATCTGGAAACGTTAAATTCTCAGCTATCGAATTCAAGAAAGAGCAAGCAGGCGTTCACAACTA
>NZ_JBYQGQ010000056.1:0-255 GCF_058200215.1 Streptococcus sp. SCPM-O-B-15304 (M98) | reverse complement strand
ACAAACCATACTTGCCAGATCCAAAAGATCCAAGCAAACCAGGTAAACCAGTAGAACCAGGAAAACCAATCACTCCTGAAAACCCAGGTGACGACACACCAATCATCTACGTACCAATCGTAAATGATGTGAAGAAACCAACTAAACAAACAGTTAAGTTTGAAGGAGCAGGCGATAAGACTCCAGGAGACAATGTCCAAGATGACTTTACATTTACTGGTAAAGAAAACAAAGCTTCTGGAACTACAACATGGA
>NZ_JBYQGQ010000055.1:0-263 GCF_058200215.1 Streptococcus sp. SCPM-O-B-15304 (M98) | reverse complement strand
TTGCTGATGTGCTTGCTGATGTGCTTGCACTTGTTGAAGCTGACGTACTTGCTGATGTGCTTGCTGATGTGCTTGCGCTTGTTGACGCTGACGTGCTTGCTGATGTGCTTGCACTTGTTGAAGCTGACGTACTTGCTGATGTGCTTGCTGATGTGCTTGCTGACGTACTTGCGCTTGTTGAAGCGGATGTGCTTGCTGATGTACTTGCACTTGTTGAAGCTGATGTGCTTGCTGATGTGCTTGCGCTTGTTGAAGCGGATGTA
>NZ_JBYQGQ010000054.1:0-265 GCF_058200215.1 Streptococcus sp. SCPM-O-B-15304 (M98) | reverse complement strand
TAGCACATCAACTTCAACAAGTGCAAGCACGTCAGCAAGCACGTCAGCTTCAACAAGTGCAAGCACATCAGCAAGCACATCAGCTTCAACAAGCGCAAGCACGTCAGCAAGCACGTCAGCGTCAACAAGCGCAAGCACATCAGTAAGCACATCAGCAAGCACATCAGCGTCAACAAGCGCAAGTACGTCAGCAAGCACATCAGCGTCAACAAGTGCAAGCACATCAGCAAGCACATCAGCTTCAACAAGTGCAAGCACATCAGCT
>NZ_JBYQGQ010000053.1:0-271 GCF_058200215.1 Streptococcus sp. SCPM-O-B-15304 (M98) | reverse complement strand
TTTAGCGGGTGTAGTTTAGTGGTAAAACTACAGCCTTCCAAGCTGTTGTCGCGAGTTCGATTCTCGTCACCCGCTTTGAACATATAGTTCATTTACCAAGTTGTTTAACTTGGGCGCGTAGCTCAGGTGGTTAGAGCGCACGCCTGATAAGCGTGAGGTCGGTGGTTCGAGTCCACTCGTGCCCATTGAAATATGGTCCGTTGGTCAAGGGGTTAAGACACCGCCTTTTCACGGCGGTAACACGGGTTCGAATCCCGTACGGACTATTTAT
>NZ_JBYQGQ010000052.1:0-272 GCF_058200215.1 Streptococcus sp. SCPM-O-B-15304 (M98) | reverse complement strand
TGACGCTGATGTGCTTGCTGACGTACTTGCGCTTGTTGACGCTGACGTGCTTGCTGATGTGCTTGCGCTTGTTGACGCTGACGTGCTTGCTGACGTGCTTGCTGATGTGCTTGCGCTTGTTGAAGCTGATGTGCTTGCTGACGTACTTGCACTTGTTGAAGCTGATGTGCTTGCTGACGTACTTGCACTTGTTGAAGCTGATGTGCTAGCTGACGTACTTGCACTTGTTGAAGCTGATGTACTTGCACTTGTTGAAGCTGATGTGCTTGCTG
>NZ_JBYQGQ010000051.1:0-283 GCF_058200215.1 Streptococcus sp. SCPM-O-B-15304 (M98) | reverse complement strand
CGTACCGAAGGGTGACTATCCAGTAGGTAAGGTTGATGAAAATGGTCACCTTGAATCATCTGACCCAGTTACAGGTAAGGTTACTAAACCAAAATCAACTATCACTTATGTTTATAAAGAAGTGAATGGTAATGTCTATGTCCACTATGTTGATACTGAAGGCAAGAAAATCAAGGACGATGTTACTGATGAAAAAGCTCAACCAGTAGACAAAGACTACGACACAGTTGTCGACAACCGTCCACAAGAGATTGAATTCGAAGGTAATACTTATGAATTGGTT
>NZ_JBYQGQ010000050.1:0-301 GCF_058200215.1 Streptococcus sp. SCPM-O-B-15304 (M98) | reverse complement strand
TTCTTATCTGCATCTGTACGTGGTTCTTTCACAGTCACCTTAACTGGAACTTCATCCTTAGAGCCATCTGGGTATGTTACAACTACGATAGCGTCTTTGTCGCCTTCTGTTGTAGTGTCTACTGGTGTCTTGTACTCGAATTTAGTTCCTGATGGAAGATCACCTACGTTGCCAATTGAATCTTTAGCGTTTGGTTTATCACCTGGTTTAACACTTTGATCTTTCGCAACTGGAGTATTCTTATCTGCATCTGTACGTGGATCTTTAACAGTTACTTTAACTGGAACTTCATCCTTAGAGC
>NZ_JBYQGQ010000049.1:0-304 GCF_058200215.1 Streptococcus sp. SCPM-O-B-15304 (M98) | reverse complement strand
CGTCAGCGTCAACAAGCGCAAGCACATCAGCTTCAACAAGTGCAAGTACATCAGCTTCAACAAGTGCAAGTACATCAGCTTCAACAAGCGCAAGCACATCAGCAAGTACGTCAGCTTCAACAAGCGCAAGCACATCAGCTTCAACAAGTGCAAGCACATCAGCTTCAACAAGTGCAAGCACATCAGCTTCAACAAGTGCAAGCACATCAGCAAGTACGTCAGCTTCAACAAGCGCAAGTACATCGGCAAGCACGTCGGCTTCAACAAGCGCAAGCACATCAGCAAGCACGTCAGCTTCAACAAG
>NZ_JBYQGQ010000048.1:0-312 GCF_058200215.1 Streptococcus sp. SCPM-O-B-15304 (M98) | reverse complement strand
GGTTACCTCACCGACTTCGGGTGTTACAAACTCTCGTGGTGTGACGGGCGGTGTGTACAAGGCCCGGGAACGTATTCACCGCGGCGTGCTGATCCGCGATTACTAGCGATTCCGACTTCATGTAGGCGAGTTGCAGCCTACAATCCGAACTGAGACTGGCTTTAAGAGATTAGCTTGCCGTCACCGACTTGCGACTCGTTGTACCAGCCATTGTAGCACGTGTGTAGCCCAGGTCATAAGGGGCATGATGATTTGACGTCATCCCCACCTTCCTCCGGTTTATTACCGGCAGTCTCGCTAGAGTGCCCAACT
>NZ_JBYQGQ010000047.1:0-348 GCF_058200215.1 Streptococcus sp. SCPM-O-B-15304 (M98) | reverse complement strand
GACAAAGAGGGCAAATTTGATAATTAAGGGCACAAAAAAAGAGCTAACAAGCTCTAATTACGGAGAATAAGGGATTCGAACCCTTGCGCCAGTTACCCGACCTAACGATTTAGCAAACCGTCCTCTTCAGCCTCTTGAGTAATTCTCCTATTAATGGGCACGAGTGGACTCGAACCACCGACCTCACGCTTATCAGGCGTGCGCTCTAACCACCTGAGCTACGCGCCCAAGTTATATAACTTGGTAAATGAACTAAATGTTCAAAGCGGGTGACGAGAATCGAACTCGCGACAACAGCTTGGAAGGCTGTAGTTTTACCACTAAACTACACCCGCATATATAAGAAAT
>NZ_JBYQGQ010000046.1:0-357 GCF_058200215.1 Streptococcus sp. SCPM-O-B-15304 (M98) | reverse complement strand
GTTTGGTGTGTCTTGACGAGGTTTTTGAATTTCTTTACCCTTCTCATCCACGTAAGTAATAACTACTTCACCTTTTGGCTGTTCTTTAAGTTTGTAAACATAGGTTACATCCTTATCACCTTCGATGACTTTACCAGTTGTTGCGTCTGTTGACTTCAAGTGACCATCTTTATCAACTTCACCTACTGTGTAGTTACCAGCTGGAACCAATTCATAAGTATTACCTTCGAATTCAATCTCTTGTGGACGGTTGTCTACAACTGTGTCGTAGTCTTTGTCTACTGGTTGAGCTTTTTCATCAGTAACATCTTCCTTGATTGTCTTGCCTTCTGTATCTACATAGTGTACATAGACATC
>NZ_JBYQGQ010000045.1:0-383 GCF_058200215.1 Streptococcus sp. SCPM-O-B-15304 (M98) | reverse complement strand
GCACATCAGCAAGCACATCAGCTTCAACAAGTGCAAGTACATCAGCAAGCACATCAGCAAGTACGTCAGCTTCAACAAGTGCAAGCACATCAGCAAGCACATCAGCTTCAACAAGTGCAAGTACATCAGCAAGCACATCAGCAAGTACGTCAGCGTCAACAAGTGCAAGCACATCAGCAAGCACATCAGCAAGCACATCAGCAAGCACGTCAGCTTCAACAAGCGCAAGCACATCAGCTTCAACAAGTGCAAGTACATCAGCAAGCACATCAGCTTCAACAAGTGCAAGTACATCAGCAAGCACATCAGCTTCAACAAGCGCAAGTACGTCAGCAAGCACATCAGCAAGCACATCCGCTTCAACAAGCGCAAGTACGTCAGCA
>NZ_JBYQGQ010000044.1:0-394 GCF_058200215.1 Streptococcus sp. SCPM-O-B-15304 (M98) | reverse complement strand
CGCAAGCACATCAGCAAGTACGTCAGCTTCAACAAGTGCAAGCACATCAGCAAGCACATCAGCTAGCACATCAGCTTCAACAAGTGCAAGTACATCAGCAAGCACATCAGCTTCAACAAGCGCAAGCACATCAGCTTCAACAAGCGCAAGTACGTCAGCAAGCACATCAGCAAGCACATCAGCAAGCACATCAGCTTCAACAAGTGCAAGTACGTCAGCTAGCACATCAGCTTCAACAAGTGCAAGCACATCAGCAAGTACGTCAGCGTCAACAAGCGCAAGTACGTCAGCAAGCACATCAGCGTCAACAAGTGCAAGCACATCAGCAAGCACATCAGCGTCAACAAGCGCAAGTACGTCAGCAAGCACATCAGCGTCAACAAGCGCAAGTACG
>NZ_JBYQGQ010000043.1:0-426 GCF_058200215.1 Streptococcus sp. SCPM-O-B-15304 (M98) | reverse complement strand
GGCATTTGGAATTTTGTTTCCTTCTGGATCAACTGGAATGATCTTACCGAGTTCCTTATAAACTACTTTATCTGTAGCTTCTGGGTGTTCTGGAGTAACTGTCTTACCACCTGCTTCAGCTTTATCCGCATAATAGTGTTCAACTACTGGGACTTTTACTTTGCCATAGTCATGACTGTTTTCAGTCCATGTTGTTGTGCCATCAGCTTGATTCTTCTTGCCTGTGAATGTATAGTCACTTTGAACATCATCTTTTGGTGTGGTTGAACCAGCTCCTTCAAACGTTACAGTTTGTTTGGTTGGTTGTGTCACATCATTTGTTTTTGGTACATAGATGATTGGCGTATCTTCCCCTGGTTTATCCGGTGTTACAGGTGTTCCTGGTTCTACTGGTTTACCTGGTTTGCTTGGATCTTTTGGATCTGG
>NZ_JBYQGQ010000042.1:0-444 GCF_058200215.1 Streptococcus sp. SCPM-O-B-15304 (M98) | reverse complement strand
GTTCGCTGTCAGGTGAAAATCATTACTATGGATATGTTTAGTCCTTACTATAACTTGGCTAAACAGCTTTTTCCTTATGCTAAAATCGTTCTAGATCGTTTTCACATTGTGCAACATCTTAGCCGTGCTATGAGTCGTGTCCGTGTTCAAATCATGAATCAATTTGATAGAAAATCCCATGAATACAAAGCTATCAAGCGCTACTGGAAGCTCATTCAACAGGATAGTCGTAAACTAAGTGATAAACGTTTTTATCGCCCTACTTTTCGCATGCACTTAACAAATAAGGAGATTCTAGACAAGCTTTTGAGCTATTCAGAAGACTTGAGACACCACTATAATCTCTATCAGCTCTTGCTTTTTCACTTTCAGAACAAGGAGCCAGACAAATTTTTCGGACTCATTGAGGACAATCTTAAACAGGTTCATCCTCTTTTTCAGACT
>NZ_JBYQGQ010000041.1:0-447 GCF_058200215.1 Streptococcus sp. SCPM-O-B-15304 (M98) | reverse complement strand
TTCTTCTGGTGGAGTTACGACGTTGTTAAACTCTTTATCAGCGATGTCGCCTACAGTCGCGATAAGAACTTTAGCTGTTCCATCGTGTTTCACTGTAACTGTTACATTCGCTTTCATAGTATCGTATGTAACGGTTGTGTCAGATCCTTTAACTTCTTCTACAGTGTAGTTGTGAACGCCTGCTTGTTCTTTCTTGAATTCGATAGCTGAGAACTTAACGTTTCCAGATGCATCGTTCGTTACAGTTTCAACAACTTTACCTGTTGAATCTTTAAGAACGAAGCTGAATTCGTTAGCTTTAAGCTCACGACCTTCCAAACGTTTAGTAAAGTTGAATTCTACTGATACTGGTACGCTGTTGACACGTTTTTCAGTTGGTTTGCTTGGTTTTTCAACTTTCTTCGTAGTTGGGTTGTAGTAGTTCACAACTTGAGCTGCAGTATTTTC
>NZ_JBYQGQ010000040.1:0-466 GCF_058200215.1 Streptococcus sp. SCPM-O-B-15304 (M98) | reverse complement strand
ATATCTACACCACCAGGTACATCAGCTTTCACTGTTGTTGGGATGTCGAACTTGTAGTAACGTCCGAATGCGAACTTAGTTGTATCGATGATTTGAGTATCTTCTGCGTCTCCAAGTGACTTAGTGAAGCCAGCTTTAAGAGTTGCAGTGATCACACCGTTGTTCACAGTGATATCGAATTTATCTGTTACTTCTGCGCCTGTTACTGAATCGTAAGCTTTGATCTTAGTAGAATCAAGTTCCAATTTAGCTTCATCGTAGTCATCTGAGATTCCTACTGATTGGATGTTGTCCTTGTTAGCTGCGTCAAATTTAGTTGTATCCAACCATACTTGGTAAACCAACTTGTCGCCACGTTTCACAGTCTTGGTGTTCAAGTTTTGAGCTTCGTTGTTTGATGCATCGTCCGCATATGGGTTCGCATTGGTATCTGCGTACTTGTCTGCCAACTCTTTATCATCATCAA
>NZ_JBYQGQ010000039.1:0-523 GCF_058200215.1 Streptococcus sp. SCPM-O-B-15304 (M98) | reverse complement strand
ATCAGCGTCAACAAGTGCAAGCACATCAGCAAGCACATCAGCTAGCACATCAGCTTCAACAAGTGCAAGTACATCAGCAAGCACATCAGCTTCAACAAGTGCAAGTACGTCAGCAAGTACGTCAGCTTCAACAAGTGCAAGTACGTCAGCAAGTACGTCAGCTTCAACAAGTGCAAGCACATCAGCAAGCACATCAGCAAGTACGTCAGCTTCAACAAGTGCAAGCACATCAGCAAGCACGTCAGCGTCAACAAGCGCAAGCACATCAGCAAGCACGTCAGCGTCAACAAGCGCAAGCACATCAGCAAGCACGTCAGCGTCAACAAGCGCAAGCACATCAGCAAGTACGTCAGCTTCAACAAGCGCAAGCACATCAGCTAGCACATCAGCTTCAACAAGTGCAAGTACGTCAGCAAGTACGTCAGCTTCAACAAGTGCAAGCACATCAGCAAGCACGTCAGCGTCAACAAGCGCAAGCACATCAGCAAGCACGTCAGCTTCAACAAGTGCAAGTACATCAGCT
>NZ_JBYQGQ010000038.1:0-651 GCF_058200215.1 Streptococcus sp. SCPM-O-B-15304 (M98) | reverse complement strand
CCAACTCCACAATATACGAATGATCCAAACGATCCAACTAAGGGTGGTGTAACACCAACACCAGTCATCCCAGGTTATGTGACAGACATTCCAAATGTAACACCATCTAACCCAGGAGCTGATACCCCAGTTGTTTACCGTAAGGCAGACCAAAAAGCAGTGATCAAGTACGTTGATCAAACAACTGGTCAAACCCTTGCCAATGATCAAGTCGGTGGTAAATCAGGTGAGGCAATTAATTACTCAACTGCGGACAAGATCAAGTATTATGAAGATCGTGGTTACGTTCTCGTTAGCGATGAGTTCCCAACAGGTGCCCACTTCGATAACGATGCTTCAGTCGATCAAACATGGACAGTAACCTTGAAACATGGTGAAACACCAGTTGGACCAAACGATCCACATAATCCAACAGATCCAATCAATCCAAATGATCCAAACAGTCCTAAATACCCTGCGGAAGATCAATGGAAGAAAGATGTAACGTCAACTGTTCATTATGTAGGTGCAGGTAGTCAAACACCAGCAGACAATGTTCAAAATGCACAATGGACACGTACCTTAAAACTTGATAAAGTTACAGGTAAAGTTCTTAACCCTGATGAAGCATGGACAACTAATAAGACTAACTATGATGCAGTTCCAACGCCA
>NZ_JBYQGQ010000037.1:0-656 GCF_058200215.1 Streptococcus sp. SCPM-O-B-15304 (M98) | reverse complement strand
TCTTCTCTGGTGTCAAGACTGCTACTGAACCATCTGGGAAGGTTACTGTCGCTGTACCATCGTTGCCTACTTCTACCTTGCTTGCTGTTGGGTTAGCTTTCTTAACTTCGTCGGCTACCTTAGCTTTTTCGGCATCTGTAAGAGCTGATGGGTTCACTACTGGGGTGATTGCTGGATCTTTAGTTGCTACTTTTGGTGCACTTTCATCTGATGTCTTACCATCTTTGCTTGCTTTAGCAGTAACTGGTCCTGCTGGGATTTCAACTGTTGGAGTGATGCTCGCTTTGCCGTCTTCTCCTGTTACACCTTCACCAATCTTATTGCCATCCTTGTCGAACAGCTCTACTTTAGTACCTGGGTCTGCTGTTACTTCAACTGGAGTCTTAGTACCCGCTTTACCTGTAAGGTCTGCTGTAATTTCTGGTTGAGTTAGTGCACTTGAATCTTTAACAGTCACCTTAACTGGGACTTCATCCTTAGAACCATCTGGGTAAGTGACTACTACTGTTGTTCCTTTATCACCTGGAGTAGTTGTATCTACTGGTGTCTTGTACTCGAATTTAGTTCCTGATGGAAGATCACCTACGTTGCCAATTGAATCTTTAGCGTTTGGTTTATCACCTGGTTTAACACTTTGATCCTTCGCTACTGGGGTG
>NZ_JBYQGQ010000036.1:0-673 GCF_058200215.1 Streptococcus sp. SCPM-O-B-15304 (M98) | reverse complement strand
CATTGTTCAGTACTACAACCTTAGTTGTAGTGCCCTGCACATTGGTTCGTCTTGTTCAGTTTTCAAAGGTCTTTGTCACTCGCTTCTCTCAAGTGACAACTGTATTAGTATATCACAGCCGCTTTCGCTTGTCAACACTTTTTTGAAACTTTTTTTAAATTTTTTTCATTTAGTGTTTCAACTGCTTTATACTATAGTCCGTACGGGATTCGAACCCGTGTTACCGCCGTGAAAAGGCGGTGTCTTAACCCCTTGACCAACGGACCGGAGTTGTTATTTTCAACTCTTACTATTATACCGACTTTTTTTGCTTTGTCAACACCTTTTTTTAATTTTTTTTTTAGAAGTCTTGTAATGTTGCCTTCAGCTCTCTGAGAAGGGCTTTGCGGCCTTTAAATCGTTCGTCTGCCCAGAGGCGTTCATAGGCTTCTTGCTTATCTTCTGGTAATTTTCTTCTATAAGTATCCAACAATTCATGAAGGGCGTAGTAATCATCCAACCACAATCCTCCTTCTGGTAGGCGATGGCTAATCTCCCCTACTTCTTCGTAGGCCATCCGGTCTAGGCGACGTTTTTGACTCTCTTGTTTTCTGACGCTATCAAGGATTCGATTGCGAAATTTTGTTTTGAAGTAGACGTAGAGTTTCTTTTCTTCTTCCACTAGTTCTGGATG
>NZ_JBYQGQ010000035.1:0-684 GCF_058200215.1 Streptococcus sp. SCPM-O-B-15304 (M98) | reverse complement strand
TAGTCTTTGTCTACTGGTTGAGCATCTTCGTCAGTCACATCTGACTTGATGGTCTTGCCTTCTGTATCTACGTAGTGTACATAGACATTTCCATTCACTTCTTTATAGACATAAGTAATAGTTGATTTTGGTTTAGTAACCTGACCTGTAACTGGGTCAGACTTTTCAAGGTGTCCATTCTCATCAACCTTACCTACTGGATAATCACCCTTCGGTACGATCTTATATGTCTTACCATCTTCACTCTTGATTGTGTTTGGTTTTTCACCTTCTTCAGTAGTGTCATATGGTGTGTCATATGGTGAGTTTGGAGTATCTTGGCGAGGTTTTTGAATCTCTTTACCATTTTCATCTACATAAGTGATAACAACTTCACCTTCTTTAAGTTTGTAGATGTAAGTTACATTCTTATCCTCTTTAGCAACTGCACCTGTTGTTGGGTCTGTTGACTTGAGGTGACCTTCGTCATCTACTTCACCGACTGTGTAGTTACCAGCTGGGACTAACTCATAAGTCTTACCTTCGAATTTAATCTCTTGCGGACGATTGTCTACAACTGTATCGTAGGCCTTATTAATTGGTTGGTCTTTTTCATCAGTAACATCTTCCTTGATTGTCTTGCCTTCTGTATCTACATAGTGTACATAGACATTACCATTCACTTCTTTATAAACATAAGTGATA
>NZ_JBYQGQ010000034.1:0-708 GCF_058200215.1 Streptococcus sp. SCPM-O-B-15304 (M98) | reverse complement strand
AGGTCCCGTAGTGTAGCGGTTATCACGTCGCCCTGTCACGGCGAAGATCGCGGGTTCGATTCCCGTCGGGACCGTTTAAGATAACGGAAGTTATTTTAGACTCGTTAGCTCAGTTGGTAGAGCAATTGACTTTTAATCAATGGGTCACTGGTTCGAGCCCAGTACGGGTCATCATTGCGGGTTTGGCGGAATTGGCAGACGCACCAGATTTAGGATCTGGCGCTTAACGGCGTGGGGGTTCAAGTCCCTTAACCCGCATAATAGAAATAAGCCGGCTTAGCTCAGTTGGTAGAGCATCTGATTTGTAATCAGAGGGTCGCGTGTTCAAGTCATGTAGCCGGCATTTTTTTAATATAACCAAGAGGTCGATGCGAACGTAGTTCAGTGGTAGAACACCACCTTGCCAAGGTGGGGGTCGCGGGTTCGAATCCCGTCGTTCGCTTAGAGAGGCCGGGGTGGCGGAACTGGCAGACGCACAGGACTTAAAATCCTGCGATTGGTAACGATCGTACCGGTTCGATCCCGGTCCTCGGCATATAATGAGCACCCTTAGCTCAACTGGATAGAGTACCTGACTACGAATCAGGCGGTTAGAGGTTCGACTCCTCTAGGGTGCATTTTTTCTATTTAACTCGGGAAGTAGCTCAGCTTGGTAGAGTACTTGGTTTGGGACCAAGGTGTCGCAGGTTCGAATCCTGTCTTCCCGAT
>NZ_JBYQGQ010000033.1:0-722 GCF_058200215.1 Streptococcus sp. SCPM-O-B-15304 (M98) | reverse complement strand
GGCTCTATAATATTTGTAGTGGGTAAATCCCCTATAGATATTATGGAGCCTATTTTGTGTAGAAAAAAAGTCCCATAAGATCTATAATGAAAAGCGACGAAACCATCATTAGAAAGAATCATATGGAACAATTACATTTTATCACAAAACTCCTTGATATCAAAGACCCAAACATAAAAATTGTAGATGTCATCAATAGGGATACACACAAGGAAATCCTAGCTAAACTAGACTACGATGCCCCATCTTGTCCTGATTGCGGAAATCAAATGAAGAAATATGATTTTCAAAAACCGTCGAAAATTCCTTACCTTGAGACGACTGGTATGCCTACTAGAATCCTCCTTAGAAAGCGTCGATTTAAGTGCTATCATTGCTCGAAAATGATGGTCGCTGAGACTTCTATCGTCAAGAAAAATCATCAAATCCCTCGTATTATCAACCAAAAGATTGCGCAAAAGTTGATTGAGAAGACTTCTATGACCGATATTGCTCATCAGCTGGCCATTTCAACTTCAACTGTCATTCGCAAGTTAAATGACTTTCACTTTAAGCATGACTTTAGCCGACTTCCTGAGATTATGTCTTGGGACGAGTATTCTTTTACCAAGGGAAAGATGAGTTTCATTGCACAAGATTTTGACAATCTCAACATTATCACCGTGCTTGAAGGTAGAACCCAGACTATCATCCGAAATCACTTTCTGCGCTACGATAGAGCC
>NZ_JBYQGQ010000032.1:0-722 GCF_058200215.1 Streptococcus sp. SCPM-O-B-15304 (M98) | reverse complement strand
GGCTCTATAATATTTGTAGTGGGTAAATCCCCTATGGATATTATGGGCCTATTTTTGTGTAGAAAAAAAGTCCCATAAGATCTATAATGAAAAGCGACCAAACCATCATTAGAAAGAATCATATGGAACAATTACATTTTATCACAAAACTACTCGATATTAAAGACCCTAATATCCAGATTCTAGATGTCATCAATTGGGATACACACAAGGAAATCGTCGCTAAACTGGACTATGACGCCCCGTCTTGCCCTGAGTGCGGATGTCAAATGAAGAAATATGACTTCCAAAAACCGTCGAAAATTCCTTATCTTGAAACAACTGGTATGCCTACTAGAATCCTCCTTAGAAAGCGTCGATTCAAGTGCTATCATTGCTCGAAAATGATGGTCGCTGAGACTTCTATCGTCAAGAAGAATCATCAAATTCCTCGTATTATCAACCAAAAAATTGCGCAAAAGTTAATTGAAAAGACTTCTATGACTGATATTGCCCATCAGCTATCCATTTCAACTTCAACTGTCATTCGTAAACTCAATGACTTTCACTTTAAGCATGATTTTTCTCGTCTTCCAGAGATTATGTCTTGGGACGAGTACGCCTTTACTAAGGGAAAGATGAGCTTTATTGCACAAGATTTTGATAATCTCAACATCATCACTGTTCTTGAAGGCAGAACACAAGCTATCATCCGCAATCACTTTCTTCGCTACGATAGAGCG
>NZ_JBYQGQ010000031.1:0-870 GCF_058200215.1 Streptococcus sp. SCPM-O-B-15304 (M98) | reverse complement strand
TACATCAGCAAGCACATCAGCTTCAACAAGTGCAAGCACATCAGCAAGCACGTCAGCTTCAACAAGTGCAAGCACATCAGCTTCAACAAGTGCAAGCACATCAGCAAGCACGTCAGCTTCAACAAGTGCAAGCACATCAGCTTCAACAAGTGCAAGCACATCAGCAAGCACATCAGCTTCAACAAGTGCAAGCACATCAGCAAGCACATCAGCTTCAACAAGTGCAAGCACATCAGCTTCAACAAGTGCAAGCACATCAGCAAGCACATCAGCTTCAACAAGTGCAAGCACATCAGCAAGCACATCAGCTTCAACAAGCGCAAGCACATCAGCAAGCACGTCAGCTTCAACAAGTGCAAGTACATCAGCAAGCACATCAGCTTCAACAAGCGCAAGCACATCAGCAAGCACATCAGCTTCAACAAGCGCAAGCACATCAGCAAGCACATCAGCTTCAACAAGTGCAAGCACATCAGCAAGCACGTCAGCTTCAACAAGTGCAAGTACATCAGCAAGCACATCAGCTTCAACAAGCGCAAGCACATCAGCAAGCACGTCAGCTTCAACAAGTGCAAGCACATCAGCAAGCACGTCAGCGTCAACAAGCGCAAGCACATCAGCTTCAACAAGCGCAAGCACATCAGCAAGTACGTCAGCTTCAACAAGTGCAAGCACGTCAGCTTCAACAAGTGCAAGCACATCAGCAAGCACATCGGCTTCAACAAGTGCAAGCACATCAGCTTCTGAATCAACATCGGCTTCAGCAAGCACATCAGCTTCTGAATCAACGTCAGCTTCAGCAAGCACATCAGCTTCAGCAAGCACATCGGCTTCTGAATCAACATCAGCTTCAGCAAGCACATCAGCTTC
>NZ_JBYQGQ010000030.1:0-904 GCF_058200215.1 Streptococcus sp. SCPM-O-B-15304 (M98) | reverse complement strand
CACATCAGCAAGCACGTCAGCGTCAACAAGCGCAAGCACATCAGCAAGTACGTCAGCTTCAACAAGTGCAAGCACGTCAGCTTCAACAAGTGCAAGCACATCAGCAAGCACGTCAGCGTCAACAAGCGCAAGCACATCAGCTTCAACAAGCGCAAGCACATCAGCAAGCACGTCAGCTTCAACAAGTGCAAGCACATCAGCAAGCACATCAGCTTCTGAATCAACATCGGCTTCAGCTAGCACATCAGCTTCAACAAGTGCAAGCACATCAGCAAGCACGTCAGCTTCAACAAGTGCAAGCACATCAGCAAGCACATCAGCTTCAACAAGTGCAAGCACATCAGCAAGTACGTCAGCTTCAACAAGCGCAAGTACATCAGCAAGCACGTCGGCTTCAACAAGCGCAAGCACATCAGCAAGCACGTCAGCTTCAACAAGTGCAAGCACATCAGCAAGTACGTCAGCTTCAACAAGCGCAAGCACATCAGCAAGCACGTCAGCGTCAACAAGCGCAAGCACATCAGCTTCAACAAGCGCAAGCACATCAGCAAGCACGTCAGCTTCAACAAGTGCAAGCACGTCAGCTTCAACAAGTGCAAGCACATCAGCAAGTACGTCAGCTTCAACAAGTGCAAGCACATCAGCAAGCACATCAGCTTCAGCAAGTGCAAGCACATCAGCAAGCACGTCAGCGTCAACAAGCGCAAGCACATCAGCAAGCACGTCAGCTTCAACAAGTGCAAGCACATCAGCAAGCACGTCAGCTTCAACAAGTGCAAGCACATCAGCAAGCACGTCAGCTTCAACAAGTGCAAGCACATCAGCAAGTACGTCAGCTTCAACAAGTGCAAGCACATCAGCAAGCACATCAGCTTCAGCAAGTGCAAGCACATCAGCAAGCACG
>NZ_JBYQGQ010000028.1:0-950 GCF_058200215.1 Streptococcus sp. SCPM-O-B-15304 (M98) | reverse complement strand
AAATATTACATGAGTAAGAACACTAGTTGTTCTTTTTTTGTGGCTCTTTTTCTACCATAAAAGGCTCTTTGGCAACTGTAGTGGGTTGATGAAAAGTTATAACCTGGAGAGGACCAACTTGGTTCTCTCCTTTTTTATGTTCAAAGCAATGAGGATTCTGGTTTTAAAGTTTTCAAAGTTCCGGAAGCCAAAAGCATTGCGCTTGATGACCTTAATGAGGTTATTAGTAGCCTCTAGTTTCGCGTTTGAGTAGGGCAGTTCCAGTGCGTTCATGATTTTGTCCTTATCTTTCAAAAAGGTCTTAAAAACAGTTTGAAAAATAGGATTTACACAAGAAATCGTTTCTTCAATCAGTTCAAAGAAATGGTCTGTTTGTTTCTCTTGGAAATGAAACAGTAATAGTTGATAGAGTTCATAGTGTTCTCTAAGTTCTTGAGAGTATGCAAGGAGCTTTTCGAGAATCTCTTTATTGGTCAAGTGTGAGCGAAAAGTAGGGCGATAAAAACGTTTATCACTAAGTTTACGGCTATCCTGTTGAATGAGTTTCCAGTAACGTTTTAGTGCCTTATATTCGTGCGATTTTCGATCAAAACGATTCATGACTTGGATGCGAAGACGATTCATAGCTTGACTGAGATGTTGTACAATGTGAAAACGATCCAGAACGATTTTAGCGTTTGGAAATAGTTTTCTGGCAATATCGTAGTAGGAACTAAACATATCCATGGTAATGACTTTCACGCGACTTCTCACCTGACTAGAATAACGAAGGAAATGATTGCGAATAGTCACTTGAGTTCGCCCATCCAGGATAACTACGATCTTTCTGGAATCAAAATCCTGTGCAATGAAACTCATCTTACCTTTCTTGAAGCTGTATTCATCCCAAGACATGTGAGTTGGAAGGAAAGATAAATCTGTCTTGAATTTGAATTCTTTCAATTTACGAA
>NZ_JBYQGQ010000027.1:0-1385 GCF_058200215.1 Streptococcus sp. SCPM-O-B-15304 (M98) | reverse complement strand
TTTCTTCTTACGGTTTTTCTAGCAATCTCATAGAATCAAGATTCTTAGATTTGCTTTATTTGAGTAATGGCTTACTCTTCTTCCTTACGTTTTTTAGAGACAAGGAGTCCTCCTGTCACTGCTGCAAGAAGTGCTAGTCCAAGTGAAGCGTTAGATTGTTTAGTACCAGTGTTTGGCAATTCTTTCGCTCCTGCTTTCTTAGCTGGTGCTTGAGCAGATGACTCTTTAGTTGCTTCTTTAACAACTTTATTAGCTGCAATTGTTGCTACTGATCCGTCCGCAAAGGTTACAACTACTGATCCATCATTGTTCACCTTAACATCTGTCGCAGTTGGATTAGCTTTCTTAACTTCTTCAGCTACTTTAGCTTTTTCTGCGTCTGTCAAGTTGTTAGGATCTACTACTGGAGTAAGAGCTGGTACTTTAGCATTATCAGCCTCTTTACCACCCACATTAACATTACTTACTGTTACTGTAGTTGTAGCTGATGTATTTCCTGATTCGTCTGTTGCTGTTACAGAAACTGTATCACCAGCATTCAAGCCACTTACTGGAACACTGTAGTTGCCATCTTTATCTGCTTTCGCTGATACTTTAGTTCCATCTGGAAGAGTGACTTCGACTGTTGAACCTGCTTCAGCTGTACCTGTTACTGCTGTGTCACCTGCTTTAACTGGGTTCACAACTGGTGCGGTTGGAGCTGTCTTATCATCGGCTTTCGCTACGGTTGCGTCTGTTGCTCCTGACTTGTTACCAGCTTTGTCTGTCGCTGTTACTGAGACTTTATCGCCTTCCTTCAAGCCACTTACTGGAACGCTGAAGTTACCATCTTGGTCAGCGGTTGCAGTTGCTTTAGTGCCATCTGGAAGAGTTACTTCTACTGTTGAACCTGCTTCGGCTGTACCTGTTACTGCTGTGTCACCAGCTTTAACTGGGTTCACAACTGGGGCATCTGGTGCTGTCTTATCATCGGCTTTCGCTACTGTTGCGTCTGTTGCTCCTGACTTGTTACCAGCTTTGTCTGTCGCTGTTACTGAGACTTTATCGCCTTCCTTCAAGCCACTTACTGGAACACTGTAGTTGCCATCTTTATCTGCTTTCGCTGATACTTTAGTTCCATCTGGAAGAGTTACTTCTACTGTTGAACCTGCTTCAGCTGTACCTGTTACGGCTGTGTCACCTGCTTTAACTGGGTTCACAACTGGTGCGGTTGGAGCTGTCTTATCATCGGCTTTCGCTACTGTTGCGTCTGTTGCTCCTGACTTGTTACCAGCTTTGTCTGTCGCTGTTACTGAGACTTTATCGCCTTCCTTCAAGCCACTTACTGGAACGCTGAAGTTACCATCTTCACCGGCTGTTGCTGTTGCTTTTGTTCCGTTTGGAAG
>NZ_JBYQGQ010000026.1:0-1435 GCF_058200215.1 Streptococcus sp. SCPM-O-B-15304 (M98) | reverse complement strand
TGTACTGACCCCAAAAAGTTAGACAATTAATTTAAGCAAAGGATTTAGTTCTGTATTGTACAGGACTAAGTCCTTTTAGTTTTACCTTAATTCGTTTGTTGTTGTAGTAATCAATATAGTCTACAATAGCTTGTTCCAAGTGCTCAAGTGACTGAAACGTATTCTCATAACCATAAAACATTTCAGACTTAAGAATGCCAAAGAAAGATTCCATCATACCGTTATCTGGGCTATTTCCCTTACGTGACATAGATGGTTGGATTCCCTTATTCTTTAAAAAATGATGATAGAAATCGTGTTGGTATTGCCATCCTTGGTCACTATGGAGAATTGTATTTTCGTAATGGTTCTCTGTAAAGGCTTGTTCTAGCATAGCTTTCATTTGTAGTAAGTTTGGCGAAGTAGAAAGATTGTAGGAGATAATTTCGCTGTTAAAGCCATCTAAAACTGGTGATAAATAAAGCTTTTGGCTGCTTGCTGGAATGGCAAATTCTGTCACATCTGTGTAGCACTTTTGCATTGGTTTGGTTGCTTCAAATTGTCGTTGAATAAGGTTATCTGCTTTCTTGCCAACCTCTCCTTGGTAGGAAGAATACTTCCGTTTACGGCGAATTCGAGCCGTTAAACCAAGTACTTTCATCAGACGCTGCACCTTCTTATGGTTCACTACGAAGCCACGATTTCGTAATTCTAGAGTCATGCGACGATAGCCGTAATTTCCTTTATGTTCAGTATAAATTGACTGAATTTCAGCTTTAATATCATAATCCTTCTCGCTTTGATCCAGCTGTTTTAAGTGGTAATAATAGGTTGAACGGGCAAGCTTAATAATCTTTAGAAGGATATCTAACGAAAACTCTGTTACCAGTCCTTGAACAATTTCCGTTTTTCTTCTTGCTCCTTTTCGTCCCTCAATCGGAGTTCTCTCAACTTTTTTAGAATGGCATTCTCCGCTCTTAAGTACTCATTTTCTGCTTGAAGACGTTCTAATTCTGTCATATCTTCAAATCTCTTCTTTGGCTTACGTCCCATTTTAGGTGGTCTCCCTCTTGTTTTCTCAACAATAGTATACCTGTTTTTCTTATATTGTGCCAGCCAATTCGAAAGTAATCCACTACTTGGAAGAGCATAATCCAGAGACACCCTAATTTGTGAACGCCCCTCAAGAAGAACTCTATCAATGATCTCTTGTTTTAGTTCAGGAGAATAGTAACAATTCTTTCCTTTTTTGACGATTTCTATTCCATAACGATCAATCAATTTAATCATGTACTGAAGATTAGAAATGTTTATCCCAAATTGATTTGAAAGTTGTCTAAAGCTCTCTCCTTTCTTTCTTAATTCATATATTTGAACTTTATCTTCATAAGTTAATTTCATAATAAAAACACCCCAAAAGTTAGATTTTTATGTCTAACTTTTGGGGTGCCGTTCA
>NZ_JBYQGQ010000025.1:0-2305 GCF_058200215.1 Streptococcus sp. SCPM-O-B-15304 (M98) | reverse complement strand
TACGTTGCTATTATGGGTGAGTCTGGATCTGGTAAATCTACTCTACTCAATATTCTTGCTATGCTTGACAAGCCAACGCGTGGGCAGGTCTACCTAAATGGAACTGACACAGCTACCATTAAAAATTCTGAAGCATCAAGCTTCCGTCGTGAAAAGTTAGGCTTTGTCTTCCAAGACTTCAATTTGTTAGATACGCTTTCTGTTAAAGACAATATCTTACTCCCTTTGGTATTGTCTAGAAAGCCTATTACAGAAATGATGAAAAAATTGGTCGTAACGGCTGAAAATCTTGGCATCAATCAATTGCAGGAGAAGTACCCTTATGAAATCTCTGGAGGGCAAAAACAAAGGGTAGCAGTTGCACGGGCTATCATCACAGAACCAGAAATTCTTCTTGCGGACGAGCCAACAGGTGCTCTAGACTCTAAATCGTCTGCAGCCCTCCTTGATATCTTTGATCAGATTAACGAGCAAGGGCAAACCATTCTCATGGTGACCCACTCAACAGCAGCAGCTAGCCGTGCAAAACGTGTTCTTTTCATCAAGGACGGTATTCTCTATAATCAAATCTACCGTGGTGAAAAGACGGATCGTCAGATGTTCCAAGAAATCTCTGACACCTTGACTGTTATGGCAAGTGAGGTGAACTAGTATGTTTCGATTAACCAATAAGTTGGCCATATCCAACTTAATTAAAAACCGCAAACTCTATTATCCGTTTGCTTTGTCTGTCATTTTGGCAGTCACAATTAGCTATCTCTTTTACTCCCTAGCCTTTAATCCTAAAATTGTGGATTTACGTGGTGCATCTGCTATACAATTTACCCTACAACTAGGGCTTGTCGTTGTGACACTTGCATCTGCCATTATCGTTCTTTATGCCAATAGCTTTGTCATGAAAAATCGCTCAAAAGAACTGGGTGTATATGGCATGTTGGGCTTAGAAAAACGCCATTTGATTGGTATGACCTTTAAGGAACTCTTGATATTTGGGCTAGTAACAGTCACTGCCGGAATTGGAATTGGTGCCCTCTTTGATAATCTGATTTTCGCTTTGCTACTTAAACTTGCAAAGATGAAGGTAGAGTTAGTTGCAACTTTCCAATGGTCCGTAGTACTTTCAATCCTTCTGGTATTCGGTTTTATCTTTTTAGTCATCGTTTTCCTGAACGCTGTACGCATTATCCGTATGGATGCTCTCCAGCTTTCTAGAGAAAAAGAAAAGGGTGAGAAGAAGGGGCGTTTCCTAGTTCTTCAGACACTTGTAGGGCTAATTACTCTAGGTGGTGGCTACTACCTAGCACAAAGCGTAAAAGATCCAGTTTCAGCGGTCTTAACTTTCTTCATAGCCGTTATGTTGGTCATTTTTGCAACCTACCTCCTATTCAATGCAGGTATTACAGTTTTCTTGCAGTTGCTCAAGAAAAACAAGAGATATTACTACCAACCAAATAACCTCATCTCTGTTTCTAACCTTATCTTCCGTATGAAGAAAAATGCTGTCGGTTTAGCAACTATTGCCATCCTTTCAACCATGGTTTTGGTCACCATGTCTGCAGCAACCAGCATCTACAACGGTTCTGAAAACATGAAAAAACTCCTGTATCCTCACGATTTTGATGTTAAGGGGCAAAATGTAGAAGTTGAGGATTTAGACAAGCTTTTGACTCAATATGCTAGCGAAAAGAACCTAACCATTAGCAATAAGGACGTCCTCGGTTATGCAAGTTTCGGTCTTTCGAGTCAAGACGGGACTAAATTAACCACCTTTGAAAAAGGGCAGAATAGTGTTATGCCCAAGACTGTCTTCTTAGTTTTTGATCAAAAAGATTATGAAAAAATGACTGGACAAAAGCTAAACCTTACTGGTAATGAAGTAGGACTTTGGGCTCGAAATGACCAACTTAAAGGTCAGAAAGCATTTAGTCTGAACAATCAGAACTATACGATCAAGCAAGAAATCCAGCAAGATTTTGCTATGAATCATGTTTCAAATCAATATGTTCTCTTGGTATCGGATTATAACTATCTCGTTGTACCAAATCTTCAAAACTTTTTGGAACAGTACCAAAATTCCGCTATCTACACTCAGTTCTACGGTGGTATGGATGTAACTGCTAGTCAAGAGGAACAGTTAAAGCTAACTGATGATTTTGATGCGTATGTGAACAATTTTAGTCATAATCTCAAGAGTGAAGATGCTATGGTTTATAATGGAACTACTAAAACTGATGCAATTGCTGAAATGAACGCTCTCTTTGGTGGAATTCTCTTTATCGGTATTTTCCTCTCTATCATCTTTATG
>NZ_JBYQGQ010000024.1:0-3260 GCF_058200215.1 Streptococcus sp. SCPM-O-B-15304 (M98) | reverse complement strand
CTTCGTATTCTCAGTTACTTTGGATAAGTCCTCGAGCTATTAGTATTAGTCCGCTACATGTGTCGCCACACTTCCACTTCTAACCTATCTACCTGATCATCTCTCAGGGCTCTTACTGATATAAAATCATGGGAAATCTCATCTTGAGGTGGGTTTCACACTTAGATGCTTTCAGCGTTTATCCCTTCCCTACATAGCTACCCAGCGATGCCTTTGGCAAGACAACTGGTACACCAGCGGTAAGTCCACTCTGGTCCTCTCGTACTAGGAGCAGATCCTCTCAAATTTCCTACGCCCGCGACGGATAGGGACCGAACTGTCTCACGACGTTCTGAACCCAGCTCGCGTGCCGCTTTAATGGGCGAACAGCCCAACCCTTGGGACCGACTACAGCCCCAGGATGCGACGAGCCGACATCGAGGTGCCAAACCTCCCCGTCGATGTGAACTCTTGGGGGAGATAAGCCTGTTATCCCCAGGGTAGCTTTTATCCGTTGAGCGATGGCCCTTCCATACGGAACCACCGGATCACTAAGCCCGACTTTCGTCCCTGCTCGAGTTGTAGCTCTCGCAGTCAAGCTCCCTTATACCTTTACACTCTGCGAATGATTTCCAACCATTCTGAGGGAACCTTTGGGCGCCTCCGTTACCTTTTAGGAGGCGACCGCCCCAGTCAAACTGCCCGTCAGACACTGTCTCCGATAGGGATCACCTATCTGGGTTAGAGTGGCCATAACACAAGGGTAGTATCCCAACAACGTCTCCTTCGAAACTGGCGTCCCGATCTCTTAGACTCCTACCTATCCTGTACATGTGGTACAGACACTCAATATCAAACTGCAGTAAAGCTCCATGGGGTCTTTCCGTCCTGTCGCGGGTAACCTGCATCTTCACAGGTACTAAAATTTCACCGAGTCTCTCGTTGAGACAGTGCCCAAATCATTACGCCTTTCGTGCGGGTCGGAACTTACCCGACAAGGAATTTCGCTACCTTAGGACCGTTATAGTTACGGCCGCCGTTTACTGGGGCTTCAATTCATACCTTCGCGTTTCCGCTAAGCACTCCTCTTAACCTTCCAGCACCGGGCAGGCGTCACCCCCTATACATCATCTTACGATTTAGCAGAGAGCTGTGTTTTTGATAAACAGTTGCTTGGGCCTATTCACTGCGGCTGACATAAAGTCAGCACCCCTTCTCCCGAAGTTACGGGGTCATTTTGCCGAGTTCCTTAACGAGAGTTCTCTCGCTCACCTGAGGCTACTCGCCTCGACTACCTGTGTCGGTTTGCGGTACGGGTAGAGTATGTTTAAACGCTAGAAGCTTTTCTTGGCAGTGTGACATCACTAACTTCGCTACTAAACTTCGCTCCCCATCACAGCTCAATGTTATAGAACTAAGCATTTAACTCAATTCACACCTCACTGCTTAGACAGACACTTCCAATCGTCTGCTTTAGTTAGCCTACTGCGTCCCTCCATCACTACATACTCTAGTACAGGAATATCAACCTGTTGTCCATCGGATACACCTTTCGGTCTCTCCTTAGGTCCCGACTAACCCAGGGCGGACGAGCCTTCCCCTGGAAACCTTAGTCTTACGGTGGACAGGATTCTCACCTGTCTTTCGCTACTCATACCGGCATTCTCACTTCTATGCGTTCCAGCACTCCTCACGGTACACCTTCTTCACACATAGAACGCTCTCCTACCATACCTATAAAGGTATCCACAGCTTCGGTAAATTGTTTTAGCCCCGGTACATTTTCGGCGCAGGGTCACTCGACTAGTGAGCTATTACGCACTCTTTGAATGAATAGCTGCTTCTAAGCTAACATCCTAGTTGTCTGTGCAACCCCACATCCTTTTCCACTTAACAATTATTTTGGGACCTTAGCTGGTGGTCTGGGCTGTTTCCCTTTCGACTACGGATCTTAGCACTCGCAGTCTGACTGCCGACCATAATTCATTGGCATTCGGAGTTTATCTGAGATTGGTAATCCGGGATGGACCCCTCACCCAAACAGTGCTCTACCTCCAAGAATCTCTAATGTCGACGCTAGCCCTAAAGCTATTTCGGAGAGAACCAGCTATCTCCAAGTTCGTTTGGAATTTCTCCGCTACCCACAAGTCATCCAAGCACTTTTCAACGTGCCCTGGTTCGGTCCTCCAGTGCGTCTTACCGCACCTTCAACCTGCTCATGGGTAGGTCACATGGTTTCGGGTCTACGACATGATACTAAGGCGCCCTATTCAGACTCGGTTTCCCTACGGCTCCGTCTCTTCAACTTAACCTCGCATCATATCGTAACTCGCCGGTTCATTCTACAAAAGGCACGCTCTCACCCATTAACGGGCTCGAACTTGTTGTAGGCACACGGTTTCAGGTTCTATTTCACTCCCCTCCCGGGGTGCTTTTCACCTTTCCCTCACGGTACTGGTTCACTATCGGTCACTAGGGAGTATTTAGGGTTGGGAGATGGTCCTCCCAGATTCCGACGGGATTTCACGTGTCCCGCCGTACTCAGGATACTGCTAGGTACAAAGACTATTTTGAATACGAGGCTATCACTCTCTTTGGCTGATTTTCCCAAACCATTCTTCTATAGTCTTTGAGTCCACATTGCAGTCCTACAACCCCGAAGAGTAAACTCTTCGGTTTGCCCTTCTGCCGTTTCGCTCGCCGCTACTAAGGCAATCGCTTTTGCTTTCTCTTCCTGCAGCTACTTAGATGTTTCAGTTCACTGCGTCTTCCTCCTCATATCCTTAACAGATATGGGTAACAGGTAGTACCTGTTGGGTTCCCCCATTCGGAAATCCCTGGATCATCGCTTACTTACAGCTACCCAAGGCATATCGTCGTTTGTCACGTCCTTCTTCGGCTCCTAGTGCCAAGGCATCCACCGTGCGCCCTTATTAACTTAACCTTATTTTTCTGACCTTTCAGTCATAAACTCTTATTAATACTACAGCGTTTTCGGTTTATTTTCTTGTTACTATTTGATATAGATATTCAATTTTCAATGTGCATTACTTGGTGATCTCTCACCAATGGAGCCTAGCGGGATCGAACCGCTGACCTCCTGCGTGCAAAGCAGGCGCTCTCCCAGCTGAGCTAAGGCCCCACAAGACCTCTCAAGACTAAACAAGACCAATGTGCATTCCTTATCCTTAGAAAGGAGGTGATCCAGCCGCACCTTCCGATACGGCTACCTTGTTACGACTTCACCCCAATCATCTATCCCACCTTAGGCGGCTGGCTCC
>NZ_JBYQGQ010000023.1:0-4288 GCF_058200215.1 Streptococcus sp. SCPM-O-B-15304 (M98) | reverse complement strand
TGAGAAAGGCAGATGAGAGATAAAAAGACAACTGTTGTCTCTACAGTTGTCTTTGTTTGTGATTTTATATTGATAATATTCTTGATTAAAGTTCTGCAATCTGGTTAAGATTTACTTCTGCAACTGTATCATTCCCAAACATTGAGATAATCATCTTAACTTTATTGTTATCAATTTCTGTGATCTTACCTGTGTAATCTGCGAAAGCACCGTCAATAATACGAACAGTTTGACCAACTTCAACATCAATATCAAATTCTTGGACAGTTTGACCCATAGAAACTAAAATATCGCGAATTTCTTGTTCCAAAAGTGGAGTTGGTTTTGATCTATTTCCGTGTGAACCTACGAATCCTGTTACGTTTGGTGTGTTACGCACAACAAACCATGCTTCGTCGGTCATAACCATTTCTACAAGAACATACCCTGGAAAGCGATTTTCTTCGATTTCTTTTTTCTTTCCATTTTTTTCTACTTGCACTGTTTGTGTAGGAATTTCAACACGTAGAATATTTTCTAGCATATTGTATGTTTGTGCACGTTGCAATAGATTTTCTTTTACTTTATTTTCGTAGCCAGAATAAGTTTGTAGCACAAACCATCCTTTATCAAAACTATCCATGTTTTTTCCTTTCCTAACTGAAGAATTTCAGCGACTAGATCTTTTTCTTAGCTTATTTTAAAAAATATTAATAAAACGAATCAATCCGCTAACAATCAATTGGTCAAAAATATAAATCATCACTACAAAGAAAGCAGTGTATTCCATGATAGATTTAAAATCTAACCAACTTTCCTTGCGAGTCGGCCAAGTTGTTTCTTTAAGAAGTTTAAAAATATCCTTAATAAAACGCATCGTTTTCTCCTATCTCGTTTCTCGGTGTGTGGTGTACTTGCCACAGTGTTTACAAAATTTATTTACTTCTAAGCGTGTTGGTTTTGGATTTCCACTAATCTTAATCGAATAGTTTCTAGAACCACAAACCGCACAGGCTAGACTTGCTTTTTTAAGTGCCATAACGCCTCCATCTTACCTATTATAACAAGAATCCTCTGCTTTGACAAGTTAAATTCTTTTTTGAATTCTTAAATCTTTCACTGTAAAATTATCAAATAGGGCTTTCTTTCAATATCGTACCGAATTATTTAGAAATTGAAAAGCCTAGGAGTCATCCTAGGCTTCATGATACTTATTTACCAAGGTAGTATTCAGAAACTACGTTCAATTTTTCGTCAAATTCGAATACCAATGGTGGGAAGTTAGGGATTTCTACATCCATGATTTCGTCATCTGACAATTGTTTGATGTGTTTCACAAGGGCACGGATTGAGTTACCGTGTGCTCCTACGAATACATTTTTACCATCTTTAAGAGCTGGAGCGATTTTATCTTCCCAGAATGGAAGGGCACGTTCCAAAGTCACTTTCAAGTTTTCAGCATCTGGGATAACTGAGTCGTCAAGTGAAGCGTAACGACGGTCAGTGTGAGCTGAGTGCTCATCGTCGCGATCCATTGCTGGAGGCAATACATCGTATGAACGACGCCAGATGTGAACTTGTTCATCACCAAATTGTTCAGCTGCTTCAGCTTTGTTTTTACCAGTCAAACCACCGTAGTGACGTTCGTTCAAGCGCCATGATTTTTCAACTGGAACCCACAATTGGTCAGATGCTTCAAGAGCCAAGTTAGTTGTTTTGATTGCACGTTTCAATACTGAAGTGTAAGCTTGGTCAAATTCGATACCAGCTTCTTTGATCAATTTACCAGCGTCAATCGCTTGTTGTGTTCCTTTTTCAGACAAATCAACATCAGCCCAACCAGTGAAAAGGTTAGCTTTGTTCCATTCAGACTCACCGTGGCGAGCAAAAACCAATTTTACCATTTGATGGATACTCCTTTTATTTTCCGAGGTTTCCCTCGTTTATCTATTCTATTTTACACAATTTTTCACAAAAAAGCTAGTCAAAATCAATCAAAAAAGAGAAGAGACTTCTTGCCTCTTCTCTTTTAGTATAGAACTATCCTTCGATTTGGAAATGTTTTAAGCTTGACAAGTATAGCGCTCCACCAATGATGAGAATAATTCCACCAATCCATCCCAAGAACGGAATCAATGATACTACCGATCCAACGATAAATAAGATAGATGGAGCAAGTGAGATACGCTTGTCATCCTTGTAGTAGACAAGAGTGAGAATTCCTAGGATTAGAGTTGCGATTTTTACTAAAGTAAAAACAAGGAAAACAATTCCCAAAACTACTCCCGCAAAATCTTCATTTTCAGAAATAGCTGCAATCATAACGATAACGACTGGTAAAATTGCTAAAACAGCTCCTGCAATGATCCCAATAATTCCATCAACTTGTGCAAGTGTTTTTGTCTTCATAAATGTCTCCTAAAAATTTTATCTAATTGTAATTTTACCATATTTTAGTTTTTATTTAAAGTTTTTACCAGCCTGGTATGGAATTGATGATTCCTTTACTGGATCTCTATACGGGGCAAACTAGTGATATTTTAAGTGTAATTGTTCTATTTTTTTACTTGTTATTTTACATTATGTTCAGCTGTTCAAGTAATCCATTTATTTTTTCATAGCCTCGAGAAATATTCTCACTCAAATCAGAAACTATAGCTAACTTACCTCTAATTAGTAGAGAAGTATTTATCATTAGATTTGTTGCTAATCGTTAGTATTCCCCATTTATTAGTTTAGATTATACTCATCATTTATTTTTTTGATTATCCTATTATTTTAGAGGTTGACTTTAGTTACAAGACAGTTTCATTCTCAATCTCGATTATCTTCTAGATTTTCTAACTGTTTATATTTTCTATTTTGGCGGTTTAAACCCTTATGTAAGGCTATCTGAGTTAAATATCCATTTTCTTGTTCTATGCCTTACTCAGATTTAATTTAGTGCTTTTGATCGTTTCTGATAGAACTATACAACTACAGTGGATTGAACCTAGAATAGTACGACAAGGATTCTAAAGCGTTTTTAGAAATTAATTTGACTTTCCTAATCTCTTTGTTCACATCTTATTTCAATCCACTATAGTATTAATAAATTGTTGACTAATTTACATTCTGCAATTTTTACGAGATATCGTTATCAGGAAAAAATTTTATTTATCTGACTTCAAATAGTAAAACGAGTATTTGAAATCATAACCACCATACCAGGGCTATAAGCCCAAATTACCAGCCAGCGTCTTTAGACGCTGGCTTTCACGTTGTTCAAGCTCTATTGCGCTTGACTCGTCACTTGCCTCTTAAAGAGGCTTTAGTATTACTTACCACTATCCCTAAAGGGATCCTCATATTCTTTTACACTCAATTTATCTAGAGCTATATCATGCTGTACTCGTTCTCAAATTTTCATACTCGTGAAGAAATCATCCACTGGATAATTTCTTTAATCTTGAATATATTTCCTTATTGTGACTTCATTAAGCCCTACTGTACTCAAATAATAACCTTCCGCCCAGAAATGTCGATTACCAAACTTGTACTTGAGGTTGGCGTGTTTGCCAAACATCATGAGTGCACTTTTAGCCTTTAAATAACTCATGAAACTAGAAACACTTATCCTTGGTGGAACACTTACCAACATATGTACATGATCTGCCATCAAGTGTCCTTCAATAATTTCAACACCTTTATAACTACACAAGCGATGAAATATTTCACCTAAACTACTCCGATATTGATTATAGATGACTGTTCGTCTATACTTAGGGGTGAACACAATTTGATACTTACAGTGCCACTTTGTGTGTGATAAACTATGAGACTTTTGTGCCATGGTTTTCTCCTTTCGCTTTACAATTGGCTTGAACACCTTTATTGTATCGCGTTTGGAGTTTTTTTGGTATAACCTTCGACGCGCACCCGCATAGCGGGTGGTTTATTTGTCTCGCACCTCACGGAGCGAGACGACTAATAGTCACATAATCAAAAAACCGTAAGAATTTCTTCTTACGGTTTTTCTAGCAGTCTGAAAGAATAATCATTCTCAGTTTTGCTTTATTTGAGCTTTTTATTTACTTTTCTTCCTTGCGTTTTTTAGCGAAGAGAAGTCCACCTGTCGCTGCTGCAAGTAGTGCTAGACCAACTGAAGCATTAGATTGCTCTGTACCAGTATTTGGCAATTCTTTCGCTCCAGCTTTCTTAGATGCTGGGTTAGCAGATGACTCTTTAGTTGCTTTTTTCACTGTCTTCTCTGGTGTCAAGACTGCTACTGAACCATCTGGGAAGGTTACTGTCGCTGTTCCATCGTTAT
>NZ_JBYQGQ010000022.1:0-10305 GCF_058200215.1 Streptococcus sp. SCPM-O-B-15304 (M98) | reverse complement strand
CATATTCTACACAATTCTACACACATATTTTCATAAAAACACTTAAATAAGTGGCAAAAAAAAGCAGTTTACTGCTGCTTTTTAAAATTGATTATTGTTTTCCTTCCTTCCCTCGTTTATCTGACCATAGATTCATAGCAGCTTCAAACTCTGGGCTGATTTCTACATCATCAGGGTTAGGCAAAGGATCGTATGAAGGGCCATAGGTATCATCATGTAGCTTCCTAGCATCTGCTAATGAAGTTACATTATTATCTGACCATTCCTGCAATGTTGTCACAATATAATTAAGTGAGCTAGCTCCATTCTGAAGATACAAATTGTAAGCATACTCAAGTAATTGCTCCCTATATTCTTCAGAGAATTTTAGAATTTCTACTACAATAGACTCTTTTACAGAATTGGTTACATTTGGAAACTTATTAAAAAAATCTGTGTATTGCTCTAATAACTCTACATCTTCTTTCTGATTTTCAATCAAATTCTGAGCTGATTTAAATGTATCTCTGATTTTTTTAGCTTTAGCGATTGCTTTGCTTGCTTGTTCTCTATCAAGCAGTTGAGGATCTTTAAGTTGACTCAATAAGACAACATCTTCTTTACTTGTTAGATTAAGCTTGCTTAGCTGAACATAAAAATCATGCATAAGACTAATTTGCTTTTCTGTTGAAGGCAATTTAACTTTCTCTTGTGACCAATAAAGATTAATTCCAACAATACGTCTGCTTTCTTTAATGGGTTCCATTTTTACATCTAGACCAGTATTTTTATTAATACTCACAAGCGCTGGAATTAAATGTTTAGTTTTAATAGCATTAAATCGTTCCATACTCTTGCCGTTAGCTTTAAAAATTCCTCTTAATTCTTCTAAACTGAGACTGAGTTTTTTCTTATTTTGAGCAGTTGCAATTAATAAATGCTCGTACAAACTTTGGCCCCTGGAGTTAAGTTTTGAGAAAGTAGCAAGATTATAAATTAATGGATTATCCTCTTTTGAGCGTAAAAGATCAATGATCGGAGTTAAACGTTTCTTACCAATCGGGGTAGAATTGAAAGTAAGATGATAAATCCCTCGACTATATGAATAGTCACTAAAAATCAAAATTCCTTTAGCTTTCCCATTCTGAGGATTTGCAACCATCTCTTCATCCATCATCAAAAGACTATTTTCTGCAATTGTTTTTAAATCTTTTAAAATCCTTCTAGTATCATATTTTTGATAATTTTGATTATTTAAAAACTTACTCAAAGCGGTTAATGAAAACTCTGATTCAGCAAAATCATCTTCAATATTTGCATTAAGTAATGCAAACGAGAATAGTACATTTTGAGAAGAATTCATTTTATTTGCAAGATTAGTGATCAATAAATTCCGACTCTTAGCAAGTTCTGATCTTTCTATATTTGATAACTTCCAGACTTCCTCGTTATCATTATGTATCTGTTTTACTTCTTTAGCAGTTGTTTTTTCTGACATTTGTGCCCTCATTTTATTGTTAAGCACATTATAACACTTTTTTTTGCTAAAAACAACCATTCTCGGTTTTGGTGTGACATAGTTGAGTTTTTCTTATATAATATTTTTAATAGCGAAATGACGAACACAAAAATCAAACCCCGCATTTTCGTTTACTTTACCCCGCATTTTGGTGTACTTTACCCCGCATTCTTGTTTACTTTACCCCGCATTCTTGTTTACTTTACCCCGCATTTTGGTGTACTTTAATAAATAGAATCCCTCTGTTATAGGGTTTTTAGACCCTTAAATCCCTTCCTACTATTACTATTACTATTACATACTGAGGAGGAGAAAAGAATAAAGGTTCCCTTAATTTATCTAACGATCTAAATCAAAATCTTGCCACAAACCTCCTTCAATTTCAGCTTCTTGACGTTCATAGATTTTATCTGAGATCTCATTTTTTTCCTCTTCAGATAAATATCTTTCAAACTCTGATTTAAAGCGTTTATAAGTATCAGCTTCTTCCTTAGCCTTGAAATACTTATCCCAAGCATTTCGATTCTCTTTTTCCAATTTAGTTTTCTCTTTTTGGAATTCTGCTTTCAGTTCTTTGATTACGTTCTTTAAAGATGAAATTGTAGAATGTAACTTTTTAATGAACCCTATTTGAAGAATAGACTCTTTAAAATCGTTCAACAAATTCGACAATGGACTATAGTTCGCCTTCATGGCTATTCTATCAAACTCATCTTCAGGAACAATCACAACACGTTCACGGTTATTAAATAGCCCTCGCTCTTTGATTTCAAATTGACTTTTATCTACTTCGGTTTCACTGATCATTTTAAGACGTAACATAGCATTGATAGTCTCATCTTCTAGTTTTGCTTTATCCAACTCTTCGGACATGTTTGCGACCTCATTCTTTAAGTGCTGCAGTTCCTTCTCTTCTTGCTGCTTCTGTAATTCGATTTGTCGCATAGTTTCTTTATATTCTCGCATATCCTTAATATCATTCGTCTGACCTAACTTGCGTTCGATATTAAGGTTTTTCATAAAGTATTGAATCCTATCAATTTCATGATCACGAAATTGTTTCAGTTGGCCACGGCCTTTTTCTTTAAATCCTTCCTGGAGGAGAGCTTTTGAAAAAGATGGTTGTTTTGAAAGACCATTTTTATATCCATCAGCAATAGGAACAACGTTAAAATGAGCGTGAGGAGCTCCATCTTCGTCTAAATGGACAACTGCATTATAGATGACTAAATGATCGTGCCGTTCATTAAAATCTCTTACGTAGCTTGCTAGAGCCTCTCCTACTTTTCTTTTTTTCTTTAAATCCATCTTTTCCCAGTCGGATTTATTACCTACTGAGACTACAAATTCACGTTGCAGATCTAATGTCTTTGATTTTTTAACGTGTTTGTAGTAGTCTTCAATTTTTCTATCCTTCCTCCGTTGTTTTGAATTGTAAGTATTTAAAGCATCGTCAAATTCATCGTGATAGACTTCTTTTATGTCACGTTTAATAATCGTTATATTTTCGTGGGACAATGCACGATTGATATGCTTGTGTTCATTACTCTTAAATTCTTCTTCGCTCAATTCTCTGTTATTATGGCGTATATTTGTCATGCCAGTTTTTGTTTTGAAAGAAATGGTCATTTGATTCATTCGTCTGTTTCCTCTCTTACTATTGTGATAGTAGTATGCCATAAAAAACAAAAGATAATAAAAATTTTTTAAAATTTCCGTTAAAAACGTGATTAGCAAATTTATTTGAGCATTTGTTTTTCAAAAAGATGGTCTTATATAGTGACCATCTTTTTGAAATTTATGGATTACTATACAAGCCCATCTTTTTGAAATTTATGGATTACTATACAAGCCCATCTTTTTGAAATTTATGGATTACTATACAAGCCCATCTTTTCAAAATTTATGGATTACTATACAAGCCCATCTTTTCAAAATTTATGGATTACTATATAAGTCCATCTTTTTAGAATTTATGGAACACTATATAAGTCCATCTTTTTAGGATTTATGGAACACTATATAAGTCCACGTTTTTAGAATTTATGGACTACTATATAAATCCATCTTTTTAGAATTCATGGATTACTATATAAGCCCATCTTTTTAGGATTTATGGAACACTATATAAGTCCATGATTTTTAAATCTATGGATTTCTATATAGTTTCAGCAGTTTAAAGAGAAACATTTAGCCCAAAATGTTGGGCTACGGCGTGGGGCTATCGCTATTCCACGCCAACTATTGTCGATATGTAATCAGTTGAAAATAAAAATATCTTTCTCGGATCAAGCAGAGTTTCTGTTACTCTTTGTCAAAGAGTAATGTTTTTGTAGTTTTGACATTGCTGCGCAACGTACAAAACTAAAACGCTCTGCCGAGGGCCATGGGTTGCACCCCTTTTTTGGCCCATCATGGTCCAAAAAATTCACTGCGTTTTTCGGCCAACAAAGTGGACTCGAAAAAAATCGGCGCGAACACCGCACCGAAAAAATTGCCCACTGCAATTTTTGCTTGCCCATCTTTTGCTAACAAAATAATTTCAGCTTCGCTAAAATTATCAGCAAAAGAATGGTCTTCACCCGTCGCACGAACTAGCGTGCGATTTGTCCGCGAACCACGCAGACAAAAAAGAGAGCTTGGAATCTCGCTATCAATCATTACTAAATTATTAATCGAAACGTGGCTTCGTTTATCTTTTTCATGATCGTAATAATTAATGGAGATTGCCTTATAAAAAAGAGACTTAATTTGAAGTCTCTTTTTTTTATTTTCTACAAATATCTTCCACTATAAGTAATATCTCATAACTTTTTAGGAAATATCATCTATGCTTCTTGGATAGAGTACCCCTAATTCCTCATCTTCTTTTGGGGCTATCATTTGATAGTCAAGGTAGAATGTCAAATGATTTCTAGGATCATTCTTATATTTCTTAAACTCTGACTTGTAATTATAGTCTGCATTCTTCAAATAGAAAGCAAGTGATTTATAGTATGGGTAAGAATGATTAAATTTTTCAAGATACTCCCAAATCTTTTTAATATTTATATTTTCAGCCCGAATAAAGGCATCAAGAATTTCAGAAACGCCTCCACTATATCCAGGCCTTACCATAGCATCAATTAGCGTTCTCTCAATATTTGTAGTTTTGATAGGCTTTGAAAAACCAATGACATCCTTAGATATAACGCCTGTATTATGAGTATTTTTTGAATTTAGAACGTGTACTTTATAAGATGTGCCGTCGTAACTAAAAGAGTAAATCATATTGGTCCGTCGCATTTTTTTTGAGAATGCATAGTCAATCCGTCCCTGAGATATATTGTTCCCATCTCTTAAATAAGAACTTTTGGGGAATTGTTCTTTATTAATATAGATATCTTTAGGAGCATTAATAGTCAAGTCATGAATATACATAGCACTGTAATGAGATAAAAAAGAATTAGATAGTAACGACAAAGCAATTTCGTAAGGAGAAACGTAGGTATAAGATGCTACATAACGATTTATATAATCACCTTTATATTCATTCATGATTTTTATGGATTTAAAAAGCTCGAGCTTATCAACGACAATCTCGATAAATTTATTCAATGTAGCCTTTGACTTAAGTTTCCCTGTGTTTTTACCTTCCTCGAACTCCTCTTTAAATTTTTTAATAATTGCTATTATAGAAGTTCTGTTTAAAATATTTCCAAAATTCATTTGGGCTTCTAATACAATTTCGTCAGAATATTTTATAAAACCATAGACGTCTTTTTTTATATCATATTTTTTTAAAATCTCTTCAATTTCATAATCTGTAAGGGCCATCTAAACAAACTCCTGAGTTATTTTTATAAACAATCTTTTCTATAAGGTATGGTATATATACCATACCTTAAATTAACTTTTAATTAGGAACCTAAAGCTATGGTATATATACCATAGCTTAATTATACAATAAAAAATTTTAAAAACAAGAGGTTCTCTATATATTGTCTATTTAATAATGCTATAATATAGAGTAAAATACAGTATTTTATAGGATTTACTTATGACACCAAATAAAATGACGCCAGATAAAATTAGAAATACCATTTTAAAAGCAATTTACTCAGATAATGACCTGAAGGAAGATTTAGTTCTAAAAGGTGGCAATGCTTTAAAATTTTATGACATAACTGATCGCGCATCTCAAGATTTAGATTTCTCAATCAAAGAATCTATAAGATATCAAAAAGAGAACGAAGGGGAAAAATTACGAGCTTTAATTTTAGATGCCTTTCGGCAAGTTGGTTTTTTAGTTGTTGGATTTAAATTCATTGAAAAACCTCAAAAAAGGAAAAAAGACTTGCCTCCATATTGGGGAGGATATAAGATTTCTTTTACGATAGTCGATATAGAAAAGCATCAAGATAAAATAGATTCACAGGATCTTGATAATATGAAGGAGCTAAGTAAATACGGAGAAGATTTAGAAAATAATAGAAAAAAGATAGAAATAGATTTGAGCTATGATGAGTATGTTGCTGATAAAAAAAGTTATGATTTAGAAGGAACAACTATTTATTTATATAGTCCATTAATGCTTGTCTATGAGAAAATAAGAGCATCCTGTCAGCAGCTCGAAGATTACAAGTTAGTCGGTAATAAAACACGTGCTCGAGATCTATACGATATCTATAAAATCTTAACAAATCCGAAACAAGCTAATTTACGTGAAGCTGTACTTGATCAAGACAATTTTTATATATTAGAAAATATTTTTAAAGCGAAAGATGTCCCCCTTGAACTCATGTTAAAATTAGATAGTAAAGAGTCAGATTTAGCTGAAGATTATAAAACAAAAGTTATCCCTCAAATAGTTTCTAGTGAAACTGAAGACTTTGATTATATCTTTTTTTACAACAAAGACTTGTTCGAAAAACTATTTGAAGAATATCAAAATTATAAACAAGAATAATAAAGTTTTAATTCTGAAAAAATCTTCCTTAATTCTCACATTATGTAGTATTTTTGTTACCTGCAGGGGGCATCTAAATCAACAGGAAAAAGCCTTAATTTCAAGGCTTTTTTGTTTATTTAAAACAAATAGATTTGTACCACCTCTTCTATATAAACTAGAAAATACACCTTTACTCTCATTCACAGATTATAATACGATAAGTTAAAAAACTATCTGCGAATAAAGTGCATCTCAAAAATTAGCAAACTAAAGAACAAGTCTTGCTTTATCTTTTAAATCTTAGTATTATAGATTTAAAACTTTAGGAATAAGCCTATGAACTGGTAAATAAAGTTCCTGTATTCCAATTTATCGTGATGCTAACAAGTCACGTAATAATTTTCTAAAAGAAAGATATAAAATGAACGATAGTATCTTAATTTCAAATCTTACCAAAAAATTTAAAGATAAAACAGCACTCAAGGAAATCAGTCTCTCAATAAGTAGTGGAAAAATATTTGGTTTTTTAGGACCATCTGGTGCTGGCAAAACTACGACAATCAATATTTTAACCGGTCAGTTACCACCTGATGAAGGAGAGGTTAAAATCTTAGGAAAAGATTGCACCCAATTAACCTCTGACGACTTTTTAGAATTAGGAATTATGAGTGATAATGTAGGCTTCTATGATAGACTATCTCTGTACGATAATCTTTTATTTTTTGCTAAATTCCACAATGTAGAAATATCATATCTAGATCATTTATTAAAGCGATTGAAGTTATATGATGATCGATTTAATAAAGCAGAGAAGTTATCAACTGGAATGAAACAACGAATGTTGTTAATTCGGGCGATTCTACATTCACCAAAAGTAATTTTTTTAGATGAACCAACTTCTGGAATGGATCCAACCCTATCTCAAATCGTTCATGAACTACTACTAGAAATTAAAAACTCTGGGGCAACTATTTTTTTAACAACTCATAACATGGATGAGGCGACCAAATTATGTGATTCAATCGCTTTGCTTCATGAAGGAAAAATCGTTGAACAAGGTTCGCCTCGGGAGATTATTGATAAGTACAGTCAGACTGATAAGGTTAAAATAAGCTATTTTGATGGAAGAGAGATAATTGTTCCTAAAGAGGAAGCTTATAAGTATCTAGGAGAGAATACTAAAACGATCAATACTCTAGAAACAAGCCTTGAGAGTATCTTTATTCAATTAACAGGAGACAAATTATAATATGCTTAAACGATTTTTTAGTTTGTTATGGTTACGGTATAGATACCTTCTTCATAACAAAATAATTCTATTTGTATGTGTATTCACACCAATAGTCGACTTCTCACTTTTAAACTTTGTGCCAGATGTTCGTGGTTCGGTCTTTTTAATGAGTATGGCGATTATTACCATCTATAGTCTGACTGCTGGAACTTTTACTACACTAATCATCAGCGAAGAAAAAGATAAAAAGAATTTAAGAACGTTGATTTTAACAGGAGTCAAAACTCCAGAGTATATTTTTTCTACAATCTTATTTCCATTTCTATTTTCAATTATAGGTGTTTGGGTGATGCCTATTACTTTTGGCATCTCAATACCTAATCTTGCTCTATATTCATTAGTAACCTTCCTTACGATACTTTGTTTTATATTGGTCAACTTTGCAATAGCTTTGTTTAGTAAGAATCAAACACAAGCCTCTGCTGTAAGTCTAATATTCTATCTTGTCATTATGACTCTCCCTATGTTTTCGAGCATAAATAAATTTGCTAAATTATTAACAGATTTTTCTCTATTAGGAGCGCATAATCAATATGTTAATGATATCTCTGCCTTCAGTCTTTATAACATACAAATTTTAGCATTGTTACTTTGGATCATGTTAATGTCCGCACTTGTATATACGGGATTCGTCTGGAATAAGAAACATTGAGATGATGTAAGCAATTAATCGAGCCTAGGTTACTGATAAAATAATTTTTTGCCCCATTTTTAAATCATGACATTGGAAATACCTAAAAGTACTTCCCTAAAATCACTTATATTTCAATATTTTTAATTACTCTCAATATGAAAATTCTTTCCAAATCCATGAAATTGTTATCATCACAACTTTCCGAAAAATTGGTCTTTTTCGGAAAGTTTGATTAAGGGTTTCTCGTAAGTCCTTGGGGCTCTAAGAGTCTAGATGATTAGTTGTTTACGTAAAAAACTGAAAAGCTCTCAGAATTGTCATGTCTGCATCAAAAATGCAGAGTTTTTGTATAAAATCCCGCAAATCGAAGTCGATTATACAAAAAAATAGACCTAAATTAGGTCTATTTTGTTAACTCTTCATACATCTCAAATAATCTTGCTACTGTTTCACTTTCTGTTAACCAAGTTTTCTTCCCGTCTACGATTTTTGTCATACCATAAGCTTCCATAACTACTCGATCATTTTTTTTTGGTGTGCTGTTCTCAGATTAGAAGGCATAATATTGTCATCGTACAACGCAGCAAGACTGCTTGTAGAATATTTAGCTCTTACTTTTAGTATCTCTTGCGCAGTTAACTCTATTGCTTTTTTCTCTTGTTCACTAATATCTAACCAAGGGAAAGTATTGTACACAATAGTATTTGAACTTGTATATAGTTTTTTAATTCTTTATTTGTATCGGAGCTAAATCCAATGCTACTGCATCCCCCATATAAAGCTTGATAACTTCATTTTCTAAGCGTCTGAGAGATATAATTTTTTCATATTTATGTGATATATTGAAACAAAAAAATTAGAACGGTTAAAAACTTACAATAGACCGCATTGATTATAAATTTTTTCAATAACACCTGATTTATATTCTATATATTTATCTATATTATCCGGAAATAAAACAGCAGCTCTTTCTTTAACTTTTGAATATTCATCCACTAACTCAGAATGTTGACTTAAATAATTTCTAAAAGTAATATGTTTAAATAATTCTTCAGAGTCTTTAGGACATACATATAAATGATGTGTCATTAAATCATTTTTATTAATATACGAAAAAGCCTCTCTATCTCTAATACCTAAATCGCCTTCATGCACATACCCTTTACGTTCAAGCAATTTTTTTAAAATTAGAAACTTATCATTTTCAATAACAATATCCAAATCAATTATTGGTTTTGCTGACATCCCTTCAACCGAAGTACTACCTACGTGTTCAATCTTAATTACATTCTGAATGATTTCTTTTCCAAGTGATTCTACTATTTTTTCAAATTCTTCTTTCCATTTTGGATTCCATTTTTCAACTACAACATTTCGTGTCCTCATAATCTATTTACCTATATAACTCCCTTTCCTCTATTTTCCCAACGTTTAATAAACGCCTGGGCATTTTTCTTTTAAAATTTATCAAAATGAAATCCTCACTTCCAAAATTTCTACTAGCTATAGACCATTATTTATTCTTCTTACTAGAAAACAATCGTTTCCACCAGCTTTGTTTTGTTTCTAAAAGTAGAGTTTCATTTTTTATTGTGAGTGCTCCAATCAACTGGAGTTGATTATTATTAGTCTCTAACATTTCAGCAATTTGTTTATCTTTTTGCTCAATTTGAGAAACATAAAAGCTACGTTCAGTCTCAAAATCAGCACGAATTTGCTCAATTTGCTCGTGTAGAACCTCTGCTACACGATTGCTAGCATCTGTATAGCTCTCTTCTACAATACAGCGATCTACTATGTATTGTGTAATTGTTTTGTTATCATTTTTAGCTAGTTCTACCAGTTTCTCCTTTTGTTCTTTTGAAACTCTCACGCTGATTTGAACGCTCATTTTTCCTCCTAGGTTTTTTATTTGCTACACAAATATAGCACTATGTATAGATACATTGTAG
>NZ_JBYQGQ010000021.1:0-13855 GCF_058200215.1 Streptococcus sp. SCPM-O-B-15304 (M98) | reverse complement strand
GTAGGTACTGTACTGGTCATTTACTATAAACAAATCTCAGAAGGTTATGAGGATCGTGAACGCTTTGTCATCCTGCAAAAAGTGGGCTTGGATCAAAAACAAATCAAACAAACCATTAACAAGCAAGTCTTGACTGTTTTCTTCCTCCCTGTAATCTTTGCTTTCCTACACTTGGCTTTTGCCTATCATATGTTAAGTTTGATTCTTAAGGTCATTGGGGTAGTAGATACAGCTATGATGTTAAGTGTAACACTTTCTATTTGTGGTATCTTTGCCCTCATCTACGTACTTATCTTTATGATTACTTCAAGAAGTTATCGTAGAATTGTTCAAATGTAAAAATAAAGGATATAATGTAAAGTATGAAAGTTATTTTGACGGAGGAATCCTAGATTATATTGGATACTCTATCTTAGTAGCTATAATTTGCGGGTTTACCTTGGGGAACACAACACCTTGGGTGGTTTGCATGATGCAAAATTGGAAAACCAAACACACTCATCATGTTTAAACATTAAAACGTTATCTTCTTTCAGAGGAGATAACGTTTTTTTCTTCTTTGGATAAGGAAACAAAAATTTCTACCTTTCTCTATCTTTTAAATTGATTGAGTTCTTCAGAGAAAGATTGTAAAATTTTTGATATAATATGCAGGATGGACTGATGGATATTTAAAGGATAATTTTCAAAAGAATGACAGGTGAGAATTAAAAATATGTAAGATTGGACAGAAGTCTCTCTGCCATCGTCTTTGCAGAAACAAGATTATATGAAATAAAAGGAGTAACCAATGACTGCCAATTATTCAACACGGGAATACCGTGAGAAATTATACGATGACCTTCATGTTCGATTGAGAGATACAGCGATTTTGATGTGTGCAATTTTTATTGCCTCTATCGGACTAAATATGAATTCAACAGCTGTCATTATAGGAGCCATGTTGATTTCACCTCTCATGACACCGATTGTTGGACTGGGATTCGGTTTAGCTATTTTTGATACGCGTTTAATCAAGCAATCTCTACAGGTTTTATTGACTCAAGTGTTGGTCAGTTTGCTTGTCTCGACTCTGTATTTCTGGATTTCTCCCTTGTCTTATGCAAGTAGCGAGTTGATTGCACGAACCTCTCCAACCATTTGGGATGTCCTCATTGCTATTGCTGGTGGGATTGCTGGTGTGATCGGTTCAAGGAAAAAAGAAGCAAACAATATCGTGCCAGGAGTAGCCATTGCTACAGCTCTGATGCCGCCTATCTGTACTGCTGGCTATGGTTTAGCTAATGGGAATGTACGATTTTTATTGGGGGCTCTCTATCTTTTCTTGATCAACTGTGTCTTTATCATGCTAGCCAACATTGTTGGAACAAGAATTTTGATGAGAAAATCTCCTTTAACTTCATTTAAAGAGCTGAGCATTAAAATGAGAATTGGCTTGATATCTTTGATTGTATTGTTGATTCTTCCAGCTAGCTATTCGGCAGTTACTCTGACAATAGAACAAGCGCGCAAAGAAGGGATCAAACAGTTTGTAGGAAAAGAGTTCGCCAATTATACGGTTATTAATCAAGTCTACAAGTCAAGTAACAATGAATTGGTCTTGACGGTTGTTGGAGATCCGATTTCAGAAGAAGAATTAGAAACACTCCACCAAAAACAAGCCTCTTACGGTATTCAATCTGTTCAATTGAAAGTGAATCAAGTTCAGAACTCGCCAACATTAGATAGTGAAGCGACCAAGGAATTTTATGAAAACATTGACAAGTATATTGATCAAAAACTCTCTGAAAAAGATTCACAAAACGATCTCGTAAAAGAAAATGAAGCAGACAAGGATTGAGGACAATGAACTGAATCGGTTTTTACGCCGTGTTTTTCTTGTATCTTCCTCTTTCTTACTTATAGCAGGTTGTTTTTGCTTGAATAAGAAATAAATTAGAAGTTCTATCATCTAAGAAAAATGATGAACAAAAAATCATTTAACTAATGGTGTGAACGTTTAGTGTTTATCAGCTCCATTCTCTGTAATTTTGGGGGTAAAATCCACACCATTCGGATAAAATTAGTTGAATTTGATTGGAAAAAAGCTTTTATAAAAGCGGAGAAAAGTCTTGATATTACGCTGTTTTTAGTCCAACTGAAATTCATACTTTCCAAACCAGGCTTGAAAAAAGCTCGTAAAGCATCACAATTTAGTAAACGTTAAAACTTATTTAAACTTATTGAAAGCATTTCGTATCAAAAATACGGGATGCTTTTTCTGTTCACCCCAAATTTTTGTAACTAGGTGATACTTGAAATTAATACAAATTTGGTTGTTTTTGATAAATCTAAGCAACACTACATGATGAAGTGAAAGGGGATGAATCTTTGATAGTATTCACTTATTGTGAAATATGATATATTTATTAATTAGATGGATGAATACTTCTAGAGTTAAATATAGTATAATAGGGACATACTTTTTGGTTTATTTTTGTTTGTAGTCGGATTATGAAAGAATATCCAATATTATGCGATAAGATAGAATGTTACAAAAAAGAAAGGGGATGCAATCCGATGAAGAAAGACAGATTAATTGTATTGACAGATGCTGTTCTAGCAATTATTATGACCATCTTGGTTTTAGAGTTAGAAAAACCAACAACACCAAGTCTTGAAGCTTTTTGGGATTTACGGCAAAATTTCTTTGCTTGTTTTCTTTCCTTTTTCTGGTTGGGATCGTTATGGATGGCACTAAACACATTATGGGAAAAGGTTGAGAAAATTTCCTCAGAAATTATTTGGTGGAATTTGTTTCTACTCTTGGAGCGGCAGGAGTTCTCTTTGGAGAATTTCATGCCATCCAAGATACCAGTCTGAATGATGTGGTGGACCGGATCTATATAAATGTCAAGGATTTACCGTTTCAGTCCTTGGGAGCTTTAGCTAATATCCTGTCTGATATTAAGAAGGGACTGATTCAAGACAGTCATATCTGGTCTTTCTTCCAGTCATTTTTCAAACAATATCAGTTGATAATCAGCTTAAATCAGATCTATCAGTTTGTCTATCTTTCTCTGATGGAGATCATGTCCTATCTTCACTTTGATTATTGGAAAAAAACGGCTCGGTCAGGAGCTAGTATGAATAAGGAGAACAAATGAAACGTTTAAAAATGTTATGGCATATTATGCAGGTTACGGGTTTTACTCGGTTTGCTCTGAGTTTTGTGACCTTTGTTTTTGGGTCAGGAGGCGTGCTTTTCCTAGTTGAACCTGCTATCACAAATTACGGAGACGGTCTTTGGTATGCTTTTGTGACTTCGACGACTGTCGGCTACGGGGATCTCCTAGCTGTGACCTTGATTGGAAGGATTACCAGTGTCTTCTTGACGATTTATGGGCTCATATTTTTTGGCTGTTTATCAGCTGTTATTTTTAATTATTATACCAATTTAAATAAGGAAAGAGGAGAGGACAAATGACTGCCAATTATTCAACACGGGAATACCGTGAGAAATTATACGATGACCTTCATGTTCGATTGAGAGATACAGCGATTTTGATGTGTGCAATTTTTATTGCCTCTATCGGACTAAATATGAATTCAACAGCTGTCATTATAGGAGCCATGTTGATTTCACCTCTCATGACACCGATTGTTGGACTGGGATTCGGTTTAGCTATTTTTGATACGCGTTTAATCAAGCAATCTCTAGAGGTTTTATTGACTCAAGTGTTGGTCAGTTTGCTTGTCTCGACTCTGTATTTCTGGATTTCTCCCTTGTCTTATGCAAGTAGCGAGTTGATTGCACGAACCTCTCCAACCATTTGGGATGTCCTCATTGCTATTGCTGGTGGGATTGCTGGTGTGATCGGTTCAAGGAAAAAAGAAGCAAACAATATCGTGCCAGGAGTAGCCATTGCTACAGCTCTGATGCCGCCTATCTGTACTGCTGGCTATGGTTTAGCTAATGGGAATGTACGATTTTTATTGGGGGCTCTCTATCTTTTCTTGATCAACTGTGTCTTTATCATGCTAGCCAACATTGTTGGAACAAGAATTTTGATGAGAAAATCTCCTTTAACTTCATTTAAAGAGCTGAGCATTAAAATGAGAATTGGCTTGATATCTTTGATTGTATTGTTGATTCTTCCAGCCAGCTATTCAGCAGTCACTCTGACGATGGATCAAGCGCGAAAAGAAGGGATCAAACAGTTTGTAGGAAATGAGTTCGCCAATCATACGGTCATTAATCAAGTCTACAAGTCAAGTAATAATGAATTGGTCTTGACGGTTGTTGGAGATCCGATTTCAGAAGAAGAATTAGAAACCATTCGCCAAAAACAAGCCTCTTACGGTATTCAATCTGTTCAATTGAAAGTCAAGCAATTCCATAATTCGGCAAAATTAGATAGTGAGACGACCAAGGAATTTTACGAAAACATTGACAAGTATATCGAACAAAAACTCTCTGAAAAAGATTTACAAAACGATCGCGCAAAAGAAAATGAAGCAGACAAGGATTGAGGATAGTCAACTTATCTAACTCATGGAAGCAAATCCTGGGAGGATATCCTATATCCAAAAGTTAATGGATAGAAAGAATTGTTGATGAGGATACTATTTGTGGAAGTTTGACCAATCACTACTAGCTCAGGCTAAATAAAGAAGCAACAACGTTTTCAGTTGTTGCTTCTTTATTTAGCTGGAATTTTTATCCCAGATTTTATCGTTTATTTTTCAACTCGTGATTTGTTGGCAATATCTGCAAGAATCAATTCTACAAATGCGTCTACAGGCATAGTTTCAGTTTCTTTTTGACCATAACGGCGAACGTTTACAGCCTTCTCTTCCATTTCCTTGTCACCGACGATCAATTGGTAAGGAATTTTTTGTGTTTGAGAAGCACGGATCTTGAACTGCATTTTTTCATTGCGTTCATCCACATCCGCACGGACACCACGGTCACGGAGCTTCTTAGCTACTTCCCAAGCGTAGTCCACATGTTTCTCGTTAGAAACTGGGATAAGAGTCACTTGGTGAGGTGCTAACCATGTAGGGAAAGCGCCCTTGTAGTTCTCAATCAAAATCGCTGTGAAGCGTTCCATAGTTGAGATAACACCACGGTGGATCATAACTGGACGGTGTTCTTCACCATCAGCTCCGATGTATTTAAGGTCGAAGCGTTCTGGAAGCAAGAAGTCAAGCTGGATAGTAGAAAGAGTTTCTTCTTTACCAAGAGCTGTCTTGACTTGGATATCCAATTTTGGTCCGTAGAAGGCTGCTTCCCCTTCAGCTTCAAAATAGTCAACACCCATCTCATCAAGGGCAGCACGAAGCATGGTTTGAGCATTTTCCCACATTTCATCGTTATCAAAGTACTTGTGAGTATCTTGAGGGTCACGAAGAGAGAGGCGGAAGCGGTATTCAGTCAAGTTGAAGTCTTCATAAACATCGATAATCAACTGAAGAGCACGTTGGAATTCTTCTTGGATTTGTTCAGGAGTTACAAAGAGGTGACCGTCGTTGAGAGACATTTCACGCACACGTTGAAGACCAGTGAGAGCTCCAGATTTTTCGTAACGGTGCATCATCCCGATTTCAGCGATACGGATTGGTAATTCACGGTATGAGTGTACATGGTGTTTAAAGACTTGGATGTGGTGTGGGCAGTTCATTGGACGAAGAACGAATTCTTCACCGTCTCCCATGTCCATAGTTGGGAACATGTCTTCTTGGTAATGATCCCAGTGACCAGAAGTCTTGTAAAGCTCTACAGAAGCAAGTGGTGGAGTGTATACGTGTTGGTAGCCAGAAGCCAACTCTTTGTCGACGATGTAACGTTCCAATTCACGACGGATAGTGGCACCATTTGGCAACCAGAATGGAAGACCTTGACCAACTTCTTGAGAAATCATGAAGAGGTCAAGCTCTTTACCAAGTTTACGGTGGTCACGTTCCTTAGCTTCTTCACGCATTTGAAGGTAGTTCTTCAAGTCTTTCTTGTCGAACCAAGCTGTACCGTAGATACGTTGCATCATAGCGTTGTCGCTATTTCCACGCCAGTAAGCACCAGCTACATTAAGAAGGTGGAAGATTTGGATGCGACCTGTTGATGGTACGTGAGGTCCACGGCAGAGGTCCACGTACTCACCTTGACGGTAGATGGTCAAGCCACCCTCGTCTTCTGAGTGTTCCTCGATCAATTCCAATTTGTATGGATCGTTTTTGAAGATTTCACGCGCTTCATCTTTAGTCACTTCCTCACGGATTGATGGGAAGTTTTCCTTAACGATTTTTTGCATTTCTTCTTCGATACGAGGAAGATCTTCATTAGAGATTTGACCCGCTTGGTTGTCTGTATCGTAGTAGAAACCATCTTCAATCGCTGGACCAACTCCCAAGTGAATGTCTGGGAAGAGGCGACGAGCAGCTTGGGCAAATAAGTGGGCCGCTGAGTGACGCAAGATTGGAAGAGCGTCTTCATGATCAGGTGTTACGATTTCGATGCTTCCGTCTTCAGTGATCGCACGAGTAGTATCGATGAGTTTGCCGTTAAATTTACCAGCAAGAGCTTTTTTCGCTAGGGAATTGCTGATGGATTGGGCAATTTCAAAAGTTGTAACGCCAGATTCGAATTCACGAACAGCGCCATCTGGGAAAGTAATTTGAATCATGATTTTCTCCTTATATTGGTTATCCATTATTTCTAAAGTAGAAGTGTTTCCCTATTTGCAGTTTTAAATCAAGAAAAACAAAAAGCGACATCCTAAAAAGGACGTCGCAACGTGGTTCCACCTTCATTTATGTACAACAAAAACTGTTGACACCTCTGATTGGCTCTAACGTGGCCACCGTTTTATGTTTGCATAAAAGTCAGTAGAGTAGTATCAGTTTAGGCTTCCTATGCGTTCTCAGCAACCACGCACTCTCTGGTAGAAAGGGGCTAAGTGACTTGTCTCTATGCATTATTATAGCATGATTGTGAGATTTTTCAAGGATTTTGTGAAAGTTTTTTCCTTTTCAGTTTTTGTACTAGATTCTTAATAGCGACACCGACAGCCATACCTACTAGGGCAAAGATTTCATAGGCTAGGAAGTAGAGAAGGATAAATTCTCCGAAAGTAATGATAGTAAATCCATAGAGTAAGCAACTACCTAAAAGCCAATGCAGTGAAAAACCAAATCGGTAGCTATAAAGAAGAGAGACTATAAAAACTACAACAGGCGAAATGATGAATATATTTAAAAGATAGAGCTCCGTTAGTTTTGGATTCTGTAATAGTAGTATAAATAATCCATAAAGTGGACAATAAAAGAAAAATACGACCAGATAGTAGGGGAGATATTTAAAGAATTTACGCATGGTAATCACCTCGTTATAAAACTATCAACTTAGATATCCTTCCTATGAATATTATAGCATATTTGCAGTAAGAATAGTAAATCAGTTGACAAAGAAGTTAGTTATTGGTAGAATAGAAACTGTCGTAAAGACAAATAACTTCTTCTTGGTTACAGGCATGCCAACCTGTCACTCGGATGAAGCCAAATAAAAAGGAGAAACATCATGGCAATCTCAAAAGAGAAAAAAAATGAAATCATCGCACAATATGCACGTCACGAAGGTGATACAGGTTCAGTAGAGGTTCAAGTTGCTGTCCTTACTTGGGAAATCAACCACCTTAACGAACACATCAAACAACACAAAAAAGACCACGCTACTTACCGTGGATTGATGAAGAAAATCGGTCGCCGTCGTAACTTGCTTGCATACTTGCGTAAAAACGACGTTAACCGTTACCGTGAGTTGATCAACTCTCTTGGACTTCGTCGTTAATCTTGCGTCTAAAACGTTTCTATACTTCGTTGGCTTCGCCTCGATGTACCATCAGTACAATCTTCGGCTTTCCGCCTAGTCTATAAACGTTTTATCCAGCAAAAAGAAAAGCTCTCTGACTTCAGAGGGCTTTTCTTTTTGCCAAGTGCTAATGCCGTGTTCAATTGAGCATATCTTGAACGTAAGGCTACTCGATTGAGTAGTCTTTTTTTATTTTCGTCACCTTACCTCGATATACTCAAGTATTATCATCGGTTACGGTTCCTAGCACTGTAAGGTAAAATAAACCAGAAAGGTCTCACTTCGGGGAGATTTTTTAGTTTCACTAAAATTTTTGTACAATCTTCGGCTTGCCGCCTAGTCTATAAACGTTTTATCCAGCAAGAATAGAGCTCTCTAATTTCAGAGAGCTTTTTTATTTTCGTTACCTTACCTCAATATACTCAAGTATGTTCTTCGGTTAGGATTCCTAGCACTGTAAGGTAAAATAAACCAGAAAGGTCTCCCTTCGGGGAGATTTTTTAGTTTCATTAGGATTTTAGCCTGAGCTCAATCAGCTCTCTAGTTTCAACAGTCTTTTTAGTCTGTATCTTTCTAGCCTTGTTCCAGATTTGGAAATGTGGTATACTATTTATGAAAATTGTCTAAATTTTTAATTTTATTAAGGGAGGGTTTCATGATTTCCAAATCTTCTGGAAGCCATCAAAACCTGCGATATGTTTTTCTCCTAGCTCTGTTGCTCGGAGCTTTGGGTGTCTCTCTGTTTCTAGCTGTTTCTATGGGGTCTGTTCAGATTAGCTTGAGTGATACTTATAGAATTATTTTAAGTAAGATGGGGGCCCCTCTGGACATAGGAGACCTTTCGAAGTCTACACTTGCTATTGTTTGGAATATGAGATTACCACGGGTTTTTCTTGGTTTGATAGTTGGTGCAGGCCTTTCCATGTGTGGTAGCGTCATGCAGTCAACGGTCAATAATCCAATCGCAGAACCTTATGTTTTAGGAATTTCTGCTGGGGCAACCTTTGGTGCAACTTTGAGTATTATTCTTGGTTTTAAGGTCATGATTGGTCTTGGCTCTTTCCTTGGAGCGCTTGTGGCAACAGTTGCAGTCCTTCTGATTGCTTCCATGCAAGGCAGGATGACAACTTCAAGCCTGATTTTATCAGGGACAGTTGTGAATGCACTATTTTTGGCTTTTTCAAACTTTATTATCTCAATTGGCGCTAATGCTGATAGTGTCATGACCATCAAGTTTTGGACCATGGGTTCTTTAGCGGGAACTTCCTGGACTCACTTAACCTTGCCAACTATAATCGTGGGAATTGCTTTTTTATTTTTCTCTACCCAATATCGTGTTTTTAATGCCATGATGATGGGTGATGAGGCGGCTTTGACCTTAGGGATTCCCCTACGTTTTTACTGGTATCTTTATGTGACGATTGTGGCTATAATGACAGCAATCTTGGTATCGACCTGTGGGATTATTGGTTTTGTTGGTCTCATCACACCTCATTTGGCACGAAGCTTGGTGGGGACAAATTACAGAAGACTTTTTCCGATAGCTACTTTGCTCGGCGCACTTTTTGTTGTTTGGGCAGATGTCCTTGCTCGTGTCTTGATTCAAAATGCTGAGCTGCCGATTGGAATTTTTACAGCTCTAGTAGGTGCCCCTTTCTTTATCTACATGGTTGGAAATAGACGAGGGGAGGTGAAGGTCTGATATGGATTTAATGTGCCAGGATATTCACTTTGGAATCGGAGAGAAAAAAATTCTCAAAGGAGTGTCGCTCAAACTGGAGGGCAAGCAATTTCATACCATTTTGGGACCCAATGGAAGTGGGAAAACTAGCTTGCTGAAACTCCTCTATCGACAGGAAAAGCCTGATCAAGGCTTGATTTCTCTAAATGGAAAACCCTTGGAACAAATGAGCGTCAAGGAAACGGCAAAGCAGATGGCAGTCGTCACGCAGTTTAATCAGTTACAATTTGATTGTAGGGTTGAAGAAATCGTCATGCTGGGTAGAACGCCCCATCTCTCTTTCTTACAAAAGGAAAAAGAAAAAGACTTTGCCTTGGTTGAGGATGCTTTGGTCAAGGTAGATCTGCTCGAAAAGAGAAGTCGTCTCTACTCTTCTCTATCAGGAGGAGAGAAACAACGGGTTTTATTGGCACGCGCCTTGGCCCAAGAGCCGACACTCTTGCTCTTAGACGAACCGACCAATCATTTAGATATCAAGTACCAGCTAGACTTGTTGACCATTGTCAAACATCTCAATATCAATGTACTAGCAGTATTACACGATATTCAGCTAGCTTGTCGCTATTCAGACTATCTCTATCTAATGAAAGAAGGAGAGATTGTTTACCAAGGGACTCCAAAAGAGACCATCACACCAGAGTCTTTGCAGGCTGTCTATGGTGTCCAAAGTAGGGTTACTTGGACGGAAGACCAACAAGCCATGATTCACTATTTATAAAAAATGAAAAGGAAAACAAAACATGAAAAAATCACTCAGTATTTTGCTCCTAACAGTAGCTACCTTAACTTTAGCAGCTTGTGGAAATAGTGCAACAGAAAAAGCTAGCACACAATCAAGCGCAGAGACAAGTCAAAAATCCACTACAGAAACCAACTATCCTGTAACCATCAAAACTTATGATGCCAAAGGAAATGAAGTCGAACAAGTCTTTGAAAAGGCTCCTGAAAAGGTCATCACCAACAACCTATCAACAACTGAAATCCTACTTGAACTTGGTTTGAAGGATAAAATTGCTGGTATGCTCAATCCTGATAATGCCGTAACTGGTAAATACAAGGAAGCCATTGAAGCCATCCCTCATATTGGTGATAAAAAATCAGTCTCACAAGAAACAGTTCTTTCTTATGAACCTGATGCCTTGATGGGACGTAATATGATGTTCTCTGAAAAGTCAATGGGAACTATCAGCGCTTGGAATGAAAATAAAATCCCTGTTTATACGCAAAAAGCCTCACTATCAAATATCCAACAGGATTTGGGAAATATCGTTGAAGATGTGAAGAATCTTGGTACCATTTTCAATGTTCAAGATAAGGCAAACCAATACGCAGAGCAATTGCAAGCTAAAATCGATGCGGTTAAAAAAGCTAATCCAGAAACACAGGGTGAAAAGAAAAAAGCTTTGATTATGGTTGCTTATAACGATGAAACCTTTGGTGCCTACAAGTCAGCACTTCAAGAAAGTTTGCTCAACCAACTTGGTTACACAAATGTCGCAACAGGAACATCTGGCTTGACCTTGGAAAATCTAGTATCAATGGATCCAGAGTTGATTATCTATGTAACCAGCGACCGCAATCAAAAGTTGGATGAAAAAGCAGTGGATTTGATGAAGGCAAATGCTGTTTTGGAAAATGTACCAGCAATCAAGAATCAAAAAATCATGACCATCTCTTACGATGAGTTGATGGACTACGGTCCTGCAGTGATTGATTCACTTGAAAAAATCAATGACTTTATCAAGAAATAAGGAGTTTAACTGGGAAGGGATTCGTGTTAGAGTCAGTCTTCCTTCAAACTATGACTCTAAACAAGCCTATCCAGTTGTGCTCTTAAACGATGGGGAACTGGATTATTTATCAGACCTGTCCCAATCTGTGATTTTAGTGGGTTTGGTTCCAGAAAACCGTCTGGATGACTTTACACCTTGGAAAGCTAGTTCTTTGAAAGAAGGGGCTCCAGATTTTGGTGGAAAGGTAGATGCCTACAATCAAAAGGTCTTTCAAGGGATTCTAACAACTCTAAAAAAATCCTACTTGATTGATGAAAGTAGGATTGCTTATGGTGGCTATTCACTGGGCGGTCTTGCTGCTGTTTATAGTCTCTATAGCAATCATCTACCTATGACCTGTATTTTCTCTATCTGTGGTTCCTTCTGGTATCCAGACTTTATAGACTTTTGCAGGGAACATGACTTGATACAGAGCCAAAGCCTGATTTATCTACAAAATGGTCAGACAGAAGGTGCCAATCATTCCAATCGTCTATCTAAGGCTCCTGTTTTTGCAAGGGATCTACATAATTTAATTTCAGAAGCAGTTCCCTCAACATATTCCACCTTTGATGCTTATGGGCATCATGAAGCTCTCGACCAACGCTATCAACATTTTTGTGACTGGCTAAAAAAAGAGTGGAAGCTTACGTAAAAATCTAATACTCTTTGTTTAGGATGGACAGAGAGTATTTTTCTTGTCTTTATTCGGGTACATTTTAAAATTTCAGTGAGTTTATCTAAAATGAAAGTTTAACTGAAATGCAGCAAAATGTGGTATAATGAGTAGATAGATAGAATCGAGGATATTATGTCATTTACGAAATTTAAATTTAAAAAATATATAGAAGAAGCTTTGGAGGAGTTGAAGTTTACGACTCCTACCGAGGTGCAGGAAAAGTTGATTCCTATTGTCTTGGCAGGTCGTGACTTGGTTGGTGAATCAAAAACAGGTTCAGGGAAAACTCACACCTTCTTGCTTCCAATTTTCCAACAATTGGACGAAGAGAGTGACAGTGTGCAGGCGGTTATTACAGCTCCAAGTCGTGAGTTAGCAACACAGATTTATCAAGCGGCTCGTCAGATCGCATCACATTCAGATGTTGAGATTCGTGTTGTGAACTACGTTGGTGGAACAGACAAGGCCCGTCAGATTGACAAATTAGCAAGCAACCAGCCCCATATCGTCATTGGAACACCAGGTCGTATCTATGATTTGGTAAAATCGGGTGATTTGGCTATTCACAAGGCTAAGACCTTTGTAGTCGATGAAGCTGATATGACTCTAGATATGGGATTCTTGGAGACGGTTGATAAGATTGCAGGAAGTCTTCCGAAAGACTTGCAGTTCATGGTCTTTTCAGCGACTATCCCACAAAAATTGCAACCATTCTTGAAAAAATACTTGTCAAATCCCGTCATGGAAAAAATCAAGACCAAAACAGTTATCTCAGATACCATTGATAACTGGTTGATTTCTACTAAAGGTCGTGATAAGAATGCCCAGATTTATGAATTGACTCAAGTCATGCAGCCATACTTAGCAATGATTTTTGTCAATACAAAAACTCGTGCAGATGAATTGCATGCTTACCTGACTGCGCAAGGTCTAAAGGTAGCGAAGATTCATGGAGATATTGCGCCTCGTGAACGTAAACGGATCATGAATCAGGTGAAAAATCTTGATTTTGAGTATATCGTAGCGACTGACTTGGCTGCGCGTGGGATTGATATTGAGGGTGTCAGCCATGTTATCAATGATGCTATTCCACAAGACTTGTCCTTCTTTGTTCACCGTGTTGGACGAACTGGACGTAATGGTCTACCTGGTACAGCCATTACTCTTTACCAGCCTAGTGAGGACTCAGATATTCGTGAGTTAGAGAAACTAGGGATCAAGTTTGTGCCTAAGATGGTTAAAGACGGAGAATTCCAAGATACCTATGACCGCGATCGTCGTGCCAATCGTGAGAAGAAACAGGAAAAACTGGACATCGAAATGATTGGTTTGGTTAAAAAGAAAAAGAAAAAAGTCAAACCAGGATATAAGAAAAAAATCCAGTGGGCTGTCGATGAAAAACGCCGTAAAACCAAGCGAGCAGAAGGTCGTGCTCGTGGACGTGCAGAGCGAAAAGCTAAGCGCCAGACATTTTAAAAATAAGATAGTAGGACCAAGTCGGTTTTACTGTTTTTTTGAGCAATGAAAAGGATATTCCTTAACATTAAGATTAGTTCTGTGAGATTGAGTGTGATAATACTTCCTACTGTAGTTCAGGCTTGTTCGATAATAGCAGAGTAGTGAGAAGAACGCTATAAAGTTCAATTAAGAAAGTACCAAAATTGTTAAAAGTTCTTAGCAGCGGGAGAAGATTAAGATTTTTAGTTGTTAAAATGTTGTCAAACCAAAATACATCAGGTGTTTTTGATTCATAAATTAAGAATTTGGATGCTAACAAGAAAATAAAAACGCTGAAATCATTGATTTCAAGCGTTTTT
>NZ_JBYQGQ010000020.1:0-22816 GCF_058200215.1 Streptococcus sp. SCPM-O-B-15304 (M98) | reverse complement strand
ATCTTATAGGTCTTACCATCTTCACTCTTGATTGTGTTTGGTTTTTCACCTTCCTCAGTAGTGTCGTATGGTGTATCATATGGTGAGTTTGGTGTGTCTTGACGAGGTTTTTGAATCTCTTTACCCTTCTCATCCACATAAGTGATAACCACTTCACCTTTTGGCTTTTCTTTAAGTTTGTAGATGTAGGTTACATTCTTATCCTCTTTGGCAACTGCACCTGTTGTTGGGTCTGATGATGTAAGATGTCCTTGGTCATCAACTTCACCTACTGTGTAGTTACCAGCTGGGACTAATTCGTAAGTCTTACCTTCGAATGTAATCTCGTTCGGACGATTGTCTACAACTGTATCGTAGGCCTTATTAACTGGTTGATCTTTTTCATCGGTTACATCTGGCTTAATAGTTTTACCTTCTGTATCTTGATAATGCACATAAACATTACCTTTAACTTCTGATTTACGGTAATAGTGAGTTACATCGGTAGAAATTTGTTTAACTGAAGGAAGTGAGTAGTTGTTAAAGAATGATGGATAGCCTGAAGCTTTATCTCCTGGTGTATTCCCACCAATGATATTGGAAACGTTGTTTCGAACAGGATCGACATCTGCTGAGAATTGTGGTGAGGCTGTAAAGGCATCCCCTGTAGCTTTATTGTACCAACCACTCAAGCGCACATTCCCATTTCCACTATCCGTATAAGTTGCTACTTTAAGATGATATTTTCCATCCTTACTGTCAACATATCCGACCTCGCTTGGTTCAGTTGCTGTTCCAGCAGGGGTTGGCTTGCCTCCTGGCTTAACAGGATCTGAGGTATACAATAGTGTATAGTTATCTAAATTAAGATTATTTACATCAGTTGCCGGGCTATATGATGACACCTTCGAAGGATCTAAAGCATACAATTTAACAACAGATGTACCATCTTTATCTACTTGTTCTACAATACGTTTCACATAGTAGTGAGCGCGCCCACCTTGGAGTTCTAGATACTTAGCTCCAACACCACCTAAGAAACCGCTCATATCTTTTTCTGCATCAGTCCGTGTGAATTCGTAACCTTCAAATGTACGCGGATTAGAGGCGTGATAAGCTTGGCTTTCAATACCCGTTTGAGCGTATGAAGCCAATTCCTCGTTCGTACCCTCTACCTTATAGTGGGTGGTATGGGTTACTTTTTCAATTGGGATGACCGTTTGAACATTCGGTTTTGTTTCTCCAACATTTCCTGGTTTAACTGTATCACGAACTTGAAGAATATGGTGTTTATATCTGTCATCTAAAGTAGGACCAGCATCGCGGTTGTTAGTCCATGTTCCCAGAATTTGTGAAGCTTCTCCAGAAGTATATTCAAATTGAGGTGCATAAGTAGGATTTTCTTGCACTAAAGTCTTAAATTGGTAAATTGACTTGGCAGTCATATCCAAAGTTTCTACTTCTTTGCCCGTAGCTTTTTCTACCAAACGGGCATGAACAGTTGGCGTCTTTGTCGTTCCTACAGCAGAACGGTCTACTGAGAAGGTGACATAGTAGCCACCATTGTTATAGGTAACACCACCTTGATTTGCAGAACCTGCCCAGTTTTGAAGATCCCAGATTGAATAAGTATAGCGATCTGTATTTGGATCCAATTGATAATTTGCATTGTTCCATGCTGGATCCTCAATTGAAGCTCCATTTGGTTCATCCATTTTTGGAGAAACAGATGTTGCTGTCAGTGTATTTGAAGTTGAGATAGCATCCAGTTGTGCTGATACTGCAGGTGCACCATTGACAGTTGTATTTCCATTGAAACCTGCGGCTTTCAAGGTTGCCATCATATCATCTACTGACTTGCTCAAACGTGCACGTTGATCAGCGTATGATTGAGCAGTAGCTTCCGTCAAATTAGTTCCGGCTGATAATTCTGATTGAACTTTAGCAACTGCGTCACTGATTGCTGCTTTTTGCTCTGAATTTTGATGGTTTGACGCATATTTATCTGCAATTTTTGTCAACAAAGCTGCTTCAGAAGCATTTTGTTCTAAGACAGCTTTATCATCCACCGCTGGAACATCTTCAGCTACCTCAGTTGAAGTTGCTGCTGTTACCTTTGCTTCTGTGGCAGATTCGTTGCCAACTACTGGTGACTCTTTAGAATCTTGCTCACTTAATGATTCTGATCCTGTTGCAACTTCTGCTGAACTTACTAAAGCCGATGTAGGAACTGCGTCCTTTCCTTGCTCATCAGCATACCCTGTATTTACAAGTGTTGTTGCACCGAGGACAGCTGTTGCTACTACGATTCCTTTTATGAAACCTCGACTAGTCAATCCCTTAACTGAAGCAGCATCTTCACGTACCTCGGCTACGATAGTTTCTTCGACTTGACCTCGAATCACTTTTAGAAGCCCAAAGTTTGAAGTAGATGCACGCAACCAATTCTTACCTGACTTGATCAATTTGAATCGAGTCACTCGATCGGTTTCACGAAATTCTCCGTTTGAACGTTTAAAAAACATGTCAGTCTCCTTTTTTAATTATATTCACTTTCATTATACATTATTACTGTATAAAAGCAAGAAATATGATATTTAATGACAAAAATACTATAAAAAATATATGATGATACAAGAATCATATATATATCACTTTGATTAAAAATATGATAATTTCTATAAAAAATATAAATGAAGCTATTTAAATTTAACCTTAATAACACTTAAAATCATTATCTAAGAATGAAACAGGGTACGAACAAAAAACCTAAGAATAAAATAGGATATTATAGGCGAAATACCATCCAAGATTTCAAGATTCTTATATAAAACATATGAACACATATCTGTCGTTCTGCAAATAGTTTTTTTGCTCTCTAGTATCATCAAATTGAATATAGGTCTTCTAGAAGATTTACACACCTCCAGAACCTAGCTTCATTACTACGAAGCGAATTCATAGTATTCCCAACCTCTACAGATCTTAACTTTCATCACCCCACTACAGTTGACAAAGACCCCAAAAAGCGAACAAGACCAGCTTCTGTTTATCAGAAAACTCGTTTTGCTCGCTTTTTATAATTGAGATTAGTTATTGGTTTCAATCTCTAAAGTTTGGACAGTTATTACAGCAGTTTCTTTAATATTCTGCAATAAGTTCCATAAAATCTATACTTCCTCAACAGTCTTTCTTGAGTTTGACAGATTCTATTCGTCTTCTTTTTTCTTTCCCATTGCAGCTAGACCAAGAAGTGCTCCTACAGCTCCTAAGCTTGCAAGGGTAGCAGTTTCTTTAGCGCCTGTCTCAGGGAGAATATTTTGACGATTTGTAGGTGCTTGATAAGTCTTATCTGGTGATATATCCTGAGCCACATGCGACTGTTCATCCTTGTGTGTAGCGACTTCATGAATAGCTGCTTCTGAACCATTTACACCACCATTAAATCCTGGAACTTGATGGATAGGTGCTTCCCCACCAGAAACTCCTCCTTCAAAGTTTGGAACTCTGTGGACAGCTGCTTCAGAGCCATTCACACTACCAGTAAACTCTGGTACTTCATGGATAGCTGCCTCAGAACCATTCACACCACCAGTAAACTCTGGTACTTCATGGATAGCTGCTTCTGAACCATTCACACCACCAGTAAACTCTGGTACTTCATGGATAGCTGCCTCTGTTTTGCCTGATTCTTCTTTCTTAGTTCCGACTAGCACAATCTCATCTTGCGCCACTTCAACAACTTCACGCAATTTTTCAGTCCGGCTTCCATCTGGTGCTACTTCTGTTAAGATACGTTCCTTGCCTGCGCGACCTACCTGAGTTACGCGAGTTTCACCTTCTGGCAGAGTTGGATCTTCTCGTTTAACAGTCTTGAAGTTGAGAGCTTCTTCTACTACCTCAAGGTTTGGTTGAGTAAAGCTCAATTTTTTAACGCCATCACCTGGCACAGATGTTCCTTCAAAAGTACCAACTTCGATGACACGATCTTGAGCTTCTTCACGTTCAACCTTAACTGTCTTACGTGTATCTCCATCTACTTCTACATATGTCGTTACTTGACCTGCTTTACCTTCTGAAACAACTTGTTCCTTGCCTTTGGCTAAGAAGGTATTCTCACGATGAACAGTATTAAAGGCGATTTGTTCTGTCGTTACTTCAAGACTTGGTTGCGTTTGAACTAATACCTTATCTCCTTCAGTTGGAAGATTTGAATGTTTTACTTCCTCTTTTGGAGTCGCTTGAAGTTGGTTGATAGAAGTTAGAGCTGCTTGCAAGGCCTTATCGACTGCATCCTGAGTTTTAGCTGCTTCGATAGCAGTAAGAGCCTGTTCTGACAACTCAACTAGTTTCTTCTTAGCTTCTTTATCGCTACCTAGCTCCTTAGTCTTGTTTTGAATAGCCTCTGCCAAACTTGCCATGGCCTTATCATAGTCAATCTTAGGCTCTTCTGGTTGGGCTGGTGGCTCTGGTTTTACTTCCTCTTTCGGAGTCGCTTGAAGTTGGTTGATAGAAGTTAGAGCTGCTTGCAAGGCTTTGTCTACCGCATCCTGAGTCTTGGCTGCTTCGATCGCTGCGATGGCTTGCTCTGATAACTCGACTAGTTTCTTCTTAGCTTCTTTATCGCTACCTAATTCCTTAGTCTTGTTTTGAATAGCCTCTGCCAAGCTTGCCATTGCCTTATCATAGTCAATCTTAGGCTCTTCTGGTTGGACTGGTTGCTCTGGTTTTTCTTCCTCTTTCGGAGTTGCTTGAAGCTGGTTGATAGAAGTTAGAGCTGCTTGCAAGGCCTTATCAACTGCATCCTGACTTTTAGCTGCTTCGATAGCAGTAAGAGCCTGTTCTGACAACTCAACTAGTTTCTTCTTAGCTTCTTTATCGCTGCCTAGTTCCTTGCTCTTGTTTTGAATGGCTTCTGCCAAACTTGCCATAGCCTTATCATAGTCAATCTTAGGCTCTTCCGGCTGTGCTGGTTGCTCTGGTTTTGGTTCCTCTTTCGGAGTCGCTTGAAGTTGGTTGATAGAAGTTAGAGCTGCTTGCAAGGCTTTGTCTACCGCATCCTGAGTCTTGGCTGCTTCGATCGCTGCGATTGCTTGCTCTGATAACTCGACTAGTTTCTTCTTAGCTTCTTTATCGCTACCTAGTTCCTTGCTCTTGTTTTGAATAGCTTCTGCCAAGCTTGCCATAGCCTTATCATAGTCAATCTTAGGCTCTTCTGGTTGGGCTGGTTCCTCTGGTTTTGGTTCCTCTTTTGGAGTCGCTTGAAGTTGGTTGATAGAAGTTAGAGCTGCTTGCAAGGCTTTGTCTACCGCATCCTGAGTCTTAGCTGCCTCAATAGCAGTAAGAGCTTGCTCTGATAACTCAACTAGTTTCTTCTTAGCTTCCTTATCATCACCTAGTTCTTTGGTCTTGTTTTGAATAGCCTCTGCTAGACTTGCCATAGCCTTATCATAGTTAGGCTCTTCTGGTTGAGCTGGTGTTTCTTCGACACCGTAGTTTTCTTCCTTATCAAGGATCGTTTGCAAGACTGTAGCTGTTTTGAGAACTTCTTGTGGTTTAGCATCACTTGCTGAAAGTTGCTCTGATAATTTGTCCAAGTTTGACTTAAAGGCTTGACGTGCCTCTGGAGTGTTCTTCAAGCTTGTTTGGTCAAATTTATCCAATTCATCCTTCCAGTTCTTCATAGCTTGAAGCAACTCTTCTTTGGTATAAAGAGCACTATCTTCTCCATGCGTGATAAACTGGTCAACTTGGATACCAATATTTTTCGTAGTATCATTACGTTTTGGATCCAATTGCAAGGTTACAGCATGCCAACCTTCTTCAAGTCCTGTTAGACGAACGAGAGTCTGATCACCTTGACGTGTGGCAGCTGTACCACTGAAGTACTTCTTACCGTTGTATTCAGACGCATTACCTAGGCCATCTTGATACTCGACTCTTCTACCGTCTAACGTCACCTTGTAGATACCATGACCTGGGTCTACAAAACCTTTAATTTCGAGACCTGTACCGTAGAAGTAGGCTGTTACGCTAGCATTTTTCTTCTGCTCTTCCGTTAAACGACCAAATGACGCCCAAGACTCAGTGTTTTGGTATTTACCTGATGAATTGGTTTCATGGTGCCAACCTGGGCTATAGTCAAGTTGACTGGCCTGATCATCATGACTGACTTGATCTTTTTGAAGCAATTCAGCTTTCATCACTCGAATCGTTGCTTCTGAAGCAAAGCCAAGCAAAGCTTCGTCTGAAGCGCTTGTCATTTTCACTTTGAAGTCAAAGATAGAGTCAGCTTGCTCCGTAAAGTCAATTGTTGGAATTGTCAAAGTCTTTTCTGTTTCACCTTCTTGGAAGGTCAAATCAGCTGTTGTATCCTTATAAACCTTACCGTGAACCCCTGTTCCTGGTTCAGTCACGACATGGACTGTTGCAGCTCCTTTGCTACCACCAACACGTTTAATGGTTACAGTAACTGGTTGGCCTTTTTGAACTTCATAGGTAGTTTCTTTCAACTCAAACATACCTTTACCAGCATTATTGAGCGTGTAGATACCTTCAGTTGCAATAGCTTTGCCAGTTTTGTTAACGAGTTTGATGGTATGTTCACCTGGAGCCAAGTCATCTGTTTCATAAACCATCTGGCTACGTTTACGAGCTGCATTATTCGTTTGTACGTCTGCAACCTTTTGACCATCCACATAAACTGACATTTCACCGTGATTTGGATCCACTGTAGATACGACATAAGCCTTAGTTCCATTGAAACGGTAGGTTACGCTAGCATCTTTTTGATTGGTCCACATGGATGTTCCACGAACGCCTTCAGATTCGTCATACCAGGTTGTATTTGCTTTGTCAGCTGTTGTGTTTGAATGGTAATCCAAGCCTAGAGGATAGCCATCTGTTTTTTCGATACTACTTGGTGTCTTATAAACAGAGAAGTTTGTCAAAATAGGAGTTGCTTGTGAATTCGTGATAGTCACACGAATCTTTTGGGCTTCTACAGGTTGACCTTGGACAAGACGACGATAACCAACAGTCGAACCTTCTCCATATGGAACCCAGCGACCATTGAGCTCAACTTCAACCTTAAATCCAGAGATACGTTGACCTTTAGCGATATCTTCTTTGAGTTCGACTACGTCAAAGCGTCTCTTTTGACCGAGATCGACAGTAAATTCACCTGTCTTCGCATCATTTGACAATGCCCAACTAGTATCATCCTTACCATCGGTTAGGTTACTTGCTTGATACAAGTGATTCTTACGGGTAGAGCTTGCCGTTACAGTTGCTCCCTTTGCGAAGTCAGTCGCATACATTTGGTCCAAGGTTGCTCGGAATTCTTGCAAGCGAGCCACGTCTGCATCTGCGAATTTACCTTCTTTGTTTGGTGGAATATTGAGAAGAAGCGGTGTTCCACGACCAACAGACTTGAAGTAGATATCCATCAAATCTTTGATTGATTTTGGTTGTTGATTATCATGGTAGAACCAACCTGAACGGATAGAAACGTCTGCTTCACCGACAGAGTACATATCTCCTTCTGGGTCTCCATGGTTGAGATATTCATTCTTCACATCGTCAGTGATTTTAGCTTTCTTAACCTTATGCCAAACTGGATCTCCAGCGATACCACGTTCATTACCGATCCAACGGACACTTGTCGGTTGTGCAGAGAAGATAGCGATATCTCCTTCAGCTTCCTTGATGTACTTGAACCATTCGTCAAAGGTGTAGGTTACTTTTTGAGCTCCACTACCACGCGCACCGTCCATCCAGACTTCGATAAATTTACCATTGTTTCCGTATTTAGGATTTCCAAGGATTTCCTTGAGTTGGTTGAGATAGTATTCGTTATACTCTTTTTCAGTTGAAACATGATATTTAGGGTTATTAGCATCCCATGGTGATAGGTAAACACCCATATTCATGTCATACTTAGTCGCTGATTTAGAGATTTCTTCGAGAAGGTCACCCTTACCATCTTTCCATGGACTTGCAGCCACCGTATGGTCTGTATATTTAGATGGATAAATCACAAAACCGTCGTGGTGTTTGACAACCATGATTGTTCGTTTGAACCCGGCATCCTTCAAAGTCTTAATCCACTGGTCTGTATCAAGGTTAGTTGGGTTAAAGTTTTGAGGATTTTCTCTACCATTTCCCCACTCAGAGTTGGTATAAGTATTCATACCATAGTGGATAAAGGCAGCCAATTCTTCCTTGTGGTAGTCCAACTGAGCCTTGCTTGGAAGTGGTCCATAATTTCCAATTTCTGTTTCTTCGTCTTTTGGATCCACTACTGGAGTTGCAGGAGTTACTGGTTTTGGATCTTCAATTTTTTCGTATTCAAAAATAACTTGGTTCACTCCTTTATGTTGGATTGTTGCTTCTTGGCTTGCATTTACTGCACGGTAGCCTGTAATTTCTTTAGCTTGGAATCTGTGAACAAAGGAAACATCGTATTCTTTACCATCGTTATTATCCACAGTTGCAGTTGCTAATTCTTGGTCTGTACCTTTCAAACGATAATGAACGTCAAAGGAACCTTTATTGACCTTATAAACCACCTTGATGACACGAGTTCCTGCAGGAGCCTTGCTCACAACGCTATAATCATCTTCCCAAGCATCTTTTAGCTGTTTATTGACAGCTTTGCCATCAATCGATACAATCTCATATTTTTCTTTATTCTTCTTGAAGAAGTCAGTCTTTTCAATTTCTGTTTTATAGTTATAGTCGAACTGAGTTCCAACTTCCGTCTTTTCAACAAAAGTATCGTTTTCTTTGACTGGATTATCATTTTGGTCTAGGTGTTCGACAACAACTCGTCCATAATCAACACCTTCAAGAAGAGTCGCTACACCACTTTCATCGAAAGAATATTTGTTTTCACCGATAACAGCTGTCTTATTTCGAAGCATTTCTCCCTCTGGAGTAAAGTAATACCGATTGCCGTTATCGCCTTGATACCAGCCTTTAACACCGTATTTATCAATGATTTCTTTGACCCATGCCAATTGTTCTGGTGAGAGGACAAGCCCTCCTCCAAAGCGATCTTTTTCAGCAATGTTCGCATTATCAACAGTACCACGTTGGTGGATCCCAATGACCTTACCATCACCGTTAATAATTCCACCACCAGAAAGACCAGAAACAGAAGTCAAACGATAGGTAACACCTACAGCTCCATTTTCATCGTACTTTTCAGTATCTCTAACGACACCGTCTGCCTTATACAATTGACCAGGAACAATTGGTTCCTTCAATTCTGGAGAAGTTGAATCTGTAGGATAACCAATTGTGCTCACTGGTTCTCCAGCTTTGTATTCCCGATGCTCTGCTAGAGGAGTAAAGGTAGCCGCCTTATTTGGACTTGCAATTGAAAGTGGAACTGGAGCTACAACCAAGGCTAAGTCATTCTTATAGCCTTCACCAAATTTTTCTTTATTCCAGAAATGAATATCCTTTTCCTTGAACAAAATAGTGTTCCCTGAAGTTGGTAAAGAATTATTCTTAGCAGTATTTGAACCTACATTGTAGTAGAACTTAGCCGTATCACCACCACGGATAGAACCAGCATTAGTATCCGCATCCTTGACCAAGAAGTTGTGGGCCACTGTCAAGATGACATTAGGAGCAACAAAGATACCCGAACCTGAGTTAAGGTATCGCTGACTACCTCCATTGGCCAAAGGTGAGCTAAAGATTGAATAAACCATAGTAGCAGATGTTGCTGGTTGACCTTCATAATTGATGCGCTTAAGGTCTTGTCCACCATTGATAATGGCTCTGTTTTCTTTTCCAGCTTCAGATGGAGTTTCTTCCTTCGCTTTTAAGATACTTTCAGTCTCTACTTGTGGACTATCTTTTTCTGATACAATAGCTGCAGTATCCACTTTTTTCACTGGAGTATCAGGATAGGCACGGTCAGGGATTTCTTCAGGGAGTAAATCGCCAGCCACTTCAGCAGTTTTCCCTTCCTCTGCCACTTTCTCGACAGCAGGTTCTGTTTTTTCAGTTACTTCTTCTTTAACTGCTTCTTCTTTTTCATGATCTACATCTGCCACTTCTTTTGCTTGACTATCTACTTCAAGTTTTGGTTCTGTCACAAGTTCACTAGCCGCAACATTACCAGATGCAAAAAAAGCAAGACCGACTGCTACAGAAGCAACACCAACAGTCAGTTTACGAATACTAAATATTCGACCTTTTTCTAAAAAATATTGTTTCATCAAATACTCCTAATCTTCTAGAGCAGTCAGCTACTACCCGAGCCCAGTGTTATCTGGCGACATTTTTTGTTTGATTCCCTAGCTTAAAACTCTGCTCCTAAGCTATTTATTTTTTGGTAAGTTCTTTTGTAGAAATCGCTTACATTTTTAAAAAATAAAATAATGCTTCCATTAGCAAGAATTTTTCTAGAGTTTTCGCATTATTATAAATATACTATGTTATATTAAAAAATGCAAGGGTTTTCAAAGCTTTAACTAGATTTTTACTAAATGATTATTTTACTATTTATGACTAAAAAATCCTAAATTGGCAAGGCCAACTTAGGATTGTTTTGTTTTGAAGTGATAGTAGGCTCCAAGCATACCTGCAGTATTTTGATGACGCGCAAATTCTAATCTTGTTTTTTCCGCTAAGCTCGGAACAAGCGCATCTTTCAGAGCTGTACGAATTTTCGGTTTCAAAATCGCTTCTTGCCCCATAATACCACCACCTAGTATAACAACCTCTGGATTGGCAACATAACAGATGTTAGCAAGACCTTTCCCAAGATAGTCTACCATACGGTCAATGCCCTCCATACAGAGTTTATTGCCTTCTGTAGCTTCTTTGAAAATTCTGCGACCATTCCAATGAGCCACTTCCTCATCATGAGCCTTGGCTACATACTCAACCAAGGCAGTTGTAGAAGCTAAATCTTGGAAAGCCCCATCCTGCATATGCATATAGCCAACTTCACAGGCAGAATTACTAAATCCATGGAAAATCTGGCCATCAATGATTAAACAACCACCGATACCTGTTCCGATGGTCAAACAAAGCGTTATTCCTGCACCTTTTCCAGATCCAGAAACCGCTTCTGCTAGCCCTGCGCAGTTGACATCATTCTCAATTTCACAAGGAATGTTAAAGCTTTCTTCAATTTCCTTTTTAAATTGAGTTCCTGCATAGTTTGGAATTTGTGGACCAGCATAGAAAATCTCACCCTTATCAGGATCAACCATTCCCGCAGAGGAAATGGCTACACCTGACACTGGTCCTTTTTCTAGATAGCTAGCGACGATATCTTTTGTCTTTTGTAAGATGTGTGGACCACCCTTATGCGCCTCAGTCGCTACTTCGTGAGACTCTACAAGTTGTCCATCCTGATCAATTAAACCATATTTGATATTAGTTCCACCAACATCAATTGCAACGTAATTAGTCATAAAGCCTCCTATTGATTAGAGGAAACGCTCCTTAGTTTCACGAATCAATGCCGCAGCTGCTTCTACAACTGGACGATCTTCTTCGGTCACTGGTGTAAGTGGAGAACGAACTGATCCGATATTAAGTCCTTCATTGATTTTCAAGACTTCTTTGATAACGCCATACATGTTTCCATGCGCAGCAGTCAATTTACCAATGATAGCGTTGATAGCATATTGCAATTCACGCGCTGTTTCTAGGTCTTTGTCTGCAATCAATTGGTTGAGTTTCAAGAAGAGTTCTGGCATAGCACCATAAGTACCACCGATACCAGCTTTTGCACCCATGAGACGTCCACCTAGGAATTGTTCATCTGGACCGTTAAAGACGATATGATCATCACCACCAAGACTAACAAAAGTTTGGATATCTTGAACTGGCATTGAAGAGTTTTTAACACCGATAACACGTGGGTTCTTCAACATTTCTGTGTAAAGACTTGGAGTCAAAGCAACACCTGCCAATTGAGGAATGTTATAGATAACATAGTCTGTGTTTGGTGCTGCTGCACTGATGTCGTTCCAGTATTTGGCTACTGAGTATTCAGGCAAACGGAAGTAAATTGGTGGGATTGTTGCGATAGCATCAACACCCAAGCTTTCTGCATGACGAGCAAGTTCGATACTGTCTTTAGTATTGTTGCAAGCCACGTGAGCAATGATTGTCAATTTACCTTTAGCAACTGCCATGACTTCTTCCAAGATCAATTTACGGTCTTCTACACTTTGGTAGATACATTCACCTGAAGAACCGTTGACATAAAGTCCTTGAACACCTTTATCAATAAAGTATTGCACCAAAGCACGAGTACGTTCTGAGCTTACTTCGCCCGCATCATCATAACATGCGTAGAAGGCAGGAATAACACCTTCATATTTTTTTAAATCTGACATAGATTTCTCCTAAGATTTCTTATTTTCTGCTCTGGGCAGATGATTTTTTACTATTTTAGTATACACCTTGTGAAAAGCGCTTTCAATACATCTCAGCCACTTAGATTTTAATTTCTATTCATCTCTCGTAGCTTTTCATGCTTGAAAGTAGTTTCATATCATTTTCAATCTGCTTGATATTTAGCAAACAATTTTTCCATTAATCCAGCTTGGCAAAAGGCAAGAAGACCAAAGCCAAAGAGTAGAAATGCTGATCCACCGAGTACTAGAGTAAAGCCTGATAGATAGAGAATCATCATGATTAATAAAATAATCGCAAGCATCAAGAAGAACCACACGAAGTTAAAGCTAACTAAGAGCAAGCCCTTTTGAAGAACTTCTTTCCAAGTTAAGTCATAGCGTGCTGCAATTGGATAGCTAGCCAACATAACTAGAGTTAAAAATATCAGAATTCCCAAGCAAATGGCTTTAATGAGCTGGAAGCCTAGACCTGTTTGCCCCCAGAATAGAGACAAGTCAACTACGCTAATCAGAAAAATTCCTAGTTCCAACAAACCTAACTGGAGACCTAATTTCAAATTTTGCTTAAAGGCTCTAATATACGTTTTAAAAACAGGAACACGACGACTACTCTTAACTTCGAAGATTGTCTGATAGAGACTGATTTTTGCTACTCCGATTGTCACAATAGGCAAACAAGACACAACAAAGAGTAGGTTAACCGTCACGATATCTAAAACCTTCTCACAAAATCGCATAAGAAAGTTATCCGTATCGAATGCTGCTTTTATCAATCCAGATCCTTTATGTGCCATTGTTTGCTCCTCCTAACTGACTAATCGATTAAAATTTTAAATAAATATTTGCGAACTGTATCTTCCATACCTGCATAACCGTTAGGCTGGTGAGGTTCACCTGGGAAAAAGACTGCAAAATTGTGATAACCCAACAAGAGTGGGTATTGTTCATGACAATGGACAAAGCCAATATCGCTGGCTTCATCAAAGGCTACAGCCTCATCTTTAACGCGAGAACCATAGCTAGAGTACTCATGTCCTTCAACTAACAAATGCAAATCTGCATATTTTTTATGACGCTCAAAACGATCATTTTCTTCTTGGTTAAGAACATTTTCTTGCACAACTAGAAAGACCTTATCTCCATCAATCTCGTATTTACCTAATTCAAAAGTATCTTTACGATGCTCATAGAGATAATCAATAGCCTTGTCCAGATTTGGGTGAATTCCCTTGTAAAAGCTAATGTTTTTTAAATCATCAAAAATCATAGTAATTTCCTTTACCTGATTGTTACCTTCAGACATAAGATGTCTAGCCAGTAAGTTTATAAGTGTCTAACAAAACTTCATGAAGTAAGCAACTCCTCTCCATTTTGTAGACACTTATATATCCTGTATTCTCTTAGTCTATCAACTATGCTGCTGCATACTGATAAACAATTTGTACTATATTCAATTTTCGCAGAGTACTATCCTTTGACAGCTCCCATAGTAATCCCTTGAGTGAAGGATTTTTGGAAGACAAGGAAGACTGTTACGATTGGCACAGCTGCAAGGGCAGCACCTGCCATGATCAAACCGTAGTTAGTTGCCATCTCGGCCTGCATAGTCGCAACCCCGAGTGAGATGGTCAAGTTTTGACGTGAAGTCAACATTACCAATTGCATGAAGTAGTCATTCCAAGTATTGATGAAGGTAAAGATTGCAAGAGCTGCAAATCCTGGTTTCACAATAGGGAAGGCTACGCTCCAGAAAGTACGAATCTCGCCGCATCCATCGATTTTAGCAGATTCGAGCAATTCTGTCGGAATGTTCTCACTGAACTGTTTCATAAGGAAGACCCCAAATGGCCATCCGATCAAAGGTAAGATAACTGCCCAAAGAGTGTCATGGATTCCCATGAAGTTGACGATACGTACCAATGGTACAAGGACAACTTGTTTTGGAAGAGCCATGGCAGCGATAAAGATTGCAAAGAGAATGCGTTGTCCATAGAAACGTTTCTTAGCCAATACATAACCTGCTAGTGAAGAGGTTGCACAAACCAAGAACATGGTTACCAAGGAAATGAAGACTGAGTTCCACATCCATTGCAAGGCTGGATTTTGCACCATCAATTGTTGGAAGTTCTCCATGGTTGGAGCTTTAGGGAACCATTGTGGTGGAATCATAATGGTATCTGGTTGTGATTTGAATGCACCTGTCAAGATCCAGTAGAATGGGAAGATAAACAGTACAGTCAACAAGAGCAAAATGATTGTTGAAATAACAGTAAAGGCTGTTAATGGTTTCTTTTGTTGTGTAGGTTGCATAGCTGTCTCCTTTCCTTAGTATTCTACATCGTTTCCGAGGATCTTGAATTGAGCGAAGCTGACAAGGGCAATCATAACTGCCAAGAATACACCAATAGTATTGGCATAGCCATATTCAGTCAATTGGAAGGCTTTTTCGTAGAGGTAGTACATAAGTGTACTTGTTGAGTAGTTTGGACCACCAGATGTCAACAACTGAATCAAGGCGAAACATTGGAATGAGTTGATGGTTGTGATGATTGCGATATAAAGAGTTGTTGGAAGTAGGCTTGGCCATTTAATCTTCCAGAATACTTGGAACTCAGTCGCACCGTCAACACGAGCTGCTTCTACAAGTGAGTTATCAATATTACCCATTGCAGCGATGTAAAGAATGATTGGTTGACCAACTGATGTTGTCAAAAGGATAATCATAATCGCCATCAAAGCCCAGTTTTTATCTCCCAACCAAGAAATGTTTTGGCTGATGATATGACTTGACTTAAGTACGAAGTTCAAAATACCTGATAGTGGATCGTAAATCCATTTCCAAACGACTGTTACGGCAACACTACCTGTGACTACAGGAAGGAAGAAGACGAAACGGTAGAAAGATCTAGCAACGGCATTTTGTTGGTAAGTTTGTGATGCTACAAAGAGCGAGAAGAGTACAACGACTGGTACAGACCCGATAACCAAGATTACGGTATTAATCAAAGATTTTGTAAAGACAGGGTCTTTAAACATACGAATGTAGTTGTCCAAGCCCACAAACTCAAAGCTAGTCATCGAATAGTTGAAGAAACTTGTGATGAAGCCCATGATCATTGGAGCTAAAACGAAGACGGTAAAGAAGATTAATACTGGTGCTAGGAATGCGTAGGAAATAATAGTTTCCCGCATGCGAATTTTATTGATTTTCACAGTCGGCACCTCACTTTCACATAGTTTTGTTTTTTTGACTGTTATCTGACCCTGATCTAAAATCAAAATGAAATTTTTCTAAGATTCGTCAATGTAAAAACTTCATTTTAATTTTGACCTGTCAGTTGCTTCTATTTCAAACAAAAGTCCCCCTTTTCATACACAGATATGCTCAGGGAAAAGGGGGGAACTCAGTTTTTATTTAGGGCTTATTATTTAGCTGCTTTTTTGATTGTTTCATTCGCTTTTTCAGTGAATGCTTTCAATGCTGCAGCAGGTTGTTCGTCACCATTTGATACAGCTTGCAACATTGGGAACCAAAGTGTTCTCATTTCAGCAAATCCGTCGATTGTGTTGTAATATGGTGAGTAGTATTGAGTCCAGCTACCGATTGTTTCCATACGTTTGTCATCATAAAGTTTTCCAAATGAAGTACGAACTGGGAATGCACCTGTACGAACTACGTCTTTAGGACCCCATTCTTTGTCATCTGCGATGAATTGGATGAATTTCTTAGCTGCTGCGACTTTCTTTTCGTCTTTGTTGTTAAATACTGCAAATCCGTTTACAAGGTATTCAAGAGCTGGTTTACCTGAATCAGATGGGAATGGTACTTCTACCACTTCAACTTTACTTGCTTCCAAGAGTTTAGCTTGGATACCATTTTGAGCTGGTGCCCAAAGGATTGTGTAAGAAGTTTGACCGTTTGCAAAGTTTTGGATGTCTGCTCCACCGTCAAATTGTGAACCATTGTTCAACAAACCATCTTTGATCCAGCTTGATGCTTTTTCAAGACCTTTAACGAATTTAGGATCGTCAGTTGTATATTTAGTTACTTCTTTATCAGTTACAGAACCGCCATAAAGGTTAGCGATGAAGGCACGTGTTCCTTGGTCTCCCCCTTGACCTGAACTGAACAATGAACCTGGTGTATATCCTTTATCTTTAAGCGCTTTCAAAACTTTTTCAAAGTCATCAGTTGTCCAACCTTCTTTTACAAGGTTTGCAACTCCTGCATCTTCCAACATTTTCTTGTTCATAGCCATGTAGAATGGTGCAGAACTGATTGGATACATGTAAGCTTTATCACCAGCTTTACTTGCTTGGATGATGTTTTCGTTGTTGACATCTTTAACAAATTCATCTGTAAAGAGGTCGTTCAACTCAGCCAATTTACCATTTTTACCGTATTGGATGATACGTCCTGGTGCGTCAAAGAGAACGTCTGGCGCAGTTCCTGCTTCGATTGCTGTTGTGATTTTTTCTGGACCAGATTTGAAGTCGATTGTTTCTAGTTTAACTTTAACATCTGGATTTGCTTTTTCAAAAGCTTCGATGATAGATTTTTCATAAGTTCCTACACCATCGCCAGTTTTTTCTTGAGTAAAGACTGGGAATGCCCACCAAGTGATTTCAGTTTTTCCACTGTCACTACCAGAGCTAGCAGCATCTTTGTTAGCATCTGATTTGCCACAAGCAGCAAGAGATAGAACCGCAGCACCCGCAAGTACTGTACAAGCTAGTTTTTTAAATTTCATTTGTATTCTCCTAAATGATGATAAGCGTATCCGAATCGGATAATGAGTAATGTCAACTTTGTATACGTTTTCATTTTTTCCTACTAATCAACCACTCTCCTCGTTTTTTATATTGTGTTATTTAAGACCCGCAACAAATCGTTCCGTAATCTCTTTTGGTCTAGTAATAGCGCCACCAACTACGATACCTCGCACTCCGTAACCTAGGATTTGCTTAGCTTGTTCTGGTGTGTGAATTTTTCCTTCAGCGATGACGTCCACCCCTGCATCACAGAGTTTCTTGATGAGTTCAAAGTCTGGGCCATCCACTTTTGGACTGTAAGAAGTGTAACCTGACAAGGTTGTTCCGACAAAGTCAATTCCCGCTTCAACTGCTGTTAGACCTTCCTCAAAGGTACTTGTGTCAGCCATCAAGAGTTGATTTGGATATTTTTCTTTGATCTGACGGATAAATTCTTGGATCTCCAAGCCATCATGACGTTCACGTTTGGTACAGTCAAGAGCAATGACTTCGATGTCAAGAGCTGCTAGTTCATCTACCTCTCTCATAGTCGCTGTGATGAATGGTTCCTGTGGTGGATAATCACGTTTAATAATTCCGATAATCGGAAGTTTAGTGACCTCTTTAATTTCCTTGATATCTCGAACACTGTTTGCTCGGATACCGACTGCACCACCTTGTTCAGCTGCTTTCACCAACAAGGGGATAACTCCTCCCGCTTCTGTGTAGAGCGGTTCATGAGGAAGTGCCTGACAAGAAACGATGATTCCATCTTTGATTTGTTCAATCAAGGCTTCTTTACTAATTTGTGGCATCTACTTTCCTCCTTTTCTTTTCCTTTGTGTTTATGTGACTATTATAGCTTATTATTAAAGCGCTTTCAATAACTTGTGCTAGAATAGATTGGAGTTTCAAAACAATTTTATGCAACAGTTTCTTCTGAAAGTAGTTTCAGGGACATAAAATCTATCCCAACACCTCTTAAATCTTGAAACCAGCCCTTTTTTCTCGCAAACATGAAAGAAAAAAGGCCGTAACAAATTTTCGTTACGACCCTTTCTAACTAAGATCTAGTTTCACTAAGGAAACCTTCACTTTCAACTATTTGACTAATCTTCTTTTCTCTTCCCCAAAGCAAACATACCAAGGAGCATCCCCACAAGTCCTACTGATGCAAGGGCAGAGGCATCTTCGTTTCCTGTCTTAGGAAGAACATCTTGACGAACTGCAGGTGCTTGATAGGTCTTATCTTGTGACATAGCCTGTGATACAATAGACTGCTGACCTTTGCGATCTGGATCTTTATGTCCTGCTCCTTCTGAACCTTTGGTACCAGCTGTAAGTCCTGGTTTTTCTGTCGGTGCGATGTCATTCTTCACACTGCCCGTGAATGCTGGCACTTCATGCACCGCTGGTTCAAGACCATTAACGCCACCCACAAATCCTGGTTTTTCAGGAGTTACAGGACTATCAGCGCTTACTCCGCCTGTGAATTCTGGTACTTCATGTACAGCTGCTTCACTACCATTGACTCCACCTGTAAATTCTGGAAGTTCAGCTATCGGTGCTGCTTCTTCGCCTACTGTACCAATAGGTTCAGTATACTCTGGGAGCTCCGTTACAGCAGCTTCTTCACCATTCACCCCACCTTCGAATTCTGGTACTTCATGTACAGCTGCTTCTACACCGTTAACACCACCTGTGAATTCTGGTACTTCGTGAACAGCTGCTTCACTACCGTTGGCAGCTCCAGGAATACCTGCTCCTTCAAGACTCACTGGAAGATTGTGCATACTCTCGATTGCTCCAGAAGCAAGTCCAGTTATTTCTTGACCAAGATCTGACTTGTCTATTGTAAATAGAAGAGTCTTAGTATCATACTGGGTCATGAAGTTTACTTTTTTACCATTTGCCAACTGAAGTGTTGGAATTTTGTTAACCAAAACTTCTGAATCAAACTCTACTGCAAGAATTCCTGGCCATTTTTCAATAACATTTTTAACTTTGGCTTCTTTAGGAGAAATTCTTTCCTTCGTTAAGAAATCCCAGTTGAATTTCTTGAAGGATAGAGTATAAGGATTGCCACCAGCTTCATGATGTTCATACAAGAGACCAAATTCTTTTGGTCCAATCTGTTGAAGTGAGTTATAGGCATATTCCCCTTCTTGAATCAAATGATGATGCAGCCAAGTCAACTCGCCATCTTCTTCTACGCGAGCCACTCGAATGTAACCATTCTTACGACCTGGGCCATTGGCATTTGCTAGAAGGATATATTCCTTACCATCTTGAACCGTATGAGTCGCTGCCATTTGAACATAGACATCTGGTACATCATAGCGTGCTACATAGTTGTCCCATGTAATACCACCATCATTACTTGTCGCAACTTGCAAATCACCAGTCAAACCACGCATAAAGAGTTTCAACTGACCATTGTTCAACTGAACAACAGAAGATTCCGTATTTTGAGCGTAATAATTGTTCATGTTGCTTGAATCAACTACTGTACCATCATAAAGTGTACGGTTATCATTGACACCGCCACCCATATGCCAAGTCTTACCATGGTCATCTGAGTAGATGATACGAGATGATTGAGAACCATTGAGGTGGTTTGTTCTATTCGTCGTATAGACAGGAACGACGATTCGACCTTTATGAGGTCCATTCTGGAGGGTAATGCCCACTCCAGGTCCCACACCTAAGAATTTCATCCAATCAGCTTTGACCATTGGGGTAATATCTTGTGGCGCAGACCAAGTCTTACCGTCATCATCACTGTAAGACATCCACAGGTAGCTGTCTTTAGCAATTCTAAATGGAGAGGTTTTATTGCTTGTAAAGTAGATATTTCCTAGCAGTTGCTCACCCTGATAAAGATCACCTTTATCGCTATAAGCCGGCTTGACAGGATTTACAACAACACGGTAATCCGTTGCCTGACCATCTGGTGTGTAGACAACACCATTTTCACGAATGGTATAGGCTCCATTTTCTCCTTCACGATAAAGAATTTGGTAGGTTTTCCCATCAATTTCTTTATAAGCTTCCTCTTTTTCAGCTGACATCCCAAAGATACCTTTTCCTTCTGGGAACATATCATAGACTGAAAAGATTCGTTTGGTTTCAGTATCTTGGGCTAAAACCATATCGATATTTACTGGTGAACCAACAGATGGATCAGTAGCTTTTGGATTGTCACGTAGATTCGTAAGTGTGATACGATCACCCCATGTTTGACCATGATCTTCACTTCGTTTGACGACCATACCGATATCGCCCCAGTCATAGTGGTGCAAACGACGTTCATCAGCTCCAGCAATCAAAGTTCCCTTGTCAGTCTTAAGAAGGGCTGGAATACGATAACTATTAATACCATCTGGATTTGACTGCCCATTTTTACCAGCTTCAAAAACATCCTTTTTATCTGTTATCTCAGCTCCTTCTGGAAGCTTTTTCTCTAATTCGGATCTTTCAAAGAGGTAGCTACGATTTTGAACTTCTTCTGGACTCAAGGCACGATCGTAAACAGTTAGATTACGAACTTGTAAACCTGCCCCCCAAACCATACTTCCTGCACGATTTGTGGAACCAATTTGCATATGATTCACATCAGGCATATCTTTGATAAAGCGTCCTGATTTCTTACTTGTTCGTGACAAAACTCCGTTTACATAGAGACGAACTTGCCCATCTGGAGAATCTGCACTTGGTCTTTCAACTGTAAAGGTTACTGAGTTCCACTGACCTGGTTTGACAGTTAATGGTGCGTCTGTGTATCTATCATAAAATTGATCGCCGTTTTGATCGCGGCCCTCAATCAAGGCAACATTGTTGTAAACAGCCATGGTGAAATATTCATTTCGAACCGTATCACTTGAGACTGAGAAAAGGTTGTAAAATGCTGGTGCAGAAGCATCTGGTTTGAACTCCATATGAATGGTCGCATTTTGAAGCTGTTTCAGTTTTTCCAATTGCTCTGTCAGATCAATTCTATTGCTATTTGCAGCATTAGTCTCTACATCTTCCTTTTCAAGAACAGTATTGACATTTTCCAACTCTCTAGCATAGTAATCACGTGGAAGCGCAGCTGGATCTTTTTCGGTTTCTCTAGTTGCTTCTGCCGTTTCTGCTGTTGCAGTTGTTTCTGCCGTTGCAGTTGTCTCTGTTCCAGTATGTGCTTCTGTAGATGCATGTGTGACTGTATCTACCCCATTAGACTCTGTCGCACTCTTTTCAGTATCTACTGCTTTTTCTGCCTGTTCCTTCTCTACTCCTAGTTCTGTCGTCTCCTTATTGGTAGTTGTTGCTTCTTGTGCTAATACCGGCGATGCACCAAAAACAACTGCTCCAATCACTACTGAAGCGGCTCCTACTGTAAATTTGCGAATTCCGTATCGTTGTTTTCTCTCCAACTGATTATGCTTCATCTTTCTTCCTTTCATTTTTAAAAATAAAGCGCTTTCTTTTTTGCTTAAAATTTTTAGCCATCTGACTAACTAACAAAAATTACTTTTTCACGAATGGTTACACTCGCTCTTTCAAATTTTCTCTCACTTAACGACCCATCGTTAACTAGAGTCTCCTACTCCTTTCAAATTTCATCTTATTCTCATTATATAATAAATTTCCCTATTTTAAGATAGATGAATATAGAACAGATTTCACTTTCAATTTTTGAAACATAAACTCAGACATTTGAAACTACTTTCGGGTACTTTGGATTTTTTCAAACAGAAAATTGCTTCATTCGGTTGAATCGTTTTTTTAATGAACTTTATCTCAAACTTATACTCAATGAAAATCAAAGAGCAAACTAGGAAGCTAGCCGCAGGCTGCTCAAAACACAGTTTTGAGGTTGTGGATAGAACTGACGAAGTCAGTAACACATATACGGTAAGGCGAAGCTGACGTGGTTTGAATTTGATTTTCGAAGAGTATTAACTATTTGACTCCTGATTTATCTAGATCAAAAAGGCCGTAACTAGTTCTAGTCACGACTCTTTCTAATATAAGATCAAATTTCTCTATGAATTTCGTTGATTTTAACTATTTCATTGATCTTCTTTTTTCTTGCCCATGGCAAACATACCTAGGAGCATGCCTACAAGTCCTAGAGATGCAAGAGGAGCAACAGCTTCACTTCCTGTTTCAGGAAGAAGTTGCTGACGAGCAGCAGGGGCTTGATAAGTTTTATCTTGTGCCATAGCCTGAACCACAATTGACTGTTCTCCCTTATACTCTGAGACCTCATGGACAGCAGCTTCAGCACTGTTTACACCACCTACATACGCTGGAACTTCTGTACTCGCAGCTTCTAGCCCATTGACACCGCCTGTGTATTCTGGAACCTCTAACTTAGCGGCCTCTACTCCATTGACACCACCTGTGTACTCTGGAACTTCTAACTTAGCAGATTCTACCGCATTGACACCACCTGTATACTCTGGAACTTCTAACTTAGCAGATTCCACTGCATTGACACCACCTGTATATTCTGGCACCTCTAACTTAGCAGATTCTACCGCATTCACACCACCTGTATATTCTGGCACCTCTAACTTAGCGGATTCCACTGCATTGACACCACCTGTGTATTCTGGAGAATCTAACTTAGCGGATTCCACTGCATTGACACCACCTGTGTATTCTGGCACCTCTAACTTAGCAGATTCTACCGCATTAAT
>NZ_JBYQGQ010000019.1:0-23740 GCF_058200215.1 Streptococcus sp. SCPM-O-B-15304 (M98) | reverse complement strand
TACTGTTGAAGAAGTGAAAGGTACTGATGGAACTGTTACTTATGATGAGATGAAAGCAGTAGTAACTGTAGAAGTTAAACATGACGGAACAGCAAAAGCTCTCATCACTAACGTAACTGATCCAGCAGACAAAGAGTTCAACAACAAGGTGATTCCACCAGAAACTCCTGAGTTCAATCCAGAGAAATATATTCTTAATGAAGAGAAATTTGATATCACTGGAAATAAACTCCTTGATGATGATAAAGAGTTGACTGATAAAGTAGCTGATACCAACAAAGATCCATACGTGGACAAAGTTGATAATAATGAAAAGCAAAATATCAATACTCAAACACTCCATAAGGGTGATAAGGTTGTTTACCAAGTATGGTTAGATACAACTAAATTCACTGAAGCTCACAATATTCAATCTGTTGGTATTACAGATAAATATGATAGCGAAAACTTGGATGTTAACGTATCTGAAATTAAGGCTTATGATTCAGTAACTGGTGAAGATGTAACAGCTAAGTTTGATATCTCAATTGTGGATGGTGTCATTACTGCTACATCTAAGGCTGACTTGACTAAGTCACTTGGAGATGCAGAAAATACTCAAGTAATCGACACTGCTAAATTAGCATTTGGACGTTACTACAAGTTTGATATTCCAGCACGTATCAAGGGAACTGCTAAAGAAGGTGTAGATATTGAAAATACAGCTTCTCAAATTGTTCACCAATATGATCCAACTAAGAAATCAGTTGAAAAACCAGAAAAACCAACTGAAAAACGTGTTGTTAATATTCCAGTGAAAGTTGAATTCAACTTCACGAAGAAATTGGAAGGTCGTGCGTTGAAAGCTGGTGAATTCAGCTTCGTATTGAAAGACAAAGATGGTAACGTGATTGAAACCGTAAGCAATGATGCTGAAGGTAAGATCAAGTTCTCAGCTCTTGAATTCAAACGTGGTCAAGAAGGTACTTATATCTATCATGTAGAAGAAGTGAAAGGTACAGAGGCTGGAGTTGAGTACGATAAGATGGTAGCGACTGTTGGAGTTACTGTAACTAAGGATGGTAAAGTGTTGACTCTTACTTCACAAATGCCTGAAGATACTGAGTTTAACAACAAGGTAACACCGCCAACACCACCAACACCACCAACACCACCAACACCACCAACACCACCAACACCACCAACACCACCAACACCACCAACACCACCAACACCACCAACACCGCCAACACCGCCAACACCACCAACACCACCAACACCACCAACACCAGTAACACCACCAACACCAGAAAAACCTAAAGGTCCTGAGTTGCCAAACACTGGTGAACAATCTAAATCTGGAATTGCTGCACTTGGTGCTGCACTTGGTCTTGTAGGTCTAGGTTTGGTTGCGAAACGCCAAAAAGAAGATGAAGCTTAATATTTCTAGTTTTCTAGAATGATTCAAGATTTGTCTTTGAATATCTAAAGCAAAGATATTCTAAAGTTGGTTATACATTTATTAAATAAGTGTATGTAATCGCAAGAAGAGAGGTTAATGCCTCTCTTTTTGTTTTTATAATTTATTTAAGAAACCGAAAGCTTTGAATAAATATAAAACTTTAAAATTAATTAAACAAATGGTCAGTTATTGTACATTTTTCAAATAAGTATGGTATAATTTGATAAGACAATCAGATGTTTTCTAATCGTAAAGGAGGTTATTATGAAGCATAAATTGTCTAAATGTTTAACATTTTTTTAATGTTTTTGCTAATAGGCTTATCAATAGTTAAATTATCAAAAACAGTTCAAGCGGATTCGGTGACGGGTTATAATCTTGATACTAAGATTATTCATGAGAAATCTGGCCTTGAATTGAGTGATGATGTGGAAGTTATTGCTGGGGAACGTTTAATCGCAACTTATCAATTAACTTTTCCAGATAATCAGAATATCTCTGAGAATGATCAATTGATTTTAGATATTCCTAGAGAGCTCAGATTGATTACAAATTTGACATTTGACGTTACAAATAGTAAGGGTACGAAGGTTGGTGTTGCTCATACAGATCCTAGTACAGGAAAAGTTACGATAACTTTTACAGATTATTTTTCTAAGAGACCTGAGAATAAAGAGCTTTCTTTACAGTTTAATTTAACTATTAATCGAGAAGTTGTTAAGGAGAGTCAACCAGTTACTGTTACCATTGATCATAAGACTTATAGTTTCAAGTACAAACAAGATAGTGGTGAAGCAGGCGACTATGAGATGAAATACGGTTATCAAGATGATACAGATCCAAGTATTATTAAGTGGCGTATTCTCTTGAACGCCAATCAAGATATGATTCGTGGGATGACAATTACGGATACTTTTGGTAATGGACAAACCTTAATTCCTGAATCATTTAGAGCTGTTCGTTATGATACACAACCTACAAAAATTCGTAATGAGGCTCATATTCTCACGTTAGAGCCATTAGATAACTTTTCAAACAAGGCAGTATTCACTAAAAATGCTCAAGGAGGAATCACAGGCTTTACGATTCCATTTGGAGATAACTATCATTGGGCAATGTATATTGAATACTCTACTAAATTACCAGATGGAGTTCCTGTAGGTTCATTAGTATCGAATAATTTGGCATGGTCTGCCACAAATTTTAAGACACGTAGTATGGTACGTGAAGTCCGTCTAGAGTCAGGATCAGGTCTTGGTAACGCTGAAAAATCAGAATCAGTTATCTTAAAGGCTCACAAAACTTTAAAAGGGAAAACACTAGAAAAAGATCAGTTTAACTTTGCACTTTATGATGCTGCAAACCCTAGTGAACCTCTTCAAATTGTAAAAAATGCTGAAGATGGAAGTGTAACCTTCAATGCTATTAAGTATAAAAAAGAAGGAGTTTACAACTATATCATTCGTGAAGTTCTTCCTGAAACCACTGATAATTACGATTATGATAGCCATGAACTAAAGGTTACTGTAACAGTAACGGATGATGATGGTATCAAAAAGGGAACAGTGTCTTACGGTGAAGAGGAAACTACATTTACTAATATTTACAAAGGAACTACAAGTATAAAAGGTAAGAAAATATGGGATGATGCTGATAATAAAGCTGGTATCCGTCCCGATGTTATAACTGTTCGTCTCTTGGCTAATGGTAAAGAAGTAGCAAGTAAATCAGTTAAATCAGAAGAGAATTGGAATTTTATCTTTGAGCAGCTGCCTGAAAATGATGCTGAAGGAAATGCAATTGTTTATACTGTAGTAGAAGATAAAGTTGCAGGATATACGACTGTTATTGATCAGAAAAACTATATTATCACTAATACACATGTCCCTAATATTCCTGATATTCCTGAAGTGACAGAATTAAAAGTCAGCAAGCTTTGGGATGATGCTGATAATAAAGCAGGAAAACGCCCAAATAGCATTAAGGTACAACTCTATGCTGATGGAAGTAAAGTAGGGCAAGAAGTTATTTTAAACGAAGATAATAATTGGACTCATACTTTTACAAATCTTCCGAAATATATAGCAGGAAAAATGATTAGCTATACAATTAGTGAGGTCAATGTTCCTGAGGGATATGTATCAAAAACAGTTCGAGAAAAGGAAACGAACCTAGTCTTGATTAACACTTATCAACCACCAGTGCCTCCAGGTCCAGTAACGCCTCCAGGCCCAGTAACACCTCCAGGTCCAGTAACACCTCCAGGCCCAGTAACACCTCCAGGTCCAGTAACACCTCCATCACCAGTAACATCATCAACGCCTGAAAAGAAAAAGGCCAATGAGTTACCAAAAACAGGTGAGCAGAAAACTACAGTTTTAATCGTTTTAGGAGTAGCACTTGGTTTAGTTGGATTGAGTTTGATTGCTAAACGTAAAAAATAATATAAGAAAAAGAATCATTTTCTAAAATATAATTAGGAAGTGCTTCTGATATAAGATTTAAGAGAGGATGTCAAACTCCTCTCTTTTTTGCTTAAGGGTAGAACTCTTAATTGATTTCTTTAGTATATTTATATTTTCAACAAAAATAAACCGTTTTCACTTGACAAAAATTGGTCTATACCATATAATAAAATAAAGAATATGGAGGACAAAATTATGAAAGTTATTCAAGTGGAAAATCCAATTGAAGGTGGAAAAGTTGCTTTTGATATCTTAAAAGAAAAATTGGAAAACGGTGCACAAACATTGGGACTTGCAACAGGAAGCAGTCCTTTGGAGTTTTACCAACAAATCGTTGAGAGCGATCTTGATTTTTCAAATTTTACAAGTGTGAACTTGGATGAGTACGTAGGTCTTGATGGGGACAATCCTCAATCATACCGTTACTTTATGCAAGAAAATTTATTCAACAAGAAACCATTTAAAGAAAGTTTCTTGCCACGTGGTGTCAAGGATAATGCAGAAGCAGAAGTAGAACGCTACAACCAAATCCTTGCTGACCATCCAGTTGACCTACAAATCTTAGGAATTGGTCGCAATGGTCATATTGGCTTTAATGAACCAGGCACACCATTTGACAGTCAAACTCATCTTGTAGAACTTGACCAGTCTACTATCGAAGCTAACGCACGTTTCTTTGAAAAGATTGAAGATGTTCCAACACAAGCTATTTCAATGGGGATTAAAAATATTTTGGATGCTAAATCTATCCTTCTCTTTGCTTATGGGGAATCAAAAGCAGAAGCTATCGCTGGAACTGTTGAAGGTCCTGTGACAGAAAGTCTTCCAGCAAGCAGCCTGCAAAACCATCCAGATGTGACTATTATCGCAGATGCAGCAGCACTCAGCTTGTTAAAGAAATAAAATTTTTATCATTAAAGACCATTCGATCCTATGGATTGGGTGGTTTTTTGGTCTGGATATGTTCAAAAATGAATACAGTTTTTCTGAAAGTGGTACAATAGTTCTGATAGTAGGGTGTATGATAGATTTTCCCTTGAAAAGAAGAATATATAATCTTCATTTTTTGAGAATTATCAATTCTTGAAAAAGAAATGTTATAGGTATTGATATGAAGAAGACAAATTTGATTGTTCTGCACTTTCTGCTTTTTGTCAGTATTTAGCAAAGATAGAAGCTATCAGTTTAGCTCAACTAAAGGATTTACATTTTATTCAAGAGCAGATACTTAAACATCTTGTCTGGCATTTTGATAGTCAGGATCTGTATATCATTTCTGATTTACTGTCAGATTATGGGGAATATCTAGATTCCATTGAGTGTGAAATAAATGAATTATTTGGCCGTCTGGAATGAATTTTATAAGTGGGGAACTAGGTTAGGTGTAAGGTGTAAATTTTGTAAAATTTAAATTGAATGATTTGGGGGAATTTCATTTTTTTCTTGACAATTTTCTTTATTCCGTGTAAAATAGAATAGATCTTGAACTTGAAGGGAGTGAAAAAAATGTCTAAAACAGTAGTACGTAAGAATGAATCTCTTGACGATGCTCTTCGTCGTTTCAAACGTGCAGTTACTAAAGCTGGTACTCTTCAAGAAACACGCAAACGTGAATTCTATGAAAAACCTTCTGTAAAACGTAAACGTAAATCAGAAGCAGCTCGTAAACGTAAAAAATTCTAATTAATAAGAAAGGCTAGACTTGTCTAGTCTTTTTTTGTTAGCTTCTAAGAGTCTGTTTAATCCCTTTTGATTGTTAAAATTATAAAGGTTACTTTCTTAAATAAATACCTCAAATACTGTTAAAAACATAAACTTCCTACTACAATTTGATATAATAGTAGGGAGAACTCGATTGAAGGAGAAAATTATGTCGGTTTTAGTCAAAGAAGTGATTGATAAGCTCAGACTAGACATTGTCTATGGTGAGCCTGAATTACTTGAAAAGAAAATCAATACTGCGGATATTACGCGACCAGGGCTTGAAATGACGGGGTATTTTGACTACTATACCCCAGAGCGGATTCAACTTTTGGGAATGAAAGAGTGGTCTTATCTGATTAGTATGTCTTCTCATAACCGCTACCAGGTTTTGAAAAAGATGTTTCAACCAGAAACACCTGCAGTTATTGTTGCGCGTGGTTTAGTAGTTCCAGAGGAAATGCTAAAGGCTGCTAGAGAATGTAAAATCGCTATTTTAACGAGTCGTACAGCAACAAGTCGTCTGTCTGGGGAATTGTCAAGTTACCTAGATTCTCGTTTGGCTGAGCGTGAAAGTGTACATGGTGTCTTGATGGATATCTATGGTATGGGTGTGTTAATCCAGGGCGACAGTGGTATTGGTAAGAGTGAGACAGGTCTAGAACTCGTGAAACGAGGACACCGTTTGGTGGCTGATGACCGTGTAGATATCTTTGCTAAGGATGAAATGACTCTCTGGGGTGAACCAGCTGAAATCTTGAAGCATTTACTTGAGATTCGTGGTGTTGGTATTATAGATGTGATGAGTCTTTATGGTGCCAGTGCAGTGAAGGATTCTTCACAAGTTCAGTTGGCTGTCTATCTAGAAAATTATGACACGCAAAAGACTTTTGATCGCCTAGGCAATAATGCTGAGGAATTGGAGATTTCTGGAGTAGCCATTCCACGTATCCGCATTCCTGTAAAAACAGGACGTAATATTTCTGTCGTTATCGAAGCAGCAGCGATGAATTATCGTGCTAAGGAAATGGGCTTTGATGCTACTCGACTATTTGAAGAAAGATTGACAAATCTGATTGCAAAGAACGAGGTGAAAAATGATTGATCCAATCGCTTTTCAAATTGGTCCTTTAGCTGTTAGATGGTATGCACTCTGCATCGTTTCAGGTCTTGTGTTAGCGGTATATCTTGCCAGTAAAGAAGCACCGAAAAAGAAGATTTTATCTGATGATATTTTGGACTTCATCTTAATTGCCTTTCCTTTGTCAATCATTGGAGCTAGACTCTACTATGTTATCTTTAGATTTGATTATTATAGCCAACATTTGGGAGAGATTTTTGCTATTTGGAATGGTGGTCTTGCCATATACGGTGGTTTAATTACTGGCGCGATTGTACTCTATATCTTTGCTGATCGCAAATTAATCAATACTTGGGATTTCTTAGATATTGCAGCTCCGAGCGTCATGATTGCTCAGAGTCTAGGTCGTTGGGGAAACTTCTTTAACCAAGAAGCTTATGGAGCAGTCGTTGACAATCTAGACTATTTACCTGGTTTTATTAAGAATCAGATGTATATTGATGGCTCATATCGCCAACCAACCTTCTTATACGAATCTATCTGGAATCTGATCGGTTTTGCCTTGATTGTCGTTTTTAGACGTCGATTAAAGAGTGTCCGTCGTGGTCATATCACTGCCTTTTATCTAATTTGGTACGGATTTGGACGTATGATTATCGAGGGTATGCGTACGGATAGTCTCATGTTCTTTGGACTTCGAGTATCCCAGTGGTTGTCTGCACTATTGATTGCCCTTGGTATTTATATCATCTTTTATCAAAATCGGAAAAAAGCACCATTTTATAATGTAAAAAAGGAGAATTAAAATGTTAGAAGTGGCTTATATTTTTGTGGCAATTGCCTTGGTTGTATTTTTAGTTTATCTGATTATTACCCTTCAAAAAGTTGGTCGTGTAATTGATGGAACTGAAAAAACTGTTAAAACTTTAACATCAGATGTAGATGTAACTCTTCATCAAACAAATGAATTGCTTACAAAGGTCAACGTTCTTGTTGATGATATCAATGTCAAAGTTGCTACAATTGATCCCCTCTTTACAGCAGTTGCAGACCTCTCTGTTTCTGTTTCTGACCTAAATGAACAAGCACGTGTTTTGAGTAAAAAGGCATCATCTGCTGGATCAAAAACTATAAAAACTGGTGCAGGTTTATCTGCTATTCGTGTTGCAAGTAAATTTTTTAAAAAATAAAAAAGGAGTTGACTAATGGGAAAACTATCATCTATCCTTTTAGGAACTGTTTCAGGTGTTGCAGCTGCCTTGTTTTTAACTAGTGACAAAGGAAAACAAGTTAGAAGCCAAGCACAAGAATTTTTAGAAGATCTAAAAGAAGATCCTGAGTATGCTAAAGAGCAGGTTTGTGAAAAATTAACGGATGTCAAAGAACAAACCAAAGAATTCGTTCTTAAAACAAAAGAGCAGATTGAATCTGGGGAAATTACTCTTGACACTGTCTTAGATAAAGCAAAATACCATGCTCAACAAGCGACTGAAGCTTCAAAAGAAACCTTGAATCATTTCAAATCACAACTAGAAGAAAAAGTAGTTGTGGAAGAAAATGGAAATGGCCAAGAAATTGTCATTGAGCTTCAAGAAAATTAACATAGAGTCACCATTTCCTGGTTTTCTAGAAAATCAAGAATGGTGATTTTTTTCTTGAGTGAACTCTTTGTGGTATAATAAATACTATGCAGAAGAAACCGACATCAGCCTACGTGCATATACCATTTTGCACACAGATTTGTTATTATTGTGACTTTTCCAAGGTCTTTATTAAAAATCAGCCAGTAGACAGCTATCTAGAGCATCTACTGCAAGAATTTCATTCTTATGACATTCAAAAATTGCGTACACTCTATATTGGTGGTGGGACACCGACAGCCTTGTCCGCTTCTCAATTGGAAGTTTTGTTAGATGGATTAACTAAAAATCTGGACTTATCAATGTTGGAAGAGTTGACCATTGAGGCTAATCCTGGTGATCTGAATGCTGATAAGATTGCTGTTCTGCAAAATTCTGCAGTTAATCGTGTATCACTAGGTGTTCAGACTTTTGATGATAAAATGCTGAAAAAGATAGGGCGTAGTCATACGGAAAAGGATATTTATGAAAATATCGATCGTCTCAAACTGGCTGGTTTTGACAATATTTCCATTGACTTAATTTACGCACTTCCTGGTCAGACTATGGAACAAGTTAAGGAGAATGTTGCCAAGGCTATCGCACTTGATATTCCTCATATGAGCCTTTACAGCTTAATTTTAGAAAATCATACGGTCTTTATGAATCGTATGAGACGAGGGAAATTACCTCTTCCTAAGGAAGAATTAGAAGCTGAGATGTTTGAGTATATCATTGCAAAGCTAGAAAAAGCTGGCTTTGAGCATTATGAGATTTCTAATTTCTCTAAACCCGGATTTGAAAGTCGTCACAATCTTATGTACTGGGATAATGCTGAGTATTATGGAATCGGTGCTGGTGCTTCTGGCTATGTAGACGGTGTTCGCTATAAAAATCATGGGCCGATCCGCCATTATTTAAAGGCGGTAGAAGAGGGAAGTGCTCGTATCAATGAAGAACACTTGAGTCAAAGGGAGCAAATGGAAGAAGAGATGTTTCTCGGCCTTCGCAAGAAGTCAGGAGTTTCCATGGCACGCTTTGAAGAAAAATTCGAACGGTCTTTCCAGGAACTTTATGGAGATATTGTCAAAGACTTGATTCAACAAGGTCTTATGCAGGTTGAGGGTGATCGTGTTCGTATGACTAAGAGAGGTCTCTTTTTAGGAGATACAGTAGCAGAACGATTTATATTGGAGTAAAAGTATGGGCTTAACTTATCAAATGAAGATGAAAATTCCTTTTGATATGGCTGACATGAATGGCCATATCAAGCTACCAGATGTGATCTTGTTGTCCCTCCAGGTCTCAGGGATGCAGTCAATTGAACTGGGAGTGAGTGACAAGGATGTTTTAGAACAGTATAATCTGGTCTGGATTATCACAGATTATGATATCGATGTGGTTCGTTTGCCTCTTTTTGCTGAGGAAATCACCATTGAAACAGAAGCTTTGACCTATAATCGTCTCTTTTGCTACCGCCGATTTACTATTTATGATGAAGCTGGTCAAGAGATCGTTCATATGGTAGCTACCTTTGTCCTTATGGACCGTGAAAGTCGAAAGGTTCATCCTGTAGTACCAGAAATTGTCGCCCCTTATCAATCTGAGTTTTCTAAGAAACTGGTCCGTGGGCCAAAATATAGAGAGCTGGAAGAAGCGATAAGCAAGGATTATCACGTTCGTTTCTATGACTTAGATATGAATGGTCACGTCAATAACAGCAAATACCTAGACTGGATTTTTGAGGTCATGGGAGCAGATTTCCTTACTAATCATATCCCCCAAAAAATTAACCTCAAATATGTCAAGGAAGTTCGACCAGGCGGAATGATTACTTCTAGTTATGAATTAAATGGATTAGAGAGTGATCATCAAGTCACAAGTGATGGTGACATCAATGCTCAAGCAAAGATAACTTGGCAAGAAATTAACAAAGATTAGAAAGAAAGATATGTCTTATAAAGGATATTTAATTGATTTAGACGGAACGATTTATAAGGGGAAAGATAGAATCCCTGCGGGAGAGGCTTTTGTTCACGAGTTACAAAAAAGAGAGATTCCTTATCTTTTTGTAACAAACAACACCACTCGTACACCTGAAAGTGTTCAAGAGATGTTAGCCAATCAGTTTAACATTGACACACCTGTATCGACGATCTATACTGCAACTTTAGCTACAATTGATTACATGAATGACCTAGGACTTGAAAAGACAGTCTATGTCATCGGAGAAGCAGGCCTAAAGGAGGCCATTCAAGCAGCAGGGTATGTCGAAGATAAAGAAAATCCAGCCTATGTGGTTGTTGGTTTGGACTGGCAAGTAGACTATGAAAAATTTGCTAAGGCAACCCTAGCTATCCATAAAGGTGCTCACTTTATCGGTACCAACCCAGATTTAAATATTCCAACGGAACGTGGACTTTTGCCTGGTGCCGGTTCACTGATTACTCTTCTTGAAGCAGCAACTCGCGTAAAACCAGTTTATATAGGAAAACCAAACGCGATTATTATGGACAAGGCTGTTGAACACCTAGGACTTGAGCGCCAAGAAATTGTCATGGTGGGCGATAATTACCTGACTGATATTCGAGCTGGTATTGACAATGGCATTCCTAGTCTTTTGGTGACGACTGGATTTACAAAACCTGAAGAAGTAGCAGACTTGCCAATTGCACCAACTCATGTCCTTTCAAGTCTAGCGGAGTGGAATTTCGATGAAAACTAAGTTTACTTTTGTAGGAAGTATTCTCTTTCTCCTCTCGCTTGCGATTTTATTGACTATTTACCTGGCTTGGTTGGTTTACCCTCTGGAGATTTCTTGGTTAAACTTGACAAATCGTGTTCATCTGCAACCTCAGACCATCCAGCATAATTTTAATGTTTTGATGGATTATTTGACCAATCCATTGAGTCAAGTATTGGAAATGCCGGATTTTCCTTCCTCTGCCTCTGGTATTCACCACTTTGTGGTTGTAAAGGGACTCTTCCATCTTGCTCAAGGAGTAGCAGTAGTAACTCTACCGATTTTCTATCTTTTTTGGAAGCAAGTTATTCAGAAAGGTTTTCTGCCACTTTATCGTAGAGCACTCTTAATCATACTTTCTCTACCTTTGGTTCTTGGTTTAGTTGGTGTCTTCATTGGTTTTGAACAATTCTTTACCTTGTTTCATCAGATTCTATTTGTAGGTGATGATACCTGGTTGTTTGATCCAGCAAAAGATCCTATCATTCTCATCCTACCAGAGAACTTTTTCCTCCATGCCTTTCTCCTATTTTTCTGCTTGTATGAATTGATTTTTGGATTTATGTACCTACAGAGTCGAAAAACAAATAGATAAGTGAAGAAAAGTATTACTGATTCCAAATAAAATGTAGGAAGAAACTATCGTTTGTAACATGAATATTTCTATATTTAAGCAAAACATTCATATGTAATTCTAAAAAACCTATTTTTCTTGAAAAAGTAGGTTTTTTTACGGAAATAACTAGTCAAGCGCTTTATTTTTTTGTATAATAGAAATAGAAAAGTATGTAAAGAAGAGGAAAGCATGATTACACTATTTTTATCACCGAGTTGTACATCATGTCGTAAAGCAAAGGCCTGGCTCGAGAAGCATAAAGTGCCCTTCCAAGAGCATAATATTATGACCAGCCCTTTAACGAGAAAAGAACTGCAACACATTCTTTCCTTGACCGAAAATGGTACTGATGACATCATCTCGACTCGTTCAAAGATTTTTCAAAAATTGAATATTGATGTAGAGAGTATCTCAGTATCGGAGTTGCTTCATTTAATTGAGCAGTATCCAAGTCTTTTGCGTCGTCCGATTATTATTGACGCAAAACGGATGCAAATCGGTTTTAATGAAGATGAGATTCGTGCTTTTCTCCCTCGTAGTTACCGTAAACAAGAACTGAAAGAAGCTACATTGAGAGCTGGTATTAATTAGATGAATAAACAGTATAGTTACCCACTAGATTTGTCGTGGAGCACTGAAGAACTTGCTTCAGTGCTTTCTTTTTTTAATGATGTTGAAGCAGCCTATGAGACTAAGGTAGAAGCAAAGAAACTACTAGATTCCTATAAGGGATTCAAAGCGGTTGTTCCAAGCAAGAGTGAAGAGAAACGCTTGGGTCGTGAATTTGAATCTGCGAGTGGTTATTCCTTCTATCGAGTTGTCCAATTGGCCAAAGAACAAGGGGAAGGGAAGATTTCGCTTGGAAAATAAATTTGTGTTTGCCAAAGAGATTGTCAAGGAAGCAGGAGACTATATTCTAGCTCACATGCAGGAAGAATTGAATATTGAGAGAAAATCATCTCCTACAGACTTGGTGACTCGTTTGGACAAGGAAGTTCAGAATTTTTTGGTTGATAGGATTCGTTCGTATTATCCTGATGACCAATTTTGTGCAGAAGAGGGCTGTCTGCGTGCTTCAGTTGGATATGGATCTGTTTGGGTCATTGATCCCATTGATGGTACTAACAACTTTGTCGCACAAGGTGAAGATTTCGCCATTATGGTAGCGTATTTTGAAAACGGTGTGGGTCAGTTTGGGATCATTTATGATGTCATGAAAGGTCATTGTTATCATGGAGGAGGTGCTTTTCAGGCCTGTCTCAATGAAGAACCCTTGCCTATTTTTAAGGATAAGCCCTTGCGTGATTTTCTGATTGCGAGTAATGCTGGTATGTTGGAAACAAACGCTTGGGGTGTAGCAGAATTGGCTAATGCTTCACTTGGTGTGCGAATATATGGAAGTGCAGCTATCAGTTTTTCAAAAATCCTCTCAGGTCAGCTATTGACCTATATCACCTATCTTCAACCTTGGGATTATGCTGCAGCTAGTATTATAGGAGAAAGTTTAGGGTATCAGATTGTAACCTTAACTGGAGAACCGGTGGATTTTCAGACACGACAACCAATTATGATGGTTCCAACTGACAAATTGGCAGAAATCCAATCCTATATCTATGAAAGGAAATAAAATTACATGCAATTTCCAGAAGGATTTGTAAAAAAATATGAAGCAATATTGGGAGATGAGGCAAGAGCTTTTCTTGCCTCTTTTGATGATGAGGCAGTTTCCGCTTTTCGCATCAATCCCTTAAAAGAAAGCCAAGTTTCTTTTTCAGATGCTATTCCAAATACACCGTGGGGCTATTATGGCAAGGTTTCAGGGAAATCACCTGAGCATGTAACAGGCTTGGTCTATTCCCAAGAACCTGCTGCACAAATGGTTGCACAAGTAGCTCAACCAAAGGCTGGTATGAAGGTCTTGGACTTGGCAGCGGCTCCCGGTGGTAAATCCACTCAACTGGCAGCCTATCTTGCAGACGAAGGTCTTCTTGTTTCCAATGAAATTTCTAGCAAGCGAGCAAAGATTTTGGTTGAAAATATGGAACGGTTTGGAGCGTCAAATGTAGTTGTGACCAATGAATCTGCCGATCGTTTGGCTAAAGTGTTTAAGGGATATTTTGACCTAATTGTTCTAGATGCTCCATGTTCTGGAGAAGGAATGTTCCGAAAACAGCCAGATGCTATGGATTATTGGAGTGTAGAATATCCAAGCCAATGTGCTGACTTGCAGCGTGAAATTTTAGAGGATGCAGTCACCATGTTGGCTGATGGTGGTCGTTTGGTCTATTCTACCTGTACCTGGGCTCCAGAAGAGAATGAAGAAATTGTCCAATGGTTACTGGATAGCTATGATTTTGAATTGATCCCAGTTCAACATATCAATGGAATGGTTCCTGGGATTGACTTACCTGAAGCCGCTAGAATGTATCCACATCACTTTAAGGGAGAAGGACAGTTTGTTGCCCATTTACAATTTCGAGGGGAAAATAAAGTCTCTAAGTTCAAGCCTTCTAAATCCAACCTCTCTCGAGAACAGATTTCCTTATGGCAGGATTTTGAGAAGAAACATTTAAAAGAGAAACTGGCTGGAGTCCTACAGGTTTTTGGAGACCAACTGTATTTATTGCCAGAAGGTCTACCAGATTTAGGAAAACTAAGAATTGCACGAAACGGACTTCATCTTGGAACCTTTAAGAAAAAACGTTTTGAACCAAGTTTTGCACTTGGCCTAGCTTTGAAACCAAGTTTAGTCAATCAAGGAATTGAAATTCATCAAGAGGACTTTGTCAAATATGTAGCTGGTGAAACAGTTCAATTATCTGAAACTTTGCCAAATGGGTGGTACCAAGTTTTGGTTGCTGGAAATGGTTTAGGTTTTGCAAAAGTGACAGGAAATACATTGAAGAATTATTTCCCTAAGGGCTTGAGGTTTAAGGTGAAAAACTAGTCAAAATCAGTATTCTATGTTATAGTGGAAGTATGGATTTTTTGCATAAAACATAGAAAAATAGGGCGAAATTCCAAGCTATTCATCATTATTTTCAAGGAGACAAATAGTGAAAAAATTTAAAAAACTCACACTCTCTCTTGCGACTCTTTTACTTGCTGGTTCGCTAGTAGGATGTGCAAGTTGGATTGATCGTGGGGAGTCTATGACGGCTGTTGGGTCAACTGCCCTCCAACCTTTAGTCGAGGCGGCTGCAGATGAATTTGCATCAGCCCACATCGGAAAAACAGTCAATGTTCAAGGTGGTGGTTCTGGTACAGGACTGTCGCAGGTTCAGTCAGGAGCAGTAGATGTCGGCAACTCCGATGTATTTGCGGAGGAAAAAGACGGTATTGATGCATCAGCCTTGGTCGACCATAAGGTAGCTGTTGCAGGTTTGGCTGTTATTATCAATAAAGAAGTAGATGTTGATAATCTAACGACCGATCAGCTCCGACAAATCTTCACAGGGGAAATTACCAACTGGAAAGAAGTCGGTGGGAAAGATTTAGCTATTTCTATTATCAACCGTGCGGCAAGTTCAGGTTCTCGTGCGACTTTTGACAGTGTAATCATGGAAGGGCAATCAGCAATGCAAAGTCAGGAGCAAGATTCAAACGGAATGGTCAAATCAATTGTTTCTCAAACCCCTGGAGCTATTTCCTACTTAGCCTTTGCCTATGTTGATGACTCAGTTGGGACTATCAAACTCAATGGTTATGAACCAATTTCAGAGAATGTAACCACGAATAATTGGCCTTTGTGGTCTTATGAACATATGTATACACTTGGTGAGCCAAATGAATTGGTTGCCGAATTCCTAAACTTTGTCCTTTCAGACGAAGCTCAGAATGGAATCGTTAAAGGAATGGGTTATATTTCAGTTAAGGAAATGAAGGTTGAAAAAAATGCTGCAGGGACTGTGACAGCAATAGAAGGGAGTCAATAATGAATCAAGAAGAATTATCTAAAAAATTGCTCTCTCCTTCAAAAAACTCTCGTCTTGAGAAATTAGGGAAAAGTCTGACTTTTGCCTGTCTCTCTTTAATTGTTATTATTGTGGCTATGATTTTGATTTTCGTGGCTCAGAAAGGGTTATCTACCTTCTTCGTCAATGGTGTTAACATTTTTGAATTTTTATTTGGACAGACTTGGAACCCTTCAGGGAAACAATTTGGTGCTCTTCCGATGATTTTAGGTTCCTTTATTGTTACCATCCTATCAGCTCTTATTGCAACACCATTTGCCATTGGGGCTGCAGTCTTTATGACAGAAGTATCACCAAAAGGGGCAAAGATTTTGCAACCTGCTATTGAACTCCTAGTTGGGATTCCTTCAGTAGTTTATGGATTTATCGGATTGCAGGTCGTCGTACCATTTGTACGTAGTGTCTTTGGTGGAACAGGTTTTGGTATTTTATCAGGGATTTTCGTTCTCTTTGTTATGATCTTGCCGACTGTAACCTTTATGACAACTGATAGCTTACGTGCAGTTCCTCGTCACTACCGTGAAGCTAGTTTAGCTATGGGAGCTACTCGTTGGCAGACTATCTGGCGTGTAACCTTGAAGGCGGCACGTTCAGGTATTTTTACGGCAGTAGTCTTTGGTATGGCGCGTGCTTTCGGTGAAGCACTAGCTATTCAGATGGTGGTCGGAAACTCAGCCGTTGTCCCAACTTCATTGACAACACCTGCTGCGACTTTAACCTCTGTTTTGACCATGGGTATCGGAAATACTGTTATGGGAACTGTTGATAATAATGTTCTTTGGTCACTAGCCTTAGTATTGCTTTTGATGAGCTTGGCCTTTAACAGTGTGATTAAATTGATTACGAAAGAGAGAGGAAAGAAAAACTATGCACGCTAAGAAATTAGATAAACTTGCTACAGCTGTCCTCTATATCATCGCAGGAATCATTGTGACCATCCTTGCTTCCTTGATTCTCTATATCTTGGTTCGAGGCTTACCTCATGTTTCTTGGTCCTTCTTGACTGGAAAATCATCTTCTTACCAAGCAGGTGGTGGTATTGGAATCCAGCTTTATAATTCCTTCTTCCTTTTGGTTATTACCTTATTCATCTCTGTACCTCTATCAATGGGGGCTGGAATTTATTTGGCTGAATATGCAAAAAAAGGTCGTGTTACCAATTTCGTTCGTACCTGTATTGAAATTTTGTCTTCTCTACCATCCGTAGTTGTGGGACTCTTTGGTTACCTCATCTTTGTAGTTCAGTTTGAGTATGGATTTTCAATTATTTCAGGAGCCTTGGCTTTGACTGTCTTTAACCTTCCACAGATGACGCGTAATGTTGAAGACAGTTTGAAACACGTTCACCACACGCAACGTGAGGCTGGTTTGGCGCTTGGGCTTTCTCGTTGGGAAACAGTTCTTCATGTCGTTATCCCCGAAGCTCTACCTGGTATTGTAACCGGTATTGTGCTTGCCTCAGGTCGTATCTTTGGTGAAGCTGCAGCCCTTATCTATACAGCAGGACAATCAGCACCAGCCCTTGACTGGTCTAACTGGAATGTCCTTAGTGTAACCAGTCCAATCTCAATCTTCCGTCAAGCAGAAACCTTGGCTGTCCACATCTGGAAAGTCAATAGTGAAGGAACTATTCCTGATGGAACTTTAGTTTCAGCAGGTTCTGCTGCGGTGCTCCTCATCTTTATCTTGATCTTTAACTTTGGAGCACGTAAACTCGGAAGCTATCTACATAAGAAATTAACCGCTGCCTAAAGGAGAAGCCATGTCAAAATATAATTGGGATGAAAGGCATATTATTACTTTTCCAGAAGAAAAAGTGGCCCTCTCTACAAAGGATTTACACGTTTACTACGGTAAAAATGAATCCATCAAGGGCGTGGATATGCAATTCGAAAAAAATAAAATTACGGCCTTGATCGGACCGTCAGGTTCTGGGAAATCAACCTACCTACGCAGTCTCAACCGTATGAATGATACCATTGATATTGCTAAGGTGACAGGACAAATTCTCTATCAGGGAATAGACGTCAACCGCCCTGAGATCAATGTTTATGAAATGCGTAAACATATCGGAATGGTTTTCCAACGTCCAAATCCATTTGCTAAATCAATTTACCGCAACATCACCTTTGCACACGAACGTGCAGGTGTTAAGGATAAGAAGGTCCTTGATGAAATTGTAGAAACCTCACTTCGTCAGGCTGCCCTCTGGGACCAAGTAAAAGACGATCTTCACAAGTCAGCCTTGACGCTTTCAGGTGGTCAGCAGCAACGTCTCTGTATCGCTCGCGCCATCTCTGTGAAACCAGATATCCTCTTGATGGATGAGCCAGCATCAGCCTTGGATCCGATTGCGACAGCTCAACTTGAAGAAACCATGTTGGAGTTGAAGAAGGACTTTACCATCATCATCGTAACTCACAGTATGCAACAAGCTGCGCGTGCTAGTGATTATACAGGATTCTTCTACCTGGGTGACTTGATTGAGTATGATAAAACTGCAAATATTTTCCAAAATGCTAAGCTGCAGTCAACAAATGACTATGTAACTGGACACTTTGGTTAGAGAGGAAATAGTATGACAGAACCGATTTTACAGGTTTCAGACCTGTCAGTCTATTACAATAAAAAGAAGGCCTTGAATAGTGTTTCCTTATCGTTCCAACCCAAGGAAATTACGGCCCTTATCGGTCCGTCTGGATCTGGAAAATCAACCCTTCTAAAGGCTATTAACCGAATGGGTGACCTTAATCCTGAAGTGACGACAACTGGATCAGTTGTTTATAACGGTCACAATATCTATAGCCCTCGTACGGATACAGTTGAATTACGTAAAGAAATTGGTATGGTCTTCCAACAACCCAATCCTTTTCCTATGTCTATCTATGAAAATGTCGTTTATGGCCTCCGTATAAATGGAGAAAAAGACAAGCAGGTCTTAGATGAAGCAGTGGAGAAGGCTTTACAACGTGCTTCAATCTGGGATGAAGTCAAGGACCGTTTGCATGACTCTGCTATTGGTCTTTCAGGTGGGCAACAACAACGTGTTTGTGTGGCACGTGTATTGGCGACTAGCCCTAAAATCATCCTCTTGGATGAACCAACTTCAGCATTGGACCCTATTTCTGCTGGTAAGATTGAGGAAACCTTGTATGGTCTAAAAGACAAATACACCATGCTCTTGGTTACTCGTTCTATGCAGCAAGCATCTCGAATCTCCGATAAGACAGGCTTTTTCCTCAATGGAGATTTGATTGAATTTAACGATACCAAGGACATGTTCCTCTATCCTCAACATAAGGAGACAGAGGACTACATTTCAGGTAAATTTGGATAAGGAGTGAGAAGATGTTACGATCTCAATTTGAAGAAGATTTAGAGAAATTGCATAATCAGTTTTATGCTATGGGACAAGAAGTTCTTTCCCAAATCAATCGTACCGTACGTGCTTTTGTAACGCATGACCGTGACATGGCTAAAGAAGTCATTGAGGAAGATGCAGAAGTAAACGAATACGAAGTGAAACTTGAAAAGAAATCATTTGAAATGATTGCCCTACAACAGCCAGTTTCACAAGATTTACGTACAGTTTTAACAGTTCTAAAAGCTGTGTCAGACTTAGAACGTATGGGGGATCATGCAGTATCTATCGCAAAAGCAACGATTCGTATGAAGGGTGAGCAGCGTATCCCTGCAGTTGAAGAAGAAATTAAAAAAATGGGTCGTGAAGTAAAAAACTTTGTTGAAGCCGCTTTAGAACTTTATTTGAATGGTTCTGTGGATCAAGCCTATGAAGTTGCAACCATGGATGAAACTATCAACCATTACTTTGATAATATTCGTGATTTGGCAACTGAAGAAATTAGAAAGAACCCAGAAGCTATCGTCACAGGTCGTGATTATTTCCAAGTTATTTCTTACTTGGAACGCATCGGTGACTATGCAAAAAATATCTGTGAATGGGTTGTTTACTTTGAAACAGGTAAGATTGTTGAATTGTAAGATTGATTAATTATGCAAAAAAAGGAGCTTGTTAGTAAGTAAAAGCTCCTTTTTTGAAACAAAAATTGAAAATTTTTCATAAAAATTTGGAATATGCTTGACAAACGAAGTAGATAGAGTTATAATTATACAAAATTAACAGAGAGGTTGTTTATTTATGAATTTTAAAAAATGGATATTTGTCTTATGTAGTTTTCTTGCAAGCTTCTTATTGGTAGCTTGCCAATCGTCTAGCTCAAGCTCGCAGTCTGCAGTGGAGGCCATCAAGCAAAAAGGAAAATTAGTGGTCGCAACTAGTCCCGACTATGCTCCCTTTGAGTTTCAAGCACTTGTGGATGGTAAAAATCAAGTCGTAGGTGCGGATATTGACATGGCGCAAGCAATCGCTGATGAACTTGGAGTGAAATTGGAAGTTTCAAGCATGAGTTTTGATAATGTCTTGACCAGTCTTCAAACAGGAAAAGCAGACCTAGCAATTGCGGGAATCAGTGCAACTGAAGAAAGACAAGAAGTCTTTGATTTCTCAATTCCTTACTATGAAAATAAAATTAGCTTCCTTATCAGAAAATCAGATCTTGAAAAATACAAGGATTTGGACTCTCTAGCAAGTGCTAATATTGCAGCTCAGAAAGGAACTGTTCCTGAATCTATGGTCAAAGAGCAACTTCCAAAGGCACAGTTGACTTCTTTGACAAACATGGGAGAAGCAGTCAACGAGCTCCAATCTGGTAAAGTTGATGCCGTTCATATGGATGAGCCAGTAGCACTAAGCTATGCTGCTAAGAACTCAGATTTGGCAGTGGCTACAGTAAGCTTGACTATGAAAGAAGGCGAAGCAAATGCTGTAGCTATCAAAAAAGGTAACTCAGATTTGAAGGAAGTAGTTGATAAGGTCATCCAAAAACTGAAAGATGACGGAACTTACCAAACTTATCTTGAAAAAGCTGCTAAGCTAACAGAAGTAGAGCAATAAAAAATAACAGAGTTGGATTTCAGTCCAGCTCTGTTTTTAAATAGCTTAATGTTTCTTCAATATTTTCTAAGGAAATTTTTGCAAAGTGATAAGGGCAGTTCGCTAGATAGGAAGATTCGAAGAAGTCGAGTTCTAGAGGACTGTGTTTAAGACTAGCGATGCTAGGATAGTTCCTGAGATCAAGCAAAAGCCCATCATGAAGTGGATAGCTCGGTAGGGAAATGGGATAGCTTTGTAAGAGCTGTTGGATGTGCTCCTGACTTTTTTCTTGCAGTGCCAGTCGTGCTAGTCTGTTTTTCTCAAAGAGTTGACTATCGATGTAGAGTGATAGAGCCTTTTGCATGATAAGGTTGTTATCGTAGTCGAGAATGTTTTTATAGGTCACAAAAGCTTCCTTGATAGTGTTTGGAAGAAGAAGGGCAGTGATTCGAAGGGCAGGAAAAAGACTGGTAGAAAAGGATTTGATATAGATGACCAAATCATGTTGGTCTAAATAATGAAAGGTTTGTCCCATTTTAGGATCCAAGTCCCCCAGATAGTCATCCTCAACGATATAAATCTGATATTTTGCAGCTAAGTCAAGGATGGCAAGTTTTTCCTCTTCAGAATAAGAATGCCCCAGAGGATAGTGGAAACGGGGAATAGTATAGAAAAACTTAATCTTTCCGCTTTTAAAGTGTTCCTCAAGTTCGTTTAGGTCAATGCCGTCTACTCGACGGTCAATGGTTTGATAGGGAATATTTTGAGCTAGTAGCAGCTGGTTCATCCGATGATAGGTCGGTTGTTCAACCAGTATTTCCTGAGCTTGACCTGGAAAATCAATCTGAGAAAGAATAAACAGTGCTTGCTGGGTTCCAGACGTCATGACCAACTGGTCTGCCTTACTATAAATAGCTTGCTCAAAGAGTAATGTCTGAACGGACTGACGTAATTCTTCTAAACCCTCTTGGTGTTCATAGTAGTTGTAGAGATAATTTTCTCGCCCAATCAAGCTCTCATTGACGCACAGACGAAAATCATCATAGGCTGCTGCGTGTTCATCGTTAACTGAGATAATTAAGTCTTCATGACTGGTTTGTTGCTCCAATACATAATAACCACTTTGAGGTTTTGAGTAGATATATTTCTCGTATCGGAGTTCTAAGAGTGCGCGCTGTATGGTGTCTTTGCTACAGTGAAAATCTTGACTGAGTTTTCGGATAGATGGTAGGCGACTTCCAGTGGGAAATCTACCTGATTCTATCTCATTTTTTAGATAGTGAACGACTTGTTCATACTTGCTTTCTTGCTTCATCCCAGACCTCTCTCGATTTTGTTACATTGTACCTTTTTTTTAGAAGTTTGGCAATGTTATACTCTTCGAAAATCTCTTCAAACCGCGTCAACGTCGCCTTGTAGTATATATGTTACTGACTTCGTCAGTTCTATCCACAACCTCAAAACAGTGTTTTGAGCTGACTACGTCAGTTCCATCTACAACCTCAAAACAGTGTTTTGAGCAACCTGCGGCTAGTTTCCTAGTTTGCTCTTTGATTTTCATTGAGTATTAAAAGGCAGTCTAGCATTCAATTCTAATCAGAAATGTGATATACTTAGTAAGTAAAATTTTCAAAGAAGAGTGAGATGATGAAGGTGCAAGAACCAGTTAAATTATTCCAATATAATACTTTGGGAGCCTTGATGGCGGGACTTTACGGCGGGACCATGACCGTTGGTGAATTACTCCAACATGGAGATTTAGGGCTAGGAACCTTGGACTCTATTGATGGGGAGTTGATTGTCTTAGATGGGAAAGCTTATCAGGCTAAGGGATCAGGTGAGAAACCTGAAATTGTGGAAGTTTCACCAGATGCTTTGATTCCCTATGCAGCAGTTGTACCCCACCAGGCAGAAGTTATTTTCCGTCAGCGTTTTGAAATGACTGATCAGGAACTTGAAACACGTATTGAGTCCTATTATGATGGAGAAAATCTATTTCGTTCCATCAAGATTCATGGTGATTTTAAATACATGCATGTTCGTATGATTCCAAAATCAACAAACGAAACGAAGTTTGCTGAGGTTGCGACACATCAGCCTGAATATAGCTGCGACAATGTTTCAGGAACTATCGTTGGTTTTTGGACACCTGAAATTTTCCATGGAGTTAGTGTTGCTGGTTACCATCTACACTTTATCTCAGATGACCTAACCTTTGGTGGTCACGTCATGGACTTTGTCATCAAGGAAGGTATTGTAGAAGTGGGAGCTGTTGACCAGTTGGATCAACGTTTTCCTGTTCAGGATCGTCAATATCTATTTGCTAAGTTTAACGTTGACGAGATGAAAAAAGATATCGAACAGGCAGAATAATAGGAGTCAAATATGAAAATTCATGTAATAATAACGATGCTGGCCTTGTTTGCCGTCCTCATTGCAGCAGTTTGGTACGCAAGAAAGAAATACAAGATTAATTTTGCAGTTTTGGGACTTGGGGCAGTTGCATTTTTTGCTTCATCTCAGGTCTTAGAGAAAATCGTTCATCTCTTGGTTCTTCATCCACAAAAGGATGGGACAGTTCCACTCATGACGGAAAATCCCCTTCTCTATGTGATTTACGGGATCTGTATGGCTGCTTTGTTTGAAGAAACAGCTCGACTTATTTTCTTTAAATGGTTAGAGAAGAAAAGAACTTTGGAAGATTCTGATGCCCTTGCTTATGGATTGGGACATGGTGGCTTGGAGTTGATCTATATCGGTATTGCAAGTCTACTCAATCTCTTCATCCTCTTTTCAGCAGTAGAATCTCAAAATCCAAATATTATGCAACTCTTGCCTGAAAGCACGCTTACAACTATTAATAATCTAGCAGCTTGGCAGATTTATCTTTTGGGACTTGAGCGAATCCTAGCCTTGCTTCTTCAAGTTGGCTTGACCTTCTGGGTTTATCAAGCAGTTCGCCAAAAGAAATGGATTTACCTAGTAGCTGCTTATGGTTTACACGCCCTATTTGATTTGGCTCCGAGCCTATCTCAAGTTGGTTGGTTGTCAAATCCACTTCTCGTAGAAGGATTGTTAGCAGCGGAAGTTATTATTTTTATTTACTTTACAAAAACGATCTTTTATAAAAAGCAATAATACAAAAA
>NZ_JBYQGQ010000018.1:0-29012 GCF_058200215.1 Streptococcus sp. SCPM-O-B-15304 (M98) | reverse complement strand
ACCACCTGTATATTCTGGCACCTCTAACTTAGCGGATTCCACTGCATTGACACCACCTGTGTATTCTGGAGAATCTAACTTAGCGGATTCTACTGCATTGACGCCACCCTCAAATTCTGGGACTTCTGATGTAGTTGCTTCCTCACCATTGACACCACCTTCAAAAGCTGGAACGTCATGAATGACAGACTCTCCTTTTGAGCTTTCTACTAGACTACCCTCTGGAACTTCATGGACCGCGGCTTCCTCACCGTTCACACCACCTTCAAAGGCTGGCACATTATGAACAGCGGCTTCCTCACCGTTGACGCCACCTTCAAATTCCGGAACTTCGTTAATAGTTCCTGGTGGATTTTCTTCAACCTCTATTTCTGAAACTTCATGAACAGCGGCTTCTTCGCCGTTCACACCACCTTCAAAGGCTGGCACATTATGAACAGCGGCTTCCTCACCGTTGACACCACCATCAAAGGCTGGAGCCTCATGAACTGCACCTTCTTCACCATTGACTGCACCTGTAAATTCTGGGACTTCATGGATTTCTGCTTTTGCTCCATTTTTACCACCAGGGACTCCTGCACCTTCAAGACTTACAGGCAAATTATGCATGCTCTCAATTGCACCATCAATGATTTCTGTAATTTCTTGACCAATATCTTCCTTGTTAACTGCGAAAAGCAATGTTTTTGTATCGTATTGCGTCAAGAAAGTCGCAAAGTTCCCATTTGCCAATTTAAGAACTGGTGGTTGATTCACCAATACTTCAGAATCAAATTCTAGAGCAATGACATTTTTGCTCATCTCCACAGCATTTTTCACAGTTGCTTTTGTTGGAGCAATTCTATCCTTGCTTAAGAAATCCCAGTTGAATTTCTTATAAGATAAGGTGTATTCATTTTGAGTGGCAGTTGCATGCTCATAAAGTAAGCCAAATTCACCATTTCCAAGATCTTGCAAGGAGTTATAAGCAAATTTACCACTTTGAATTGGATTATGTTTGAGCCAAGTTAGGTCTCCATTAGCTTCCACACGTGCCAAGTGTACCAAACCATTGTAACGTCCTGGCCCACCTGCATTACTGAGGATGATATATTCCTTACCATCTTGCACCGTATGAATGGCAGACATTTGAACGTAGACGTCTTGGACATCTGAATAGCGTTTTACATCTTTTTCCCAAGTCGCTCCGCCATCTTTACTTGTTGCAACTTGCAAATCCCCTGTCAATCCACGCATGAAGAGTTTGAGATCCCCATTATTCAACTGAACAACAGTTGACTCAGTATTTTGAGCACCTGGATTATTCATAGTTGAAGAATGAATTGTTTGGTTACCTACTGGACGGTTATCATTGACCGCTTCACCAGCGTGCCAAGTTTCACCATGGTCATCTGAGTAAATGACGCGTGAAGACTGAGAACCACTTAGGTAGGATACGTTATTTGTAGTGTAGGCAGGGATAACCAGACGACCTTTATGAGGTCCTGAATGTAAGGCAATACCTGTACCAGGTCCAGTACCTAAGAAGTGCATCCAGTCCTTACGAATTCCGTATGTAATATCTTTTGGTGCAGACCAAGTTTTACCATCGTCATCACTATAAGACATCCAGAGATAGTTGGTGTTTGAAACTCTAAAGATATTCTTGTCGCTATAATCGAAGTAGACATTACCAATCAGTTCTTCACCCTTGTAAAGATCACCCTTATCACTATAGGCTGGTTGCTTAGGATCAACTACAACACGATATTCTGTCTTTCTATTTTCAGGGTCAAAGACTTCACCATTTTCACGTATTGTATAACGTCCCGCTTCACCTTTTTTGTATAGAACCTGATAAACCTTATCTCCAATTTGCTCATAGGCTTGTGGTGCTTTTCCTGGTAAATCTCTTACCGCTTCACCTTCTACGAACATATCAAAAATAGAGAAGATTCGCTTAGTTTTCGGATCTTGGACTAGGGTCATGTCAATGTTGACTGGTGATCCCGCATGAGCTCTTCTGGCATTCTCATTGTCCCGAGGATTTGAGATGACAATTCTATCACCCCACGTTTTGCCCTTATCATCACTACGACGAACAACCATACCGATATCGCCCCAGTCAGAGTGATGCAAGCGTCTCTCATCTGCACCAGCAATCAAGGTTCCTTTATCAGTTTTCAGCAGGGCAGGAATACGGTAGCTTGCGATACCATCTTTATTTGGCTTGCGGTTCTCACCACCTTCAAAAACATCCAGTTTATCAGTAACTTCTGCTCCTTCAGGAAGTTTCTTCTCCAACTCTCCTCTTTCAAAAAGTTGGCTACGTTTTTTAACTTCTTCTTGAGAAAGAGCACGGTCATAAACAGTTAGATTACGGACTTTAAGATTAGCACCCCAGAAGTTTTTGCCTGTGCGTTTTGTTGTACCGATTTGTACATGGTTGACATCTGGCATGTCTTGGATGAAGCGACCAGACTGAGGACTTGTGCGCGACAAGACACCATTTACATAGACGCGAACCTGACCTTTTGGTTGGTCAGCATTTGGTCTTTCAACTGTAAAGGTTACAGAGTTCCACTCACCTGGCTTAATCTTCAAAGGAGCAGTTTTATAATCACCATAGAATTGGTTTCCATTTGCATCACGACCTTCAACGATAGCTGTGTTATCAAGGATGGCCATAGTGAAATACTCATTTACTTTGGTATCACTAGAGACTGAGAAGAGGTTGTAAAAACGTGGAGCAGATGCATCTGGCTTAAACTCCATATGAATGGTCGCATTTTGAAGTTTTTTAAGCTTGTCGAGCTCCTCCTTCATGTCAACTCTTTGACCGTTTGAAGGATTGGTTTCAACATCTTCTTTCTCTATAACAGTATTGGCATTTTCCAACTCTCTTGCATAAAAGTCACGGGGAATGTTTCCAACTTCCTCGTCTTCACTCTCTGTAGCTGGAGTTTCGTTTGATGCTTCTGTTCCGGTTGGTTTTTCAGACCCTGGGTTTGCTTGCAACTCTTCACGTCTCACTTCTGTTCCACTATTATTTACTGTGGTTACTTGGCCTGCAAGCTCCTTATCTAAATTAGCTAGATTTCCTGTCTCTACTTCCTTAGGCAATTCTGGCAAAGATTGCCCCGCTGTTTCACCATTCGTTGATGGTGCCTCTTGAGCCAAAGCCGGTGCAGCACCAAAAACAACGGCTCCAATCACTACTGAAGCTGCTCCAACTGCAAATTTCCGAATTCCATATCTCTGTTTTCTATCAAAATCTCTCTGATTCATGTGTTCCCTTCCGTTATTTTTAATAAATAAAGCGCTTTCTTTTTTGCTTAAAATTTTTAGCCACTCAGACTAGATGCAAATAAGAAACTGTATTATTGAATGGAATTTCCATTCTTTGTAATGAAATGCTGTTGCGCTTTTATAAATTCCAAGTTAAAAGATTCGCAACTAGCTATACTCCTTTCACTTTTTATCTTAATCATATTATATAATAAATATTCTAAATTTTAGACTTCATAATCTATAATAGATTTTACTTTCAAAGATATTTAGAAGTTTCAAACTACCTGAAACTACTTTCTCATTATCTGGGTCACATAAAGAAAAGCCTGTAGTTCATTCGAAACTACAGAGCTTTTTTTCAATTTTTAGTGACCAAGATAGGTAAAGGGGATCTCACTACCACACAACCAATTGTAAACTTGATCATTGACATGAACATTCATGGCCTCATGAGCGTATTCAGGCATGATACGATAACTCTTTTCACAAGTCAGACGGTTGTAAATAGCAAACTGAGTGATTGGATAGCAAACATCGTCATCAAGCCCAGTAATCATTCGAACTTCCCCCTTAATGCGATGGGCAAGATTTTTTACATCGATATAGGCGAGTGTCTCCATAATCTGCTCTTCTGTCTCATGGAATGGATCATGGAACTTAAAGTAACGAAAGAGCTCATCATAGGCTTCGCTGGTATTCCCAATCTCAAGTACTCGTCTAAAATCTGATAAGAATGGATAAATAGCAACTGTACGCTTGATACGTGGATTGAGCCCCGCAGCCACCAGAGCTAGCGCTCCTCCTTGAGAAGCTCCATAGCTTGCTAATTGGCCTTCATCCACTTGTGGGAAGCTAGCTACAATCTCAACTAATTGATAAATATCAAGATAAACATCCTTATAGAAGAGTTGCTCTTTTCCTTCTACTGCACCACGGATGATTTGGCCCTTAACTGTATTTCCAAGAGGCGAGCGTAACCCATCTTGTGAGTAACCAGACTGACCACGGACATCCATAGATACGACACCATAACCAGCGACTGTAAAGGCCAACATATCTGTCCAATCCCAACAACGTCCCATATAGCCATGGAAGTGAAAAATAACTGGTACTTTCTTTTCTGATTTTGGTAAGACCACGCGTGCATAAACAAGGCCTTCCCGAGTGCCCTTAAAGGTGAGTTCATAACACTTCACATTTGGAATACGAAAATCACGTTCCTCTAATTGGTAATCTGGCAAGACCGAAACCTTCTCAATCTCTCCATCCCAAAAATCGTCAAAGTCTTGCGGAACTTCATCTCGCCCTCTGTAAGTTTTCATTTCTTCTATTAGTGCTGGATTTCTCATAAAACCCTCCTTAATTTTGTAACCGTTACCATAACTCTAGCACATAAAGGAAGGCAATGCAAGACTGATATTTTAAATAGAAAGTGATTTTAATTTTGAAGATTCATAAAAGCTTATCTGAAAGTAGTTTTATCCATTCCATTCTGTATAAATTCAATACACTTTCAAAGAATAACAGCTTCTTTGGTCTCTCATCCAAGAGTCATTGAAGACTAGGCTTATACTCAAATCCAAACTACTAGGTCAGCTTTATCTGCAACCTCAAAGCCGTGCTTTGAGCAACCTGCGACTAGCTTCCTAGTTTGCTCTTTGATTTTCATTGAGTATTAGCATGTTTTCGGGTATATAGTTGTCTATCTTTAATCTAATGTTCTTTTACAAAAATAAAAAAGCTTCATAACCTTAATAGAATTTTTCTACCAAGATTACAAAACTCTTTCTTATTTCAAATCTTTTTTATAGCGTTCCAACTCTGCTTGGTTTGCCCAAACATAGTGACCTGGACGAATTTCTACCATAGAAGGCTTATCAGTTTCATAGTCATGTTGATCTGGATCATAGACTTTCAAAACTTTTTTACGTTCCAAGATTGGGTCTGGAATAGGAACAGCTGATAGAAGTGCTTGCGTGTATGGATGAACTGGATTGTTAAACAATTCTTCAGTCTCAGCCACTTCAACAATGACACCCTTATAAATTACCGCGATACGATCAGAGATGAAACGAACTACTGACAAATCGTGGGCAATAAAGAGATAAGTCAAGCCTAATTCCTTTTGGAATTTCTTGAGCAAGTTCAAAACTTGGGCACGTACTGAAACGTCCAAGGCTGAAATCGGCTCATCCGCAATAACGAAGTCAGGTTGCATAACCAAGGCACGGGCAATCCCGATACGTTGACGTTGTCCACCTGAAAACTCATGTGGGTAACGTGTCAAGTGTTCAGCCAAAAGTCCCACTTCACGAATGATATTTTGAACTTTTTCTTTTCTTTCTTCTTCATCTTTAAATAAATGGTGGTTATAAAGACCTTCAGAAATGATATAGTCAACCGTTGCACGTTCATTCAAACTTGCAGCAGGGTCTTGGAAAATCATTTGGATACGACGGATTAATTCCGAAGCTTGTTCACGTGATTTTTTACCATTAATTTTTTGACCTTCAAAGATGATATCACCTTTGCTGGTATCATTAAGACCGATGATAGCACGACCAATTGTTGTCTTACCACTACCAGACTCTCCAACAAGTGAGAAAGTTTCTCCTTTGTTGATAAAGAAGTTCGCATTTTTAACAGCGACAAACTTTTTGCTTCCTTCACCGAAGGAAATTTCTAAGTCTTTAATTTCTACTAATTTTTCAGACATTTCCTTCCTCCTAGTCCTCAAGATGAGCAAAGCCCATCTTTTCACGAATTTTATCGTGTAAGTCTTCAATCACTGCTGGTTTTGAAACTTTTGGAGCCTGTTCATGAAGCAACCATGTTTTCGCCCAATGAGTATCTGATACTGCAAACTGAGGTGCTTTTTCTTCGAAATCAATCTTCATCGCATAGTCTGAACGAAGAGCAAAAGCATCTCCCTTCAATTCAGTATAGAGCGATGGGGGTGTTCCAGGGATTGAGTACAATTCACCTTTGTCATCCGCAAGTTGAGGCAAGCTTGACAAGAGGCTCCATGTATATGGGTGACGTGGGTCGTAGAAGATTTCTTCAACAGTACCATACTCGACGATTTCACCAGCATACATAACTGCAACTTTATCAGCGATACTTGCTACGACACCTAGGTCGTGAGTGATGAAGATTGTTGTAAAGTGGTATTCGTGTTGAAGTGATTTCAACAAGTCAATGATCTGTGCTTGAATGGTCACATCAAGAGCTGTTGTAGGCTCATCACAGATAAGAATGTCTGGACGACAAGCAAGAGCAATCGCGATAACGATACGTTGACGCATTCCTCCAGAATACTGGAATGGGTATTCATCAAAACGTCTCTCAGCATCCGGGATACCAACCTTGTTCATATAGTCGATAGCCATCTCTTTAGCTTCTTGAGCTGTCTTGCCTTGGTGTTTAATAATAACTTCTGTGATTTGACTTCCGATTGTCTTGATAGGGTCTAGACTGGTCATCGGATCTTGGAAGATAGTTGCAATCTTTGCACCACGAATACTTTCCCATTCTTTATGAGAAGATAAGGTTGTCAAATCTTGTCCACGGTAATTAATACTACCTTGTGCAATACGACCATTTTCTTCCAACATTCCTGTGAATGTTTTTGTCAAAACTGATTTACCTGAACCTGACTCCCCAACTAACGCAAGGACCTCTCCCTCAATCAAATCGATGGAGACACCTCGAATAGCTGTCAAAATCTTGTCACGAACATCAAATTCCACGACAATATCTTGAGCAGTCAAAATTACATTTTTTCCTTTTATCATGTCTACTCCTATCTATGTGTACGTGGATCACTAGCATCCGCTAGGTTCTGACCAACTACGAACAGTGACAAGGATACCAAGACCAAAGTTGTCAATGGAATCCAGAAGAGGTAAGCATTGGTTGTTACGTTCTGAGAATAATCTGAAATCAAACGTCCCAAACTTGGTACCGTGATTGGCAAGCCGAGTCCAAAGAATGACAGGAAGGCTTCATATGAGATAAATGCAGGAAGCATTTGTGATGTAGTTGTAACAATAACAGAAACCAATTGAGGCATGATATTTTTAATAACAATCTTATGAGTTGGTGTTCCCAGTGTACGAGAAGCAAGGTTGTACTCCAAATCACGGTAACGCATGATTTGGATACGAATCATATAAGCAATACCAATCCAAGTAGTTACACTCATGGCAAAAATCAAGTTCCAGAAACCTGCACCGATAGAGTAAGTCAAAACAATAACGATCAAAAGTGAAGGGATGTTATTGATAACGTTATAAACTTCCATCATGATACGGTCAACTGATTTTGAAATACCCCAGATTCCGCCGACAATAACACCAATAACAACGTTGATAAAGGTCGCAATTACGGAAATCAAGATAGAGTTACGTGCTCCAAACCAGACACCGTCAAAGAGAGATTTACCATTACTATCTGTACCAAACCAATGTTCAGCATTTGGCTTAATGTAACGAGCGCTAAAGTCATTTACCTTACTTACATCATTGAAGTCAAAATCAGAAAACATTGGATAGATGAAACTCATCAATACGATGGAAATCAAAATACCAAGCATGATGATTGTTGATTTTTTCTTCAAAAACTGTCTAAAAACAGAACCCCAATATGAGTAGGCAGGAGCATCAATTGCTTCAGAGGCAAAATCATCTCGTTTTACAAATTGAAATTTATCATTACTAATCGTAGACATTATTTGCCTCCTTTCTCTGTCAATTTAATACGTGGGTCAATAATAGTCATCCAAATATCTCCAATCAAATAAGAGAAAATTGAAACACATGTAAAGATGAAGACCAGACCAACTACCATATTGTTGTTTGATGCTTTTACAGAGTCAATCAACATTTTACCCATACCTGGGAAGGCAAAGACTGTTTCAGTAAGAGTTGCTCCACCAATAACACCAATAATTGAACCTGGGATACCAGAAACGAGTGGTACCATAGCGTTTTTAAAGATGTGTTTGTTAGAAATTTCTTTTTCAGACAAACCTTTAGCTCGAGCAAAACGGACAAAGTCTTGAGATTGTAAGTCAATCATGTAACGACGAATCCAGATAGCTAGACCAGGTGCTCCAAGTAAACCAAGAATGACTGATGGAAGGACATAAGATCGCCAATCGCCAGCACCCAAGATTGGGAATGAGTCTGGGAATCCGATAGAAGAACCAATCAAACGAATGATATAAACTAGAGCAATCGTTGGGAGGGCCATCAAGAAGGTCAAAGTACCTGTAGATAGGCTGTCAATCCAAGTATTCTTGAAACGAGCCATTGCTGAACCAAGAGGAACTGCAATCGCATATGAAATCGCAAGACCGATCAAACCAGTGATAGCAGAACTTGCAATCATAGATGGGTACTGATAGTTGCTTTCAGTAGCCGTATATGGATCATCTTTACCGTAGTTGGCTACTTCACGAGCATCTGCTTGACTCGGAGATTTATAAGTTCTTGAGTAAATGTTAACTGATGATGTTTTCTTACCAGTTGGGAATTGAACTTCAGAAGTCTTCGTTTGTCCTTGTCCTTGTGTAATAACTTGAAGAACAGGAGTATTGGCATAAGTTGGATAAGAATCTCCTAGGTTCAAGTTGACAAAGTTTTGGTGAACAAATGGGAACTGACTATTGAAGTACAAGAGGTATTTGTGTTTAGTACCTGAACCCACAAGAGACCAACCGATAGCAGGATCATTCTCAAAGCGTAAATAACGCTCTAAGTTAGGATTCTCAGGGTCTTGGATCTTGTTTGTATGGTCAATATCAAGCAAGTTTGCATAGAATTTGAACACACGCTCAAAAATAGGAATTTCACGTGTAGCGTAGAATTGTCCACTCTCTGTAAACTCACCTAGAGTCCAACCATTCCCAAGTTGTTGGATATATTTTTCATAGATTGCTTTATTTGTATCATTTGCATCTACTGTAACAGAAGAGTCAATGCTACTAGCTTTTTCCTGCAACTCTTTCGTATCATAATATTCGATATAACCCATACGCTCAAAGACGGTATTTTCATAGTTATCACGTTTATCAGCCGTTGTTGCAATTTTATTGTAGTTAGTATCTTGTTTGAAGATCAACTTCCGTGGAACCATCGTATAGATGATTGTGTAAATCAAGGTCGTTACTAAGAAAATAGAAACCAACGACCGCAAGATACGCATAAAAACATATTTTTTCATATTATTTCCTTTAAAATCCCAAAAGAACCTTCTCCTTTAGGAGAGAAAGTTCTGATGAGCATTATTTATTTCACATGACTCGCTAATTCTTTTTGAGCTTTTTCGTTTGATTCAGCTTTTTCTTTGAGCCATTTTTCACGAGCTTTTTGGTATTCTTCTTTTGTAATAGGTTTTTCACCAACCTCAGTGTACTTCAAGTAACCTGAGTTTTCTCCTTTAAGACCCGCAGCGGAGTAAGAAGAAGTAAATGGAATAACTTTAGATACAAATGATACAGCGGTTTCTTTTGGACCTGCCATTACAGGAATTGTCAAACCGTTGTCTGTTAACCAAGCTTGAGCAAGGGCATATTTTTCGTAGCGTTCTTGAACGTCTTGATTTTCTTTATTTGCTTCATCAACTAATTTTTCATAGTCAGACAAACCAAGTTTTTGGATAACTGATGCGTCAGTATCTTTGTCAATACCCATAAGCAAGCGAGTATTTCCGCCTTTAATCGTGTACTGGTCTAAGAAAGTTGATGGATCCTGATAATCTGGATTCCATCCAGTCAAAGTATGAATATCCCAGTCTTGTTCTTTCGCTGTTGGAGCACTGAATGAAAGTGGTAATGCTTCTGCTTGAGTCATTTGTTGAAGATCGATTACAACATTGTCTGATCCAAGTACGTTTTCAATAGATTGTTTAAGTGATTGAACACGGTTTACAACAGCTGTAGATTCTTGGATTGTTAGAGCATCCAAGTGGATTGGGAATTCTACCCCTTCAGCTTTCAAGCTTTCTTTTGCTTTTGCAAAGGCTGCTTTAGCTTTTTCTTCATTGTAGAGACCATTTTGCGAATCAGCAAGTGAAATGTTTGACCATGTGCCTGAGTTTGTCTTCGAAAGACTTTCTTCTACAAGTTCACCAAATTGTTTGTCACCAACTGGAAGATTATATGGTGTGAAAGTATTACGGATTGCAACTGCAGCTCCTTCTGTGCCATTTGTCTGTGCTGAGTAAGAATTACGATCTACCGCAAAGTTTAGGGCTTGACGGAATTCTTTATTTAGCAAGGCTTTTCTTGTAGATTCTTTTTGACTATCTGTTGTTTTTGAAGTATGGTTATAAGTTGAACGGCCATAGTTCACACTGACAGTAGCGATAGCTGATCCTGGTTCGCTAAAGTAGATGTTGTCTTTGAACTCAGACGCATATTTCTCGTATGTTGAGCTAGTAGGATAAATACGAGCTTTACTGTATTGTCCTTCTGAGAATCCTTTAGCAACAACATCTTGGTCTTTCCCATCCCAGAATGTAAATTTAATGTTTTGAATTTTAACTGCATCTTTATCCCAATAAGCATCATTCTTAGCCATTTCGATTGAAGACTTAGCTGTGATTGCTTTCAAAACAAATGGTCCATTATACAAAATAGAAGATGGATCTGTAGGTGCACCAAAGCCTTCCCCTTTAGATTTAAGGAAATCTTCGTTGATTGGCATCATCACGCCATTTGTTGTTTTATCATTCCAGAAAGTCTCTGGCTGATTCAAGGTGTATTCCAGAGTGTTATCGTCAACTGCTTTTACCCCAACAGTTGAAAAGTCGTTTGTTTCACCGTTAATGTAAGCGCTGAGTCCTTTAATTGAAGAACTAATAACAGACAGCCCTTTTGATTTTCCTTCTACCGCGTGTTTCAACCCTGTCACAAAGTCTTGGGCTTTAACTGGAGCGTATTCTTCTCCTTCAGCAGTAACCCACTTAGCATCCTTACGGATTTTATAAGTGTAAGTCAAACCATCTTGTGAAACTGTCCATGATTCAGCAATCGATGGTACGAGGTTGCCATATTTATCATTAGCAAGTAAACCATCTACTGCATTTGTAGTTACAAAAGAAGTAGAATCAACGTTGTTAACAACATAATCCAATGTTTCTGGATCAACTGAATAAACGTATTTATAATCTGATGCTAATTTTGCATTGCTTGAACCTGCATTTGAATTCGTATTTGAACATGCAGCAAGCACTCCTGCCGCAAGCAAGGACACTCCCGCTACTGCAAGAATCCGACTTTTTTTCATGTTTAGTTAACTCCTCTATTAAAATTAATGAGATACTGTTGATTATACCATAATCCCTCTCAAAAGTAAACGAATTTTCAGAATATTTTGTCGCATGCCTTTTGAAAGCAGGAAAACTTACATTTTCAGAAAAGAAACTATTGACGAGATTTAATTTAAAAGGTATAATAATAAAAGTTAAGGCGGTATAGCCAAGTGGTAAGGCACGGCTCTGCAAAAGCTTGATCGTCGGTTCAAATCCGTCTACCGCCTCTATGTTATCAAAGACTCCCACAGGAGTCTTTTCTTTTTTACTACTAGAAAAGCTTTATCAGTTCTACTCTGATAAAGCTTTTGTTTTATTCTGTTTCTTCTTCTGATTCGAGTTCTTGGATTTGAACCTTAAGCTTGGTTACACGTCCATTTTTGACCTTATCATTGGTTAGAGTGATATGCTTATTGCTACTTTCTAACTCATAGCTAAGTTTTTCTGATGTTGGAATAGTTCCCACGCCAGTCAAATAGTAACCAGCGATCGTATCTACATCATCACTTTCAAGTTCAACATCAAAGTAGTCATTAAAGTCATTTAAATTCATTGTCCCTTGGACGATATAGGTATCTTCGCCAATTGTATAAACATAAACTTCAGCTCGGTCAGTTTCATCATCAATTTCACCAACAATCTCCTCAAGGAGATCCTCCAGCGTAACTAGACCAGCCATACCTCCATACTCATCCAGAAGGATAGCCATCTGTCTTTGAGTATTTCTAAACTCTTTTAATAAATCATCCACAAAAATAGTTTCAGGTACAAAGAGTGGATCTTGTAAGATTCGCCTCCAGACAATATTGTCAAACCCGCTGGCAAAGGCTTCTTTAAGGAGACTCTTAGTATGAATCAATCCAATAACATTGTCCTTATCTCCATCATAAACAGGAATCCGAGAAAAATTCTGTTTTAAGATACTTTGGATAATGGTTTGAGTGTCATCCTGAATATTTACCATGAAAGCATCGGTTCGAGGAACCATGACTTCACGTGCCATGAGCTCGTCTAGCGAGAAAATCCCTTGTAACATTTCAATTTCATCAGCATCCAAGGTTTCTTCACTCTTAGACAACATGTACTCAATCTCATCACGAGTCATTTTTTCATCTGCATCGTCAAATGTCATCGGTGTCAATTGACTCAAGAGATTAGTTGATGCTGAGAGCATCCAAACGAAGGGACTCACAATCTTACCAAGAGCAATAATAAACGGTACTGTTCGGATAGCCAAGGCATCCTTAAGATTTAGAGCAATTCGCTTAGGATAAAGCTCACCAAAAACAATAGAAATATAGGTCAAGAAAGCTAATGATAAGAAGCTAGCTACCGCATAGGCAGTTTCGCTATTTCCCATCCAAGAGGCGATCAACTCTCCAAGTGAATCTGCTAGTTTAGCCCCTGACAAGATCGTAATTAAGGTGATACCAACTTGAATGGTTGATAAAAAGTGATTGGGGTTTTCAAGTACCTTTAGTAAACGGATATAGCGTTTATCTCCCTCTTCAGCTTTTTGCTCAACACGTGAACGACTAAGTGAAACTATGGCCATTTCTGTTGCAGAGAAAAAGGCATTTAAAAAGGTCAAAACAACTAATAAAACAAATTGCAGTAACAAATCCTGACTGCTCGGGTCTTCCATTTTCCTTCTCCTAAAAAGTATAATTGAAACCATTATACCATATTTTCCAATTTTTACACATTAATTTTCAATTTCTATGATAAAGGGGCGCTGAATAGAGAGCCGCAATCCAAGTCTCGACGCCCTAGTTCAAGCCTTGTGAATCTTTAAAAAAGCTCTTTAAAATCAGAAAAGCAAAAAACAAGCAATCATTTCTACAGTTCATGACTAATAAAAAACGAGGTTGGGATTTTTCCTCAACCTCTTGATCAATTAGTTATTTTTTGTGACTGTGACTTCACCTGTTCGGTAATCTAACTGAATTCCCTTTTGGACATTTGGAATAACGACATTAAACTCCAATTCTCCGTCAGAGGACTTAGCTTCAATCTGCGATGCGGACGGAACCAAGTCTTTCTCAGACGCATAGAGCAACGTCACACGGTAACGCACTCGTTTGTTTTGATCTAGAGCTTTTCGAACAAGACTTTCATAGTAGTTTTGGCCTGTGGAATCTTCTGCACGCGCTTGGTTGGCCCAAGCTGTCTGTACGGCAATATTTTTAGGATTGCTGGTAGAAGCATCAAAGCCATCTAAGCCACCTATCAAGGCATAGCCTAACAAGTGTCCTCTATCAACTGCGTGATTATAGCTTCCTTTTAGGTTCTTAACCTGATGCCAACCCGCAGGCGTCCAAGATGTTGAACCATTGCCAGTTTCTTCACGGTCCTTGTACTGCCTTGTTGCTTTTGACATGATTGCATTCGCTACTGCGGGAACTGTCTCTCCTCCTACCGTTTTTGTCTTGTTATCTGCATAGGGTTTGCTTGAAACCTTAGCATCCAGATTGGTTTTATTGTTATTGACGATAAAGGCTCCTGCGCCATTCCATTCTAGATTGCCCTTGATTTGTTTTTTAACCGAATCGGTCAGTACACTTTCTGCCAGTTCTTGACTTGGAGTATCAGACGACTGTGATTTTTGTTTTACTTGTGTTTGTGGTGCAGTGTTGGAAGACTGCATTTGTTTAATATAGTAGCTTCCTGCTGACAAGAGCAAAAAGAGCAAGAGGCCAATTAGGGCCTGCCTTGTTTTTTTGTTCATATTTTCTCCTTCATTTCACTTCCTAGAAAAAGACTGGTCTCCCAGTCTATTTTCCTGTAAATTTTGCGATGAGTTCTTGCCATTTTGCTGGTGCTAAAATAGCCCAAGGATCTTGACCTTTTCCTAGAATACCATAGCCAATCATCAAACCAATAGCAAGAGCTAAGAATCCTAGTAGTAATACTACAATTACTAGGACAAAGCGACGTAAGACATATTTGGATCGTTTATTCATCTTCATCAGCTTCCACACTTACCCGTTCAATCTTAGCTCCTAACTGAGCTAATTTTTCATGAAAACGGTAGTAACCTCTATCTAAATGGACAAGCTTTCCTACAACTGTTTCGCCTTCAGCTACCAAGCCTGTCAAAATCAAGGCTGCACTGGCACGTAAGTCTGTCGATAGAACTTCTGCCCCTTGGAGAGGCTGTCCTCCGACGATACGGGCTGTATCACGGATGATTTCAGAGTGCAAGCCCATACGACGCATTTCCTCTAAATGTTGGAAACGATTCTCAAAGACTGTCTCTACCATGGTTGACTCACCTTGAGCAACAGTCATCAGAGCAGTGAACTGCGCTTGCATGTCTGTCGGAAATCCTGGATGTGGAAGTGTCTTAACGTGGACAGCCTTTAATTTTTCACGTTGAGAACGAATACGAATTCCTTCGTCCTCATCAATGACTTCAACACCCATTTCCTGTAATTTAGCAATCAAGGGACGATTGTGTTCCCAGATGGCATCTTGAATCAAGACATCTCCACCTGTAATGGCAGCTGCTACCATGAAGGTTCCTGCTTCAATACGGTCTTGCACAACATTGTGGGTCGCACCGTGTAGTTGCTCAACACCAGTAATCGTCACAGTTTCTGTTCCTGCACCTTTGACCTTGGCACCCATTTTATTTAGGAGAACAGGCAAGTCGACAATCTCAGGTTCACGCGCAGCATTTTCAATGACTGTAACGCCGTTAGCAAGAGTTGCTGCCATCATCAAGTTTTGAGTAGCACCTACACTTGGGAAGTCCATGTAAATGTGAGCTCCGTGCAAGCGTTCTGCCTTAGCTTCGATATATCCTGCCGTTTGAGTAATTTGAGCCCCCATCGCTTCGAGTCCCTTTAGGTGAAGGTCGATAGGGCGACTACCGATAGTACAGCCACCTGGCATCGAAACTTTAGCATGTCCTACACGAGCCAAGATTGGCCCCAATACTACAATTGAAGCACGCATCTTGCTGACATACTTATAGGGAGCTTCTTCGGTGATGTCTCCAGTAGCATCAACTTCAACAACATGTGCTTCTTGATCAAAGTCTACTTTCGCATTTAATCCACGAACCACCTGATTCATGGTAAAAACATCCGATAAAATAGGAACATTTTTTAAGACTGTTTTTCCTTCACTTGCTAAAATAGTTGCTGCAAGCAGTGGCAAAACTGCATTTTTTGCACCCTCGATGGTAACACTTCCAACCAAACGATTATCGCCACCTTGAACTACAATTTTTTCCATAGAGTATTTTCCTTCACTTACAATTTTAAAATAGCGTCCTAACTGCTTCTTGCCAAAGTTGGTAGAGGTTCAGAAAAAAGGAACTAACCAGATATCCTAAACCGATACTACACAATACTACCAAGAGTCGAACCTTCTTCGCATTATCCTTTGTCACCTTCAAAATTTGATCCCATCTGACCAAATCTTTTAAGAGCTGAAAGACTAGGTAGACAAAAAACATATGACTACTAAGGGTTAAAAACAATTGAATCATTTGCCTATTATACCATCTTCTTTTTTTCTATGCTAGTTTAGGGATTCGCCTACTGTTTAAGGATTGTTTTTCAAATAGTCAATCGCATCTTGGAGCGTTTTGACTGGAACGATTTTCATGTCTGTTTTAATCATCTGAGCTGCTTCTAGAGCTGTGTCATAGTTACTCTTGGCATTTGGATTTGCCTTTTTAGCTTCCTCAGTTACTGGATTGTTAGGAGCAAAGAATACAGTTGCTCCCTTTTTAGCTGCGGCCACAACCTTTTTATCAATTCCACCAATGTCACCTACGTTACCATCTCTATCGATACTTCCTGTACCCGCAATAATCCGTCCATTTCGAAGAGTAGGATCTGCAATTTGCGTGTAGATGGATAAACTAAACATCATCCCAGCACTAGGACCACCAATGCCTGCAGTTGAAAACTTGATTGGCACATCACTAGATACTTCTGTGCGGTCAATCAAACCGATTCCGATACCATTCTTCCCATTTTCTAGAGTAATGATCTTTCCTTCAGCAGTCTTAACTTTTCCATCCTCCTCATAAGTAACCTTAACCTGATCACCTAGAGTTTGAGAATTAACGTAGTCAACCATCTCCTTGGAACTCTCAAAAGTCTTATCATTCACAGCTGTCACGGTGTCAGCAATATTAAGAACTCCCTTGAAAGTCGAGTTATCTGTTACAGTCAAAACATAGACACCCAGATATTTGAGCTCTATTTCCTTACCCGCCGTCTTTAGGCCTTGATATTTGGCCATGTTTTGCGAAGTTTCCATATAAAACTGGTTGATTCGCATAAATTCCGCATCTGATGAACCACCAGTCATCTCTTTGGCACTATGTATGTCCGTAAAAGGTGTTAGCCAAGCATAGACTAAGTCAACCACTCTAGCATGCTTAACTCCAACTGTTACAAATTGGTAGGAACCTTCCTCTTGGTCAGGTTGGTTATTAACTTGTAAGACCTTTCGAATATCTTCAGACGTTCCTGGCACCTCGATATAATAAGGCAGGGGCACCGTAAAAGCGATAAAAGTGATAATGAGCCCAATAATGAGATATAAGGGCCATCTAGTTTTTTTCTTCATTGTTTAACTCCTCTAGGACAGCATTTGGTACATACCCGCTGATATCTTGACCAAATTTCAATAGTTCTCTCACAGCCGAAGAGCTGATGTATACATGCTCTGGGCGACTGTGGAGGTAGATTGTCTCCATTTCTCCCGCTAGTTGATGGTTGTAAAAATCAAAACTAGCTTCATACTGAAGATCTGTAGCATTACGCAAGCCACGCACCAAGACCTCTGCACCTAATTTTCTAGCAACATCAACGACTAATTCATCGTGAGAAGCTATGACTTTGACATTATTCAGATGGGCCACTGCTTTTTCAACAGTTTTCTTTCGGCTCTCTATCGCCAAAAATCCTGTTTTATGAGGATTATAAAAAATTCCCACATACAATTGATCAAAGAGCTTACTTGCACGCTCAATGAGATCCAAATGTCCATTGGTCATCGGATCAAAAGAACCTGTAAATAGCCCAATCTTATCTGACATAAACCGTCACCTTACTAATCCCATATATTTTTTCCTTCCAGATGCCCAAACAGGCGATTTCTTCTGGAAGTTCTACTGATTTATCGGTCTCACATATCACCATGACATCTTCTGAAAAAAGATTTCTCTCTGCCATTTTTTCAATATCTGACACGATTTGCTCCTTGGCATAGGGAGGGTCCAAAAAAATAAGATCAAAGACACCATCAACCTGTTCTAATGCACGACTGGATTCCATTTTCAACAATTGAAATTTAGAGGTTTCCTTAGTCATTCGGATATTTTCTGCGACTATATTCTGGGCTCGACGATCCTTCTCAACCAGTACTGCACTGGACATCCCTCTTGAGACTGCTTCGATGGATAGACCACCACTGCCAGCATAAAGATCTAGCACACGCCCACCTTCAAAGTAGGGACCAATCATATTAAAAATAGCGCCCCTAACCTTATCTGATGTTGGCCTTGTCGTTTTACCGTCCAGCGTCTTTAACGGACGCCCTCCGTAGATTCCTGATACGATTTTCATACCGTATATTATACCAAATTCTTATCAAAAAAAGAAAATCGAACCTTACGGCTCGATTGATTAAAGAATATTTTCGTAGGTGTCTCTCACTTCTTGAGGCCAAACACTGGTTTGGACTTCACCGATGTGCTTCTTACGAAGCAGGAACATAGCCATACGAGATTGGCCAATTCCTCCACCAATTGTCAATGGGAAGAGTCCATTTAGGAGAGCCTTATGCCATTCTAAAGTTAGACGGTCTTCGTCTCCTGTAATGGCTACTTGGCGACGGAGGGTATCTTCATCGACACGAATGCCCATTGAAGACAATTCAAAGGCTGCACCCAAGTTATCATTCCAAACAAGGATGTCTCCATTCAAGCCATGATAGCCATTTTCAGACTCAGTTGTCCAGTCATCATAGTCTGGTGCACGTCCGTCATGAGGTTTTCCATCTGACAATTCTCCACCGATACCAATTAGGAAGACCGCACCGAACTCCTTACAGATAGCATTTTCACGTTCTTTTGGTGTCAAGTCTGGGTAGCGTTCGACCAACTCTTCTGTATGGATAAAGGTAATTTGCTTAGGCAAAATTGACTCAATATCATAGCGTGCTTCTACTGCTAACTCTGTTAAACGAATAGCCTTATAAATCTTTTCAACTGTTTCTTTGAGATAGGCTAGATTGCGTTGCCCATTAGGAATGACCTTTTCCCAGTCCCACTGGTCAACATAGACAGAGTGAGTCGCATCTAGCGAATCTTCGTCTGGGCGAAGGGCCTTCATGTGAACAAAGAGGCCTTCACCCTCGCCAAAACCAAAACGAGCCAAGGTATGGCGTTTCCACTTAGCAAGGGAATGCACCACTTCATAGGTTTCATCTGGGATTTGCAAAACCTTAACAGAAACTGGATGTTCAATCCCTGAAAGGTTATCCTGCATCCCATCCCCAACCTTACTCAAGATTGGTCCTTGCACTTCTACAACTTCTAATTTATCTTTCAAATACTGGGTAAAGGTATTTTTTACAAAGGAAATTTCTTCCTGTTGATGGATAAAACTTTTCTTCATACATCTCTCCTTTTAAATAATAAAATGATTATACCCTTTTGCCAGTAAAAATAAAAGTAAAAATTAAAAAAAGAGCTCATTTGAGCTCTAAAAGTATTAATCGTCACTTCCAAAGATACGCAAGAAGCTAAGGAAGAGGTTGATAAAGTCAAGGTAGAGGCTAAGTGCCAAAGAAATTGCCCAACCTGTAGCGACTTGACCATTTGATTCTTCATAAACATAGCGAATCTTTTGGTTATCCCAAGCAATCAAACCTGCAAAAACAAGAACCATGACAATACTGATAATGTAATCGAATAGACCACTGTTTAAGAATACATTAACAATCATAGCCAAGATGAGACCTACCAAGGCTCCAATCAAAGCACGTCCGATACCACTCAAGTCCTTTTTAATCACAACTCCAATAATAGCCATGACAAAGAAGAGAGCTGCGCTGGAAATAAAGGCCGTTAGAACCGTTCCTGGTAGATAGAGCGACACGATGAAACTCAGTGAAAAACCGTTCACTACTGAATAGATGAGAAACATCGGAAGAGCTGCTGGGCTATTTTTATAAGCCATATTACTGGCTGCAATGACAAGAGCAACTTCAACTACTCCTGTCACAATTAGCCATATGCGGGCGTTAAGCATCAACTGAACAAGAAGGTCTTGGAAGGTTGTTAACATTAAGGCTGAAACAAGTGCAGATAAGGCGATCCCAATCCCTACAAAAGCATAGACTTTTGCATAAAATTGATTCAAGCCAGAACGTTCTTGAATAATTGTTTGATTCATATCTTTTTCTCCTTATGAAATCTTTTTACTGATTATAACAAAAATAAACTATTTTAACTCAAATAAAACATGAGTATGCCTGCAGCAATGGCGACATTTAGACTTTCTGCCTGCCCTTTCATGCTGATGTGGACCAATTGATCTGCCTGGTCTGTCATGAATTGACTAATGCCTTGACCTTCATTCCCCATGACCAAGGCAAAATCTTCTAGGCAAGCCAGTTCACGATAATCTTTAGATTTTTGGGACAAAGTAGTTGCCAGAATTGGTAAATTGCCCTTTTTAGCCTCTTCTACAAATGTTTCAACAGGCATGCGATAAATCGGCAAATGGAAATGACTGCCTTGCATGGAGCGAAGCGTTTTGAGGCTATAGATATCTGCTGACTTGCTGGAAACGATGACTCCAGAAAAACCTGCTGCATCTGCCGTCCGAATCATGGTCCCAACATTTCCAGGATCCTGCACATCTTCTAAAAAGAGATACTTTCCTTGTCTCAAATCTGGTAACTGCTCATCCTCCTTTTGAACAATGGCAACAATACCCTGAGGAGTTTGAGAATCTGCTAAATCGAGCAAGATTTCTTCTGTCACAAGGACAGTCTGAGGATAGTCTACTAATTTTTCACCATACTCTGCGAGAGCAAAAATTTTCTCAATCTTTGCACCAGCCTGAATAGCTTCTTCAAACAGATGCCATCCCTCAATTAAATAAGAAGATTTGCGATATTTTTTTTGATGCAATTTCTTGGCATTTTTCACCACAGAATTGGCTTTAGAGGTTATAATAGTCATAGAAATATTATAACACAATCAAGGAGGTTTGGTATGCAAAAGGTCAAAATGATTGCACAGGGACGCGTTCAGGGAGTGGGCTTTCGTTGGGGCGTCTATACCCTTGCTCTCGAACTAGGCGGAATCACGGGTCGTGTCTGGAATAACGATGACGGAACCGTTGAAATCCTTGCCCAAGCAGAGTCTTCAGCCATCATGGCTAAATTTATCCAAGAGATCCGAAAAGGCCCTACCCCATTCTCTAAAGTAACCTATCTCGACGTCCAATTAAGCAACTTTCCTTCCTATTCCGACTTCAAAGTCGCAAATTAGGTCTCTAGAACTATTGTATATTTTCCAAAAAAACAGTAGAATAGAAAGGTATAATTTTTAAAGAAGGAATAAAAACAGTGAAATCAATTAAACGAATCGCTCTCTCAGTCATGGGAGTGGCTATGCTATTAGTCTTGACAGGTTGTGTCCAGGTTGATAAAGCAACAGGTAAGCCAATTGGTCCCGTTTGGGATTTCTTAGGTGCTCCGATGGGAGAAGCTATCAAATACTTCGCTAATGACCAAGGTCTCGGTTTCGGTGTTGGGATCATCATCGTAACCATTATCGTTCGCTTGATTATCCTCCCACTTGGTATCTACCAATCATGGAAGGCGACCCTTCACTCTGAGAAGATGAATGCTCTCAAGCACGTCCTTGAACCACATCAGACTCGCCTGAAAGAAGCAACGACACAAGAAGAAAAATTAGAAGCTCAACAAGCTCTCTTTGCTGCTCAAAAAGAGCACGGCATCAGCATGTTTGGCGGCGTGGGATGTTTCCCTATCCTCATTCAAATGCCTTTCTTCTCTGCTATCTACTTTGCTGCCCAACATACTGAAGGAGTTGCCCAAGCAAGCTACCTAGGAATTCCTCTAGGCTCACCTAGTATGATTTTGGTTGCCTTTGCTGGTATCCTTTACTATCTTCAATCACTCCTTTCTTTACATGGAGTTGAGGATGAAACTCAAAGAGAACAAATCAAGAAGATGCTCTATATGAGCCCTCTCATGATTGTCGTGTTCTCTGTCTTCTCACCAGCCAGTGTTACACTTTACTGGGTTGTCGGTGGTTTCATGATGATCCTTCAACAATTCATCGTCAACTACATCATTCGTCCAAAACTTCGTAAAAAAGTACGCGAAGAATATGCCAAGAACCCACCACAAGCAAGCAAAACTTCAGCTACTCGTAAAGATGTAACTCCTGAATCAGCTGCAGTTATCTCAACTTCTGCTAAGAAGAAAAATAAAAAACGCAATTCTGGAAAACAACATTCTAGATAAAGCTACGTGTGCTATCCAATAATTAAAAAAACGAATGAATGACAATTAGTTTTCATGAACTAGGTATCATTCATTCGTTTTTATTATCTACTTTCACATCTTAATTTATTTAAATCCTATGACAACAAATTAGTAAGTAAATCACTTTGATTTAATACAATTAAGAGCCATTAAAACTTCTGCTCCCTCGTCTCTATTTCTAAGCTCAACTCGGCCTTTGTGCAGTTTTGCAACTCTACATACAAAACTAAGTCCAATACCAAAATGTTGCTCTTTAACCGTTCTAGCTTTATCCATACGATAAAAGAGCTTCCCAAAATTAGTTAAAACTTCATCTGGAAATTCAGAGCCATTATTCCATATCCCTATTTTCAATTCCTTCCCCTCTTGCTCTACCCTAATTTTAATTTTAGGATTCTGTTTATCTGCATACTCCAAAGCATTTGTTAAAATATTTTGTATTGCACGAATCAGAAGAGATGGATTTATATAATAGCTTTCAGTTCCTTTCAAATTTTGTTCAAAAGAAAACTTCATCTGATTTTTTATCAAAAAAGAGACTTCTTTCTCTAATTCATTGATAAAATCTGAAGAAGAATACTCCGTCCAACCTGTCTCATCATCATAGTAAGTTTTAGAATAATGAATCAACTGATTAAAATAATCAAGCAAGCGTTGACTAGCATGAACTATATCCGCTAAACATTCTTTAGACTGCTCATCTTTAGTGGAAATGTGCAAAAATTCTGCATTCCCTTTGATGATAGTTAGAGGTGTCTTTAAATCATGAGAAGCTGCTGAAACCTGAAACATCAAATCTTCTTTCTGTTGCTTCTCATCATCTAATAGCTGTCGAATACGATTTTGCATCACAATAATGCGATTACCAGTCTCACGAAACTCCTTAACCGTTAATCTTTCTGTACATTCGCTTTCAAGCCACATACTATTTTCATAAATCAAATTCATTTCATAACTTAGTTTTTTCAACAATTTACCAATGTGATAACTTATTAGAATAATCAATAAAACACAAATATATATCCATGATGACACATTAAAAAAAATTGATTGAACATCATTATTTTTAAGAGGCTTCCCATCTTCATTTATTTGTATAGATACTGAAGCTAAGGGAATAAGATAGGCCATTAGTAAGCCAAGACTAAACTGCCAAATAATTCTCCAGCAGGTTTCTCGAATTAATTGTCTAAAACTTTTGATTCTACCCATTGATATCCTCCACCGTACAAGGTTTTAATTGGATTTAATTGATAAGGTTTCAGCTTTTGACGAATTTGATAAATGTACTCTGAAACCGAACGTAAAAGAGCTTCTGAACTTTGTGGATATAAATAATTATAGATTTCCTCTATAGAATATATTTTACTTGGGTTACTTGCTAAAAGATTCACTATATCAAATTCCCTCCTTGTCAAGGCAATCTTATCTTCGTTTACAAATAGTTCCTTACTATCCGTATATAGTATAAGCTTCCCAATCTTTATTTGATGAACATTTCCTTTAGTCCGTTCTTCACGACGTAAGTGCATTTTAACACGTGCTAAAAGCTCTGGCATACTAAAGGGCTTGATAATATAATCATCAGCTCCTGCATTGATTCCAGCCACCAAATCTTCATCCATATCCTTAGCAGTTATAAAACAGATAGGAACAGATATCTGCTCGCGAATCATCTGACAGACTTCTAAACCACTAACAGGCATCATAATATCTAATAAAATCAAGTCAAATCCTGTAAAATCACAAAGATCAATCTCTTCTATGTTATCTCGTATGACTACTTCATACTTTTCATACTCTAGTACCTTCTTTATTAGGCGAAGAATAGCAAGATCATCATCTACAACTAAAATTTTATAAGCCATAACTCACGCTCCTAAGTTATATTATATCATTAACTGAGAAAAAGACAGGATAGCCCCTGTCTTTAGCGTACATTTCTTCCTATAAGTATCAGTGTAGCAACTACAAAAACAATTAATAACCAAACTATTTGTATCCCCAGACCTTGCCAAACTGGGTAATAAAGTGATAAAGGATGGATATAGTAACAGTTCATACTAGCTAGTAATGGTAAATTTCTAAAAAAAGAACTGAATTGTAGTAGCATTTGTCCCAAGCCCAATAAAAGAGATAAACTTATTCCCAAAATTAAGGTAAAAGATCGGAAAATAAATACAAAAATACCACTTAAAAGAGAGAAGGTTAAAATAGAAATACAAACTGGAAATAGGATTGTTAGAACATTTTTAATATTGCTCAAAAGATTGATATTGTAGTATCCTTGGGCAATTAGTATACATACTGATATTAAAGCTAGCAATAATACAATTTCCACACATAACACAATAGCTAGTTTACATATTATAAATTTTAAACGATTTGGACATGTAAGAAAACTTGTACGAAGGCTAGAACCTGTAAATTCTTGACCTATAAATAGTATAGCTAGACTAATAAAACCTGCCTGTCCTAAATAGAGACTTTGCAGTAGCTGTTCCAAAACAAAGTGTAGGGTCAACTGATCTGGTTTACTATTTAAAAAAATAACCATCGGCGGAACACAAAGTAATAGAGCACCTATAATCAACCAATGCCAAGGATTCATAATAAACTTGAGATACTCACTTTTAAATTGCTCTTTCAACTCATTCCCCTCCTCCAACATCTGACTTAAGTAACCGGTAAATTGCCAAAACCAAGAATGACAAATTCCAACAAAGTAAAAGCAAAATATTTTGTAAACTATTCTGTTCTAACATTTGAGGAGATGTAGCAATCAGTCCATAGCTCAATGAAACTGGAAGAAATTTCGCAATTGATATATGATCGGCTAAGAATGTTCCTAAATTGTAGACTTGAGGAAGCAAAAACAATAGGGGAACAAGGGCTTTTTTAAATGTTAAAGCCAGAATATAGGCTAAAAGCCCCAACAACGTCCAAGCTATACTGTCCAAAAACATATAGAACCAAACTGTCCCATTTAGTGAAAAAAGTAATAAACCATCTTGTCCTAAAACATAATGTGTCATGTTAATCGTCAGAAATATTGATAGGAAGGAAATGACAAAAGAAAATACCAGCCAAACTAATGTTTTTGAAACTAGGAAAGTACTTCTACTCGTATTAGAAAGGAGGCTTGTGCGAATAGCAGAGCCTTTATACTCTTCAGCTCCGTAGATTGAGCCTAAGATAATCATAAAAAAAACGCCAACTAAAGTAACATCAAAACCTAAAAATTCAATAGGGGGAATAGCTTCTACTAACTCTGGGGTTGTCTCTGGGGTAGCATGGATACCAACTGAAACAATTTGAGATGCACCAATATTTGCTAAAAACGTTTGAAATACTAGTATCAAGAATAGTACAACATGAGTAGCTCTCTTATAAAGTAATTTCAATATTTCAGAATGAAGAGAGTAAATAAGTGCCATGTCACTTTCCTCCCTCTGTTAATCTAAAGAAGACTTCCTCCAGTGAAGAAAGATTTTTCATCACTTCTTGTAAAGTCCCTTTTATAAGAACTTTGCCTTTATTTATGATGACCACATCATCTGTCACTGCTTCCACTTCCGATAATATATGAGATGATAGCAAGACGGTCTTTCCTTCTTGAGCTTGTTTTTTTATAAACTCTCTAAACCACCGAATTCCTCTTGGATCCAACCCATTTGTCGGTTCATCCAATATCAAATACTGAGGATCCCCTAATAGAGCTGTTGCAATTCCCAAGCGTTGTCCTTCTCCTAATGATAATTTTCCTATTTTAGATTTTTTCTTATGGCTAATATCCACCATATCCAAGACTTGCTCAATTCGCTGGCTGGATATTCCATTACTAGCAGCAACAATTTTCAAATGTTGATAAACAGTCCGATCATCAGGAGCTCCGACACTGTCAAATGAAGCTCCTACAGTCTTTAGAGGAAATTTTAATTCCTTATAAGTTTGATTTCCAATTTTGGTAAGACCAGATGTTGCTTTGTCTAATCCTAATAAGATACGTAAGGTTGAACTTTTACCAGCTCCATTTGGACCAAGGAAAGCAGTCACTCTACCTGCTTTTGCTTCAAAAGAAATATCTTTTAAAATTTGAGTGTGACCATATGACTTACATAGATTTTTAATGGTAATACTTTGTTCCATAGATGTCTCCTGTTCAATTTTTTGTTTTATCGTTTTAAACAAGTATATATTAACCAATAATTTTCGGATTTTTCTCAGAATTTTAAATCTTTATAAAATCTGTATTGTCATATAAATCATAAAAATTTTGTTTAATTTAATCTTATTTGTATTTATTTGTGTAAACTTAAAAGCCCGATGTTTCCATCAGGCTTCTTTTTATCCATGTACACGTTTCATGTAATCTTGATAGCTTTCTGTATCCATCAATTCCTTAGCGTTCTTCACACGATCTGCTGTTGGAGGTTTAACCCCTTCAAGTGAATACGGAATCCCAAGTTCACGCCATTTGAATTCTCCCATAGTGTGGTAGGGTAGGATTTCAAACTTATCAACGTTTTTAAGAGTTTTTACGAACTTCCCAAGTTCAATCAAATCTTCATCACGGTCTGTCAATCCAGGCACAAGAACGTGACGAATCCAAACAGGTTTCCCAATATCTGACAAGTACTGAGCACAAGCCAAGATGTTTTTATTGGTTTGACTGGTTACAATCTTGTGTTGTGCTTCGTTGATTTCCTTGATATCAAGAAGAACCAAGTCTGTCACGGCCATTAGTTTGTTGAATTTCTCTAAATAACGTGGTTTATTACGGAATGGAAGGGCACAAGTATCCAAGGTACAGTGGATTCCTTTTTCTTTTGCTTTTGTAAAGAGAGCAATCAAGAAATCAATCTGCAAGAGAGCTTCTCCTCCACTGACTGTGATACCTCCCTTGTCTCCCCAGAAACCACGATAACGAAGCGCTTCTTCTAGAACATCATCTACTGTTCGTACACGAGATTTATTGGTTTCCATCGCCCATGTGTCAGGGTTATGGCAATACTGGCAACGCATCTGACAGCCCTGCAAAAAGACAATGAAACGAATTCCAGGGCCATCTACCGCCCCAAAACTCTCTGTCGAATGCACCATTCCTGTCACTTGTCCATAGTCAATTGTTTCTTCAGACATCACGTCACCTTCCTTGAAACCGTTTTATAGCTTTATTATATCATGCCTGAAAAGAAAAACCACAGATTTTGTCTATTTTTTAGAAAACAAACTGTTTTTCACTTTCAACTTTCATGATTTTCAAAAATTCTTCTAATCCTTGTCAAAGTCGAATCCATAGAGAGTCGCAAAATAGTCCTCAGGTCGCTCTGCTCTGCGGATTAGTCGTGCACCACCGTCCTCTGTGTAGAGAATCTCTGCTGAACGAAGTTTCGCATTGTACTGGTAACCCATAGAGAATCCATGCGCACCTGTATCATGAATGACTAACAGATCACCAATTTCTGTTTGAGGTAGTTCACGATTAACTGCAAACTTGTCGTTGTTTTCACAAAGTGAACCAACAACATCAACGACTTCCGTCTGACCGTCAGGATTCATCATATTGGTGATGTGGTGATAGGCTCCATACATAGCCGGTCTCATAAGATTGACAGCTGATGCATCTACTCCGAGATAAGTTCGGTAGGTTTTCTTTTTATGGGTTACTTTAGTCACTAGAATTCCATGAGGCGCTAACATAAAGCGACCTAGTTCTGTAAAAATCTTAACTTGACCGAGACTTGCTGGCGTAAGAACTTCTTCATAAACCTGACGAACCCCCTCACCAATTAAAGCAATATCATTTGGCTCCTGGTCCGGACGATAGTTGACCCCGATTCCTCCCGAAAGATTGATGAAGTCCAGCGAAATACCTAACTTTTCCTTGATTTCTACAGCCAGTTCAAAAAGCTGGCGCGCCAATTCTGGATAATAGAGATGAGTCACAGTATTAGAAGCTAGGAAGGAATGAATCCCAAAAGTTTTTGCTCCCTTTTCTTTCAAGATAGCAAAGGCTTCAAAGAGCTGTTCCTTAGTCATCCCGAACTTAGCTTCACCAGGATTATCCATAATATCCGTTCCGAGTTCAAATACGCCACCGGGATTGTAACGGCAAGAGATGATCTCAGGAATCCCCGCAGCGCGCTCTAAATGGTCGATATCTTCAAAGGCATCCAAGTTGATAGTCGCCCCTAATTCACGGGCATAAGCGTACTCCTGGTCTGGTGTATTGTTAGATGAAAACATCATCTCCGCCCCTGTAAACCCAAGCTTATGACTCATCAAGAGTTCTACATAACTAGAACAATCCACTCCACATCCTTCTTCTTGCAAAATCTTCAAGATAGCTGGAGTTGGGGTTGCCTTAACTGCGAAGTATTCTTTAAAGCCTTTATTCCAAGAGAAAGCCTCATTAACTGCGCGTGCTTTCTCGCGAATACCTTTTTCATCGTAGAGATGGAATGGAGTTGGAAACTCTTCAACAATCTTTTCTAAGTCTTCACGTTTAATAAATGGCGTCTTCATAGGGCTCCTTCATATTCATTATCAAAGAAAGGCTGGGACGAAAGTTCCAACCTTTAAGCATCTTATTCTCTCTTATTTTTCTGTTTCGAAGATGTTCCCAACTTCAACTTCAATTTGTTGGTTCTTCACATCAATATTGGTAACTTTTAAGAGCGATTTATAGTCGAACTGCTGTTCACGATCTTCCTGCGCATTATCAGCAAAGACAGCTACACCAGCTAGCTCAGAATCAAACTCTGTTAAAAGGCTAATCATACCGTTAATCGTTCCTCCGCCTTTCAAGAAGTCATCAACAATCAAGACACGACTTCCTGCTTTAAGGCTACGTTTTGAAAGGAACA
>NZ_JBYQGQ010000017.1:0-35381 GCF_058200215.1 Streptococcus sp. SCPM-O-B-15304 (M98) | reverse complement strand
TTTTTTCAATACGGTCACTAGAACCTGAGACGTAGTTAACACTCACAGTTGAACCTTCTGTGATTTTCAAGTCACGACGGACAATGACAAAAGGTACGTTGAGAACATTTGCTACTGCATTTGCAAGTGGAACCCCTTTGGTCGCTACCGTCATAACAGCATCAATCTTTTGGTCCATAAAGCTCTTAGCAATAATACGTCCAATATTTTTCAAAATAGCTGGAGTGCTCAATAGGTCAGATAAATAAATGTAGCCACCTGGAAGAATACGGTCACTCTCTGAAAGTTTATCACGAAGCTCTTCGATAATCATTTTAGACTCAAGGGTAGAGATCGATGGTGTAAAAATAACACCACCACCAGCACCTGTCACCGTTTGAATATGACCGATTTCAATTTCTTCGAAAGCACGTTTAATGATGACGATATCTTCAGAAATAGACGATTTGGCAGATTCATACTTTTCCGCAAAGGTGTTGAGACTGGTTAATTTGTATGGATTGTTAATCAAGTAATTGGAAATGACAACCATCCGATCACTTCTTCTTAATTTCATTATATTTTTACCATTCTTTTTTATTTAGTCTTTTTCTCATTATAACACACTAAAGCAAAAAAACGAACTTTATTGCCTAAATAAAGTTCATTTTTTTAGTTTCTAGTCTAATTTCGGCTTGTAGAAGGAACGATTGTCCATAGCAAAGACTTTATTGGTCATTTCCCCCTCATCAACAAGGTCCAGAGCTGTTGTCATCATCATCATGCTGGCATCCAAATTATCAATCATATGAATAATTTCTGCTTCCATCACTCGAGGACGAACTGGACTACCATACTCAAGGAGACCATGGTGACTGAGAATGACATGGCGAAGAAGTACAACCTCTTCTCTAGTATCATCAATGCCAAGCTCCATTACTGCTTTGGTAATTTCACTATCAATCAAAGCAATATGACCAATAAGGTTTCCTCTTACTGTGTACTCTGTCTGGTCGGGACCTGTTAACTCAATAACCTTGGCCAGATCGTGCAACATAATCCCCGCATAGAGCAAGCTCTTATTGAGCTGAGGATAAATATCTGCTATCGCTTCTGCCAAACGAACCATAGTAGCAGTATGGTAAGCAAGACCTGTCTCAAAAGCATGATGGTTGGTCTTAGCAGCTGGATAGGAGTAGAATTCTTTGTCATATTTGGTGTAGAGATTCCGAACAATTCGCTGCCAAATTGGATTTTCAATTTTAAAAATCATCTGCGCCATATACTCACGAATCTCTTTGGCATCTACTGGAGATTTAACCTTAAAGTCCGCTGGGTCGTTGGGTTCGCCAGGCTGAGGTAAGCGAAGGGTGATCTGATTAACCTGAGGGGTGTTATTATAAACTTCTCGGCGTCCCTGCATGTGGACTACTTTCCCCGCTGTAAAGGTTTCAACATTGTGGGGTTGAGCATCCCAGAGCTTCCCTTCGATTTCTCCACTGTCATCTTGGAAGGTGAAGGCTAGGTAGTTTTTCCCAGCACGTGTCTGTCTCAGGTCAGCTGACTTGATCAGGTAAAAGCCTTCAAAAAGCTCATCTTTCTTCATGTGACTAATCTTCATATTCTTCCTCATCTTCTTGAAATTGGAGCAAATCAAGCACAGGCTCACCTTCTGATAACTCAATGTGACGAAGCGTTCGCTCGATAGCTGTAGTACGACGGTTTAATAAATCATCAATATTGCCAGAGGCATGTTGGAGATGTTTTTGTGCCTTGACCAGAATCCCACCAAACTTGCCAAATTCTGTTTTGACACTAGCTAGGGTTTTACTGATATGGTCAGCACTCTTTTGGATATTAAGAGTCTTGAAGCCAACTGATAAGGAGTTAAGAAGAGCCGACAAGGTACTTGGCCCTGCAACGATAATTTGCTCCTCCCGTCTCAAATCATCAAAGAAAATCGGATTTCTAACGATTTCTGAGTAAAGACCTTCTGTTGGAACAAACAAGACTCCAAAATTGGTTGTTCGAGGTGGCGCCAGGTACTTACTCTTGATATCCTTGGCAAAACGCTTGACGCTTGCTAGGAGAGACTTACGACAGCGCTCAATCTCGTCCTTGTCACCTGCTTCATAGGCTTCTTCCAGACGGTAATAATCCGCCAGGGGAAACTTAGAGTCAATCGGTAGATAAACATATTCCTGGTCACCTTGCCCAGGTAACTTGATGGCGTATTCCACACGTTCACTAGAGTTTTCAATCGTTGCAAATTCTCGTTCATACTGGGCAGGTGTCATGATATCTTCAATAATCTGTCCCAGTTGTAATTCACCTAGAATTCCTCGCGTTTTAGTCCCAGAAAGAACTTTATTTAGCGCACCGACATCTCGCGCAACAGTTTGCATTTCACCCAGACCTCGATTGACAGATTCTAGTTGTTTGGAAACTGTCTCAAAGGAGGCCTGCAATCGTGTCTGCAAGGTCTTTTCTAGCTTTTCCTCGACCGTTTGGCGCATCTGTTCCAAGCGTTGCTCATTTGACTCCTGCAAGGCCTGTAGTCGTTGGTCAGTCTTATCTCTGGTTTGGAGGAGGTTTTCGTTCATCTCCTGGCGTACCTGGGTCAGGCCTTGGTGCAACTCGATTCGCACCTCCTGCAAACGGTCACTAACAGCTACTTCTAAGTCCTTTTGATCTAGTTGGCTAGCTTGTCGAGCTTGTTCAAACCGATAATCCAACTGGTCTGATAGGTTATCTGCTTGGTCCTCCAAGCTCTTGGTCAGATATTTTTCCTGCTTGTCCTGCCTTTGCCATATGAGAAAGAGGCCGGCTAGATTAGCAACTAATAAAACAACAAGTAAACTTTCCATCCTACCTCCTGTCCTTACTATGCAGTACGACCACATAGCCATCCGGGCAAGTCACCGAAACTTCCCTATCTATATATTCGTTAGAAGCGTAAACTTTCTTAAAGAAAAAATTCTCCTCTGTTAGTTCATACTTGGCTCCGATAATGGTCAACTGACTATCCCTCACAGGCATAAAAGCAAGGTAATCATAGTCCGAACGTTGTTCTAACTGACTGGTCCCTTCTGGGCAATAGCTAATCAAGTTTTGCCCATCCTCAATCTCTATTTGACGCATATAGGGCGCCAATTTAGGATTGCTGGGCAGGAAGACATTGGCCAACATATGATCGATGCGACCACCTAGGGCACCAAAAATAGTAACCTGAGCTTGAGGACTTTTTTCAAAAATCGTTAAAAGCGCTAGTTCCAGATCCGTATCATCCTTCTCTGGCTGGGCTTGGACAAAGTACTGGGCATTCGCCTGAATCAACTGACGTTCTTCTACAGTCACAGAATCAAAATCCCCAACTGCAAGAGCAAGAGGAAGTTTTTCCTCTAGTACCCAAAGCGAGCCTCGATCCACACCTACATAGCAATCAAAATCTGTTCGATAGTGACCACGGTCTCCACCAGCAAAAACTGCAACTTTAGTCCAGTTGTTTTCGGAGAGCTTGCACTCGTTCATTGACATCTCCCTTAAAGACATAAGACCCTGCTACAAAAACTGTTGCACCAGCTTCCTTGGCTTGAGCAATGGTTTGATCATCAATTCCGCCATCGACTTCAATTTCAAAGTTCAAACCTTTTTCCTCGCGAAGGGCCACCAACTCACGAATCTTATCCATGGTTTCTGGCAGAAAGGCTTGTCCACCAAATCCAGGGTTAACCGTCATGACCAAGACTTGATCAACTAAGTGAAGCACGTGCTTGATAGCCTCAACAGGTGTTCCAGGATTGATAACAACAGAAGGTTTGATACCTAGAGAACGAATCTTTTGAAGAGCGCCATGGATATGAGGTGTTGCCTCTACGTGAATGCTGATGATATCTGCCCCTGCACGCGCAAAATCTTCTAGATGGTGTTCAGGATTAGAGACCATCAAGTGGCAATCAAAAACCATCTTGCTATGGGGGCGAAGGCTTTCGACCACACCTGCACCAAAGCTGATTTGTGGCACAAAGTGACCATCCATGATATCGATATGGGCATATTCTGCCCCAGTTGCTTCTAGGCGTTTAATTTCACGTTCAAAGTTGGCATAATCTGCTGCCAGAATTGACGGAGCAATCTTGTATTGAGACATAGGTTTCTCCTTATTTTGGTATTTTTTTGCTGACTTTTTTATAGGTTTCTCTACGATTTTCAATCTCACTGAGGAATTGCAAATAGTTGTCAAAACGGAAGGTAGCAATAATCCCCTCTTCTACTGCTGGTTTGACTGCGCAAGATGGCTCATGGGTATGAGTACAAGTACGGAACTTGCAGTCTCGGCTAACAGAAGCAATTTCTGGAAAGGCCTGGTTCAGCTCTTCAGCACTTGATACTTCATAATCTAGCGACGAAAAACCTGGTGTGTCTGCGATTTTCCCACCATTGAGATTGTAAAAACTAACAGCTCGAGTGGTATGACGACCACGGCCTAGACTATCAGAAATTTCTCCCGTTTCTAGATTAAGGTTAGGAGCGATTTTATTAAGTAGGGTTGACTTCCCAACACCTGTCTGCCCCATAAAGACTGTCACCTTGTTTGTTAATAGTGGCAAGAGCTCTTCCTTACTAGTCACAAAGTCGTAACCAATAGCACCATAGGTCTGTTCGTAATAATCCAGCTCTCCCCTATCCTCTAACAAGTCCATTTTGGAAATATAGACGATAGGATGAATGCCCTTGTGTTCTAAGAGAACCAAGAACCGATCCAACAAGTTGCTATTAAAGTCAGGTTCTTTAACGGACATAATGACAACAGCTTGGTCAATATTGACAATGGGTGGACGAACCAGACTATTTTTTCGTTCATGAATTTCCAATATATAGCCTTCTGAGTTCTCCTCTGCAGAAAATTCTACCCAATCTCCAACATAGGGTGTATGGCCTTTTTTACGAAAATTCCCACGCGCGCGTGTTTGATAAACTTGACCATCACTTTCCACATAGTAGAAACCGGCCAAGGCTTTAATAATTTGTCCCTGCATCTTAGAGTCCTTGTCCTTTAAGCGCATCTGCTAGACTAGCAAATTCTTCTAAGCCAAGAGCTTCACCACGTACAGATGGTGCCAGTCCAGCCTGGTCCAAAGCCTTGGTCAGCTTGTCCTTGATTTCCTCAGTTTTCCCAAAGTAACCAGTCAAGTTGTTCCACAAGGTCTTGCGACGATGAGTGAAACTAGCCTTGGAAACCTTAAAGAAGAAGTTCTCATCTTCGACCGCAACCGCCGGTTCTGGACGACGCACCATTTTCAGGATAGCTGAGTCCACGTTGGGTGCTGGTACAAAGACCGTACGAGGCACGATAAAGGCAACCTTGGCTGTCATGTAATACTGAACTGCAATTGACAAGCTACCATAAGCCTTGGTATTTGGTTGAGCAGAGATACGATCCGCCACTTCTTTTTGCATCATGACCACAAACTCACTAAAAGGAATACCACTTTCAATCAAGTGCATGAGAATAGGAGTTGTGATATAGTAAGGTAAGTTAGCCACTACCTTGATTGGCAAATTAGGATTTTTGAAATTCTGGATATGTTGCGCTAGGTCAACTTTTAGAATGTCCTCGTTGACTACGGTCACATTGTCAAAATCACGCAAGGTATCCGCTAGGATTGGTACCAAACGGTGGTCAATCTCAAAGGCCATGACTTCAGCTGCACGCTCAGCCAAAAATTCAGTCAAGGCACCAATACCTGGCCCAATCTCAATGACATTGACCTGATCATCAACTTCAGCCGTATCCACAATTTTTTGAAGGATATTGGTATCCGTCAAAAAATTTTGCCCAAAGGACTTTTTAAAGGTAAAACCGTGACGCTCCAGCACTGCCTTGGTCACGCTATAATCTGCAATTCTCATTTATTCTCTTTTCTATTTATTAGCTAAAAATAATATATAAAACCCACATCATTCCTAGTGCCAACAAAATCCAAAACACTAAAAGAACACGAGGCTTGTTCCCTTTTGAATCAGATCCAGTCATATCGAGCACTTTCTTATCTTCTTGGGGATTCATTTTCTTCAGTTCATCCTGATAGGCATCCGAATCTAGAATATTGTCTTCTGGCAATAATCCTGAAGCATAATAATCAGGAAAGCCCATAGCAAGACCAATTAAGTTCTTTTCTGTCAAAGAAAAATCTAAATCTTTGGGTTGATTTCCCCGAATAGCTCGTATATTTTTTAACAGTTTATCAGAAACAACAGACACTTGGTCCATAAAAACAACATCTAAAAGATCAAATCCGAGCACATCACCATCTTTTACGTTTGCAAGAATATAACGGACAAAGGCATCATATAGTTGCACGGATTGTGGGGCATTCTCTTCTAAAAAAGATCGGTTTTTGAGGGCATTCTGCTGGAATTTTTCAATAGAAAGCAAGATATCTACATTCTGCTCTTGGTAAAATCTTTCTGCTTGCTCTTCATCTTCTTCCAGTTTTTCTGCTGTTTCCCAGAGAGCAATCGGAGCTTTTAAATCTTCTTCATCCCAAAATAATTGCCAAAAATAGGGTATTGTGTAAATTCCCTCTGTTAGAATACGGGCTTCATCTTCGTTTTTTAAGTAAATATAAGTTCTATTTGCCATATCATTTCCTTTCACAATCTTTGAAAAAGGTTAGTGGTTCAAGTAGGATGTAGATAAAACTATATAGTTTCCCAATGTAAAGAAACTCTCTAATCTTTAGCTCTGCCTTCTAGTTCCTCACTGAGCTCTTGCATTTCTTTAAAAGCTGTTAGACTAACATAAGCTCCCGCCTCATAGTATTCAGTTGGGTTTATGGCATAGTCAAAGCCTTCAATCATGCCTCCAGCTTCTTCAATCATGCCATTCCATTTTTCATCAAAGACCATTCGCAGACGTTTCCAATCAGTAAATACTGGAACAGAGTTTCGCCCATCTTTTCCTTCTTTGACTGGTATGTTGAAACTAGAATCTTTTTCCAAGACAAAGGAGCTTCCTTCCTGACTCTCGTCCTTAAATTCCGAAGCAGCATCTAAAGGAATTAGGAACTTTGCTTTTGGCATAGCTTCTGAAAAGAACTTATAATAGAGCTTATAAATTACTTCTTCATCTTCTGTCGTCGGGCTATCCAATTGTCCCATCAACAGCATCCATCTTACCAAGTCAGGATTCATTACAGGAACTTGTATTTCTGGCAAATTAGAATAATCTGGTTTTTGAACCAAAGCCGAGGCACTGATGCTGACTTCCTTGGAATTAAAGATTGCTCCCAAGGCACCATTTAAGTAAAAGGCTATTCCAAGGAAATTCTCAATCCCTTTTTTATCTTCCGTATTTTCAATCAGTTTTACGACAGAGTTTGGTCGACTATCAATGGTTTCCTTGAATTGGCGATACCAAGATGGCGTCAAAAGCATGATCATGGGATCCGTACAGAGATACCCCTCTTCTCCCCTATCATAGGTCGTTGAGAAAAGATAGGGTTCGCCTGTTTTTTCCGAATAAACAGCATAAACTGCATCTGCTGCTAAGAGCTTATCTTTAACGATTTCCGCTAGGCGTTCCAACTTACGAGTGTTGGCTTGATAGCTTTCTTCACTTTCAGTTTCCTGATTTTGACGGCATTTCCATAAAAAGAGACGTAAAATCTCTACGCTATCATCAAGACTAGCTGCTAAATAATCTTCATTAGTCAATTGACCTTCTTGGATGGCTACAAAAGCACGATAAAGAGCATCTGAATAGCTAGATAATTTTTGCTCTTCCTCAACACCTGAACTAAAGAGCACACTTCCCTTTTTCAGTTTATCCAAAGAAGGAACCCTATCAACCACTAGATGGGCAAGAACTTCATCAGTTAGACTATCTGCATCCTTATTCTGACTGCTGAGTTTTTTAACCTCTACAGTACCAAGACTTTCCATTCCTTGGTCGGGATTGCAAAACTGCAACTGATCCCCAACCTTGATACTACCTTCTAGACTCCCAACAATCAATAATTGATTCGTTTCCTTCATCGGGAACAAATCTAGAACTCCAATACATGCATTGTTTTTAGATTCTTCTGTTTCTTTCTGTGCTTCAGTGATTTCAGCTGCCTCTGCAGTTTCCGTCTTTTTTAAAAAATCAAAGATTCCCATAACTTTTCCTCATTAACTCCACACAAGGCTAATCCTGTGGAGCACTTTTCTAATGCTTGCTATCAAGCCTGATTAAACCGTATATGCTTACTTCTATTGTATCATATTCCCCCTACATTTTGGGACGGTTTCTCAATTCTCATATGATTTCATGGCATCTTCAACTTCAGCTAAACTGATGCCAAATAATTCTAAACGCTTGAGAAGTTGTTTCCCATTGGAATAACCAATACGTAGACTCTCTCCTAGATATTCTCTGCGTTTTCGGCTATCTGCTCCAGCCAAAAATCCCAATCGAATCAAGTCACTACGGCTAATGTCAAAGTCACTTTCTGCTTCAAACTGCTCTGTGACTTGTTCCAGCGCTGTTTTCAAGTCTTCATAACTGGCATGTTCGATTCCTAGGGAACGTCCTTTGGTCTTGGACTTAGGCACTGCCTCATCACGCTTGAGAAAAGCGTGTTGCACTGATGGAACAGCCGTCATAATCAAACGACGAATGCGTTCCCCATTAAAGTCAGGATCTGTAAAGACAATCACCCCATGACGTTGATGTAGACGTTGGATTCGTTCAAGATCTTGCTCATTGATAGCAGAGCCACGAGTCTCATAGGTCTCCACATCAAAATAACGTTTGAGATTGGCCGTATCATCACGCCCTTCGACTACGACGACTTGGGAAATTTTCTTTTTCATAATTTACTTTCCAGTCCAAAAATTCGTTCCGCATTTGCACTTGTCGCAGCAGCTAATTCTTCTGTCGATACGCCACGCAAATCTGCAATAAAGTCCACTACATAGCGCGTGTAAGCTGTCTTGTTTTCACGACCACGCTTGGGAACGGGTGCCAAGTAAGGCGCATCTGTCTCCACCAAAATCTTATCCAAAGGTAACTCTTTGGCAGCCTCCTGAATGTCTGTCGCTTTTTTAAAGGTAACCACTCCAGAAAAGGAAATGGTCATACCTAACTCCACAAACTTTTCAGCCCATTCCAGAGAACCTGAGAAGGAGTGCATGATGCCACCACGGGGACCGACTCCCTCACTTTTGATAATCTCATAGGTATCTTCTAGCGCATCACGGGTATGGACCACAAAAGGCAAATCCAAATCCTTAGATAGCTGAATCTGACGACGGAAAACTTGCTCCTGCACTTCTTTAGGGGCTGTCATCCAGTGATAGTCCAAACCAATCTCACCCAGGGCAACAACTTTAGGATGTTTTAGTTTCTCCAACAGGTAATTCTCAACATCCTCTGTATAGGTCCCTGCCTCTGTTGGATGCCATCCAATTGTCGCATAGAGTTGGTCATACTTGTCCACCAATTCTAGAGCACGCTCAATAGTCGGTTTGTCAAAACCAACAATATTCATCCGAGTCACACCCATTTCAGCTGCTAAGGCTATTTCTTCTGCTTCTCTTCCTGAAAATTCTTCCACATTCAAGTGGGTATGTGTATCAAAAATCATTTATATTTCCTCGTTTTTTCTACCTTCTATTATACCAAAAAACTGCTCTCATCCTTATAGGAAAAAATATTTTAAAATCACTCACTTTTTCTTGACGACTTATTTTCATAGCAGTATAATAACTCTTGTTGAAATTTTCAGAAAAGGAAAGAAAATGTTTACGAAATTAAAATATACCTTTATTGGTCGTCCCCTTAAGTCCTTAACTGAAGGCGAGGGAGGACTACTTGGAAAAACACAGGCACTTGCAATGCTTTCAAGTGATGCCCTATCTTCTATCGCTTATGGACCTGAGCAGGTCGTTCTTGTCTTGGCTAGTCTTTCTCCCCTCGCTATTTGGTGGAGTCTCCCTATCGGCATTTTTGTCCTCTTGCTACTTGCTAGTCTAACCATTTCTTACCGACAAATCATCCATGCCTACCCTCAAGGTGGGGGTGCCTATATGGTAACACGAGAAAACCTATCCCCTGAACTCGGTTTGATTGCTGGGGGAAGCTTGCTTGTTGACTATATGCTAACAGTAGCCGTATCCGTGGCTGCAGGTGCTGATGCGATTACAGCAGCACTTCCTGTTCTCCATCCCTACAACCTCCACATTTCTATTTTTCTGGTCTGTTTACTCATGCTTTTGAATCTGAGAGGCTTGAGGGAATCCGCTAGTTCTCTGATGATCCCTGTCTATCTCTTTATCTTTAGCACGGTCTTCCTCTTATTGTTTGGTATCTTCCAACTATTGACAGGTTCTCTCAGCTATCATGCAACTTCTGCAATTGGTCAAACTGTCCCAAGTCTCTCAATTGTCCTGATTTTAAGAGCCTTTACCAGCGGTTCAGCTTCACTAACAGGGGTCGAAGCCATCTCAAATGCTGTTCCATTTTTCAAGACTCCCAAAGAGAAGAATGCGGCTCAAACACTGACCATCATGTCTCTGATCCTTGGATTTCTCTTTACAGGAATTACCTTCCTAAACTACTGGATGGGGATTACTCCTCAACACGGAGAAACAATCCTTTCACAGATGGCTAAAGGAATTTTAGGGGATTCAGCTCTCGGTCAGATTGTTTATTATCTCTTCCAATTTTCAACAGCCCTCATCCTAGCCGTAGCTGCAAATACTGGTTTTTCTGCCTTCCCGATGCTGGCCTACAACATGGCTAAGAACAAATACATGCCCCATCTCTTTATGGAGAAGGGAGACCGCCTAGGTTACTCAAACGGTATCTTAACACTAGCCTTTGGCGCTATGATTCTTCTGCTCATTTTTAACGGAAATACAGAACGCTTGATTCCTCTCTATACTATCGGAGTCTTCGTCCCCTTTGCCCTTTCTCAAACAGGGATGATTCGCCACTGGAAAAAAGAAAAAGGCTCTCATTTCTTAAAGTCTGCCTTCGCAAATATCCTCGGCGCTATCATTTGTTATACTATCGTTCTTATCTTACTCTTCTTCAGACTTGGAGATATCTGGCCCTTCTTCCCAATTATCCTAGTCTTAACCTTCCTCTTTTTGTCCATCCACAGTCATTACCAAAAAGTGGCTAAACAGCTTCGACTTTATGAAGGAATTCAAAAGAAAACCTACGATGGTAATGTCGTCCTTGTCTTAGTGGGAAATGTGACCCGAGTCAGCGTCGGAGCGATTAATTACGCTCAAAGCATTGGAGATGAAGTTTTGGCTATGCACATTTCCACCAAGGAAACGGAGGAAAAAGACCAAGAAATCCTCCAAGAATTTGCCGACTACTTCCCAAATATCACTCTAAAAAACATTAATACTAGCTATCGAGATATCATCACTCCTACAGTTCGCTATGTTCGAAAAATCTCTCAAGAAGCCAAGAAAAAGAACTACACGGTTACAGTTCTAGTTCCCCAGTTTATCCCTAATAAACCTTGGCAAAATATCCTCCACAATCAAATGAGCCTCAAATTAAAATATGCTCTCAGATGGCACGAAGATGTCGTCGTTGCCAGCTACTCTTATCATTTGAAAGAATAAAGAAAAGCTCAAAATCAGAAATTCACCTTCTGATTTTGAGCTTTTTTCTATATGCTGTCTTTCCAATACATCTGCTGAAGTTTTTATTCTAAAAAAGGTATTTTAGAAAATTCACTTTTTTAGGCAACAGAAAAGCCAGTAGACTCGAGTTCCTACTGACTTCTTTGTTGAATTCGTTTGGATTATGCAGCCAAAACTTTGCGTCCTTTACGACGACGAGCTGCCAATACGCGACGACCGTTTTTAGTTGACATACGGTTACGGAATCCGTGTTTGCGCGCACGACGTAATTTACTTGGTTGATAAGTACGTTTCACGATGAATACCTCCTCATAGATTTTGTATTCGTTTAGCCGGCTATAAAGTGATCAGTTACTAAACATACTTTACTATTCTATCTGATTCTTTCGCATTTGTCAATAGCTCTGGCAAATGTTTCCAGCTTTTTTGCTATGAAAGCCTTATCTACGATACTGCTTCAAGAAACGAGTCATCTTTTCTTGGATTTGGGCTAACTCATCTACGCGTGGCAGATAAACGATACGGAAGTGATCTGGTTCTTTCCAGTTAAAGCCTCGTCCATGAACCAAAAGCACTTTTTCTTGCTTCAAGAAATCAAGAACAAACTGTTCATCATCATCGATACGATACATATTGCGGTCAATTTTAGGGAAGATATACAGTCCTGCTTTTGGCTTAACAGCGGACAAACCTGGGATATCTTGAATGGCATTATAAATGAAGTTTCTTTGCTCGTAGATACGACCACCTGGTAAGAGTAATTCGTCCACCGATTGGTGACCACCGAGTGAAGTTTGAACAACCTGTTGAGCCAAGACGTTGGAACAAAGGCGCATGTTTGAAAGCATGTTGAGACCTTCAATATATCCCTTTACATGATGTTTAGGTCCAGACAAGACCATCCAACCCACACGAAAACCAGCGATACGGTGAGATTTAGACAAACCATTCATGCTGACACAGAAAAGGTCTGGAGCCAAACTAGCTACTGGTGTGTGGACATTGCCATCCATAACCATACGGTCGTAGATTTCATCCGCAAAGATAATCAAGTCATTTTGACGAGCAATCTCAATAATATCTAACAAGAGTTCTTTGGGATAGAGGGCCCCCGTTGGATTATTTGGATTGATCAAAACAATAGCCTTAGTATTTGAACTAATCTTAGACTTAATGTCATCTAGGTCTGGATACCATTCAGCTTCTTCATCACAGACGTAGTGAACGGCATTTCCTCCAGCCAAGCTAACTGCAGCTGTCCAAAGTGGGTAGTCAGGCATTGGAACCAAGACTTCATCGCCATTGTCCAAGAGACCTTGCATGGACATAACAATTAGCTCACTAACACCATTTCCAAGATAGATATCATCAATACCTACATTTGGGAATTTTTTGAGCTGACAGTACTGCATAATAGCTTTGCGGGCTGAAAAGATACCTTTTGAATCTGAATAACCTTCACTATCACGCGCATTCATAATCAAATCATGGATAACCTCATCAGGTGCTGTAAAGCCAAACTCAGCTGGGTTCCCTGTATTCAAACGGAGGATTTTTTCTCCATTTGCTCGCATACGCATGGCTTCCTCAAGAACTGGTCCACGAATATCATAAGCCACATGCTCTAATTTGATTGATTTGTTAAATTCTTTCATTTGATTTCCTCAATTCATCAGGATAGTTAATATTATACCACTTGATAGAAAAATCGTAAATCGCCCACTACTATTCCACAAAAAAACCTTGCTTAACGCAAGGTAAACAGAGCAAGGTCGATTTCTTTCTATTTTGGGAGAAGAAAGAGAAAAATATGCACCTCTAGTAAGACATACATCTAAATCTAAAGTCTCGCATATAAACTTCGAATCGAAACGAAGGCATCGTTATGGATGATAGTTGCATGAACTCATGAATTTCTTCCTGTGTCCAGCAAAACGCAAAGAAAAAATAAGTCGACTCAACAAACAACATAGACGATGTCTGGGCTAATTCGAGTCTGTTTGTAAAGAATTTTACCATATCACTGACTTCTTTCCCTTGCCCTGTCACTTAGTATTATACACTAAAACTTTTGCATTTTCAAATAAGTACATATAAAAGAAACTCTTTTTAAAGCGTCACTTAAAAATTTATACTCAATGAAAATCAAAGAGCAAACTAGGAAGCTAGCCGCAGGTTGCTCAAAGCACGGCTTTGAGGTTGCAGATAAAGCTGACGTGGTTTGAAGAGATTTTCGAAGAGTATTGATTGAATATGATTCTGCTTTGGCAATAAAAAAGAGAGAACCAGGTGATTCTCTCGGTTTTTACTTCTACAAATATCTAGAACGAAATTTAATTTCGCCAGATTATTTCGCAATTTCAGCCAACATTTTTTCAATATGTTGAATTGATTTTTCACGTCCAAGCAAGTAGATGGTATCTGGCAATTCAGGACCATGCATTTCACCTGAAACAGCGATACGGATTGGCATGAAGAGGTTTTTCCCTTTGATACCAGTTTCTTTTTGGACTGCTTTGATTTGTGGGAAGATATTTTCTACCACAAACTCATCGTCTGACATGGCTTCAAGTTTTGCTTTGAAGGCTTCAAGTACAGTTGGCACCGTTTCACCAGCCATGACTTCTCGTTCAGCTTCTGTCAATTCTGGGAAGTCTGAGAAGAAGAGGTCTGTCAATGGAACGATTTCGTCCACTGACTTCATTTGTGGTTTGTAGAGTTCCACCAATTTTTTAGCCTTGTCTGTCAAACGTCCTGCTTCTTCAAGGAATGGTTTTGCCATTTCAAAGATAGTCTCAAGATCCGCATTCTTAATGTACTCATTGCTCATCCAGTCCATTTTCTTTTGGTCGAAGGCTGCTGGAGACTTGCTGAGACGGTTTTCATCAAAGAGCTTGATGAGTTCTTCACGAGAGAAGATTTCGTCTTCTCCACCAGGATTCCAACCAAGAAGGGCGATAAAGTTAAAGACTGCTTCTGGAAGGTAACCTTTCTTACGATAGTCTTCGATGAACTGAAGAGTATTGGTATCACGTTTAGACAACTTCTTACCAGTTTCAGAGTTGATAATCAAGGTCATATGACCAAATTCTGGCGCTTCCCATCCGAGTGCTTCATAAACCATAAGCTGTTTTGGTGTGTTAGCAATGTGGTCGTCTCCACGAATGACGTGAGAGATTTGCATGTCGTGGTCATCGATCACAACGGCAAAGTTGTAAGTTGGGTAGCCATCTTTCTTTTGGATAACCCAGTCCCCACCGATATTGCCACCTTCAAATTCGATATCGCCTTTAACCATATCATGCCATTTGTAGATACCAGACTCATTGACTGCTAAACGAACCGTTGGAATGATACCAGCTGCTTCACGTTCTGCGATGTAAGCTGCTTTCTCCTCTTCACTCATACCAAGGTATTCATTGATGTAGCGAGGTGTTTCACCGGCTGCTTCTTGGCGTTCACGTTCAGCCGCCAACTCTTCTTCAGTGACGTAAGATTTGTAGGCTTTCCCTTCAGCAAGCAATTGGTCGATATATTTTTGATAGAGTTCCAAACGCTCTGATTGGCGGTAGTTTTCATGAGTTTCTGGACTTTCATCCCAATCCATGCCCAACCAACGAAGGTTTTCAAGCTGAGAACGTTCTCCATCTTCGACGTGACGCTTACGGTCTGTGTCTTCAATACGGATGATAAAAGTTCCACCATGGTGGCGTGCATACAAGTAGTTAAACAATGCTGTACGGGCATTTCCGATGTGTAGTAGTCCTGTTGGACTTGGTGCATAACGCACACGAATATCTTTTGACATATCTTCTCCTATAAAGTCTCTAGGCGTCTGCCTTTTTGCTCTCTATATTATATCACAAGTCGTGCCAGAGTCCAATTTCTCTTTTCGAGAAATAGTAAAAAGAGTGGTAAAACCACTCTTTTCAGCTCTATTATAGACGAGCGTTGAGTTCTTTGCTCAATTCTTCAAATCCTGGTTTACCAAGAAGGGCAAACATATTACGTTTGTAAGCTTCAACACCTGGTTGGTCAAATGGGTTGATAGCATTCAAGTAACCTGAAAGGGCGATAGCCAATTCGAAGAAGTAGATTGTGTAACCAAGAGTAAAGGCGTCTTGCTCAGGAAGAGTTACGTACATGTTTGGCACGTCACCGTCAGTGTGGGCAAGAAGAACACCGTCAGTTGCTTTTTTGTTAACGAAGTCAACGTCTTTTCCTTGAAGGTAACCAAGTCCGTCAAGGTCTTCTTCCAAAGTAGGGATGATCACGTTCTTACGAGGTTTGTCAACACGAACAACTGTTTCAAACATGATACGAGTTCCTTCTTGGATAAATTGACCCAATGAGTGCAAGTCTGTTGAGAAGTTAGCTGAAGTTGGGTAAATACCTTTTTGGTCTTTCCCTTCTGACTCACCAGCCAATTGTTTCCACCATTCTGAGAAGTATTGAAGTGATGGTTCGTAGTTTACCAAGATTTCAGTAGCATATCCTTTACGGTAAAGGATGTTACGAACTGCAGCGTATTGGTAAGCTTCGTTTTCTGAAAGTTTGTCTGATGTGTAATCTTTACGAGCAGCATTAGCACCTTCCATAAGGGCTTTGATATCTGCACCTGATGCAGCGATTGGAAGCAATCCAACTGCAGTCAATACTGAGAAGCGTCCACCGATATCATCTGGAACTACAAAAGTTTCCCAACCGTTAGCATCTGCTTCAACCTTAACTGCACCTTTTTGGCGGTCAGTTGTTGCATAGATACGTTTGTTAGCTTCTTCTTGACCGTATTTCTTAACCAAAAGTTCTTTGAAGACACGGAAAGCGATGGCTGGTTCAGTTGTTGTACCTGATTTAGAAATCACGTTTACTGAGAAGTCTTTATCTGAAACGTACTCTACCAAGTCAGCAAGGTAAGTTGATGAGATTGAGTTCCCAGCGTAAAGGATTTGTGGCGCTTTGCGTTCTTCTTTTGTTTGCAAGTTTGCAAAGTGGTGGTTCAAGAAGTCAATGGCTGCTTTAGCTCCAAGGTATGATCCACCGATACCGATAACAACCAAGACATCGCTGTCTGATTTGATTTGTTCAGCAGCTTTCAAGATGCGGTCAAATTCTTCGCGGTCGTAGTTCTCAGGAAGATCCAACCAACCCAAGAAGTCGCTACCAGCACCAGTTCCTTTACGGATCAATTCGTCTGCTGCTGTAACTTGTGATTGCATGTACTCCACTTCATGTGGTGCAACAAATTTGTCTAATACTTTTGAATAATCAAATTTAATATGTGACATAGTATTCCTCCAAAATTTCTTCCTTTCTATCATAACGCTTACTAACAATTTTTTCAAGTTTTTATACTAAAAATTTCCAATTTTTATCACAATTCAAACGTTTGCGTAAAAATACAGCTCTATAAATATTCGTAAACAACGAATAAAAAACGACTAGGTTTCTAGTCGTTACAATTCATTCAATAAATACTCAAATAATTCTAAGTTGCCATCTTCTTCATTGACCAAGAATTCTGGATGCCACTGGAGACCAATAATACGGTGTTCGTCGATAGATTCGATTGCTTCAACAGTTTGATCACGTGGATCCACAGCCGTCACACGGAAATTGGGTGCCAGGTCTTTAATGCTCTGACGATGGACTGAATTAACCTGACTTTCTTTACCAAATAATTTAGACACAACACTGCCATCCACTGTCTCAATAGAATGTGAAGTCCCAAAAGGTAGGCCTTGCCAATGACCTTCAATCTCCTGATTGAGCGTACCGCCAAAGGCAACGTTAACTAGCTGGACACCACGGCAAATAGCTAAAATTGGTTTGTTCTGACGTAGGGCCTCTTGTAGAAGAGCAAGCTCAAACTCATCGCGAGCTAGGTTATAATCATTGCTATCAATCGTTTTTTCTTCACCATAAAACTGAGGATGGACATTTTGTCCTCCAGTCAAGATGAGCTTGTCAATCATTTCTACATAATCACGAACAACCGACTCATCACCAACTGGAATCACCAAAGGAAGTCCGCCAACCTGACGAATACTCTCAGCGAATTTACAAGAGACAGATGAATGAATATTCTTTCCTTCTGCGTCCACGGGACATAGATTTGCTGCAACTCCAACAACTGTTCTTGCCATTACTGATTTCCTTTCGTTTTCTATTGATAATCTTATCTTATCATCCTTCCCCACACCTGTCTAATATGTTTTTTTTAAGTCCGTGATAAATTTTTTTTATCAGAAAAAGTTGCCCCAGACTAGGACAACTTTTTTGCTTATACTCAATGAAAATCAAAGAGCAAACTAGGAAGCTAGCCGCAGGTTGCTCAGAACACAGTTTTGAGGTTGTGGATAGAACTGACGAAGTCAGTAACACATATACGGCAAGGGGACGCTGACGTGGTTTGAAGAGATTTTCGAAGAGTATTATTCAAAGACAAATTGATTGTGATAAAGTTCGGAGTAAAAACCTCCAAGCTTGAGTAATTCGTGATGATTTCCTTGTTCGATAACCTCACCATCCTTAAGGACAATAATCTGATCGGCATTGAGAATGGTTTTTAAGCGGTGAGCAATGACAAAACTAGTTCTTCCTGCCACAATAGCTTCCATGGCATTTTGAATCTTGCTTTCTGTCACAGTATCAACGTTTGATGTTGCCTCATCCAAGATTAAAACCTGTGGATCTGTCATCAAGGTACGAGCGATAGAAATCAGCTGCTTTTGACCGGTTGAGAAGACGCTCTGGTCATCATTAATCAAAGTATCATACTTATCTGGTAGACTTTCGATATATTCATGGATATGCGTAGCCTTAGCAGCTGCTTCTACCATTTCCTGACTGGCATCTGGGACACCAAATCGAATATTGTCTCGAATGGTTCCACTAAATAAAACAGAATCCTGTAAGACAATTCCTACTTTACTTCGCAAACTATCTAGGTCAAATTCGCGGATATCTCTACCATCAAAGCTGATACTTCCTGCATCCACATCATAAAAACGATTGATGAGGTTCATGATGGTTGTTTTCCCTGAACCTGTCGGACCAACCACCGCAATCATTTTCCCTTTTGGAGCTGAAATGCTAACATCTTTCAAAATGGGTTTTCCTGGCAGGTAGGAGAAGTCTACGTTACAAATCTCCACACCTTCTTTTAATTCGGTAAAGATTGGAGCATCTTGAGGACGAATTTCTTCCTCTGCATCAAACATTTCTTGGATACGGTCTGCACCTGTAAAGGCCAGTTGCAAACTTCCCCAGCTCGCAGCCAATTGGATAATGGGCTGGTAATATTGCTGAGAAAACTGGGTAAACATGACAATCAAACCCAGAGCAGTTGCTGTCTCGATGTTCTTATCATTCAGTAAGACAGCTGAACCGACAAAAATAACTACTGCTGTGTTGACCAAGCTCATCCCGTTCATGACAGGGAAAAGAATTCCTGAGAACATTCTTCCCTTGAAAGTGGCTTTTCGAACCCGTTCATTCTGCTCGACAAAACCAGCAATCACATCTTCTTGGATACCTTGAACAATAACGGCTTTTTGTCCAGAGATACTCTCATCCATATAAGCATTGAGTTTCCCAACTTCTTTTTGTTGGAGGTTGGTGTATTTTCGCGCTAGCTTTAAGATAAAGAAGACCATGATAACAGCTATTGGAGTGCTGGCAATTGTGATTAAAGCCAAGGTGACATTTTTTACGAACATGACAATCAGCAAGCCAATAAAAAGGGCAATATTTGTCATGACAGACACTAAACTTTCGTTGAAAGCTTGGAGAATATTATCTAAATCACTGGTAAAACGTGACAGGATATCCCCATCTTGATGGCGGTCAAAGAAGGAAACAGTCAAGCGAGAAAGCTTGCCAAAAAGTCCCTTACGCATCTCATTTGTAGATTCGGCAATAATGCGGCTCATCAAGACCATATAGATAAGACTAGAAACTACTAAAACGATTAAAATATAGGCAAGATTGAGCAGGAGTCCTAGGAGACTTTGCCAAACCATATCTGGGTTACCATTTTGATAGGCTATAACCAAGTTAGCCAGCTCTGTGACTGTTTGACCTGCAAATACTGGAAAGAGGGCTTGGGCTACCGTTGCAATGATAATCATAGCAATGACAACGATAAAGGAGGTCTTGTAAACTTTAAAATAGTTCCAAAAAAATTCAAATGTCTTCATCTTACTCCTCCTTTCCTTTTTGCGTTTCGTAAATTTCACGATAAACTGGGTTTGTTGCAACCAAGTCAGCATGTTTACCTTGACCAATCAAGCGACCTTGGTCAAGCACTAAAATTTTATCAGCATGAACAACAGAGCTAATCTTTTGCGCGATGATAATCGTAGTCGTCCCCTTCAAATCCTTGTTAAGAGCCTCTTGAACCAAGCGCTCTGACTTGGCATCAAGGGCAGAAGTAGAATCATCAAATATCAAGATTTTAGGATTGCTGACAATCCCACGCGCAATGGACATTCTTTGTTTTTGTCCACCAGAAAAGTTGGTCCCACGTTCTTCAACCGGACTTTCAAAGGCTAAGTCCATACGACTAATAAATTCACTGGCCTGGGCGATACGAGCTGCGCGTTCCAGTTCTGAAACTGTCGCATCTCCCTTTCCTTGTCTGAGGTTATCTGCGATGGTTCCACTAAAAAGAATGGCTCTCTGTAAGACGATAGAAACTGTTTTGCGAAGTGTCCCTTCACTAACTGTACGAATGTCCTTTCCGCCAATTTTGATCGAACCTTGCTGAGGATCAAACAGACGTGGAATCAACTGAGCCAAGGTTGATTTACCTGCACCAGTTGCTCCGACAACCCCAACCATCTCACCAGCTGCAATATCGAAAGATACATCTTTTAGGATAGGTTCTTCATCATTTGGATAGGTGAAGGTTACATTTTCAAAACTGAGACTTCCTTCTAATTCTTCATCTTCCACATCTTTGAAGGTCATAGCCGGTTCTGTATCAAGGATTTCGCGAATACGACGGAGGGAAATCATGGCACGAGTAACTGAGTTCCCCAAAAATCCAACCATAACGATAGTAAAGATAATCTGACTCAGATAGTTCACAAAGGAAGCAATGGAACCAACGACTGATGGATCTGACTCTGCCATACCTGCTACAAGCCAGATTGAGAGAAAAACAGCCCCATACGAAATTAACATCATTGCAGGTTGCATAACAGAAAAGGCATAACCAATATAAAGGTTTTCTCCCAATAATTCATCTGACACCTGCGTAAACTTATCAAACTGATCTTTTTCTCTTACAAAAGACTTAACCACGCGCACACCACGCAAATTTTCTTTAGCAATGGCATTGATACGCTCTAGTAAGGTCTGGAACTTTGAAAAGCGTGGTCCCACCACTCCCATCATAAAACCCATTATGACAACAATCAGAACGACCATGAGAACTAGCACCCACCATAGAGAAGGTAGGGTGACAACTGCTAGAATAAAGGAACCGATAAACAAAAGTGGTAGTCGAAAGAGAATTTGGAAGGTCATCATGACTACGTTTTGAATCTGGTTGATGTCATTGGTCATACGCACAACAAGATTCCCTGCGTTAAATTCCTCAATATTGGCGTATGAAAAAGTTTGAATCTTACGAAAGGCATCTTCCCGTAAGTCTGACGAAACTCCTTGAGCAATGTAGGCGGCTAACACAACATTGATGCCACCTGCAATCAAACCAATCAAGGCAACAAGGATTAACCAAAAACCAATATGATAAATAGCTTCATTATCACCTGTTAGCAGTGCCTCTAAAACTTTCTGCAAATAACGTGGTTGCAAGAGTGAACTCGTTACCATTAGACCTGTCATAATTAAGGAAGCTAGAGCCTGCCATTTATAGGCTTTTATTTTCTGAAACAGCATATTTCCCCCTTCTAAGATAGACAAAAGGGAACGACAACTCTGTCAGTCCCTTCTTATGCTTTCATGTTGATGCTATTCTAACAAAAAAGAATGCTATTGTCAAAGCACTCAACTCTTACAAGCTTGTGCAATGACGACATCAGCATTCTATTGAATCATTTAAAACATCTTCTAATTTAAGTAGAGAATTTTTATTGTTTTGAACTAGCTTGCTCTTCTAACTTAGCTCGTCCAATTTCACGGTAGCTACGGTCGCCAACAATCTTGACCGAGAACTGACCATCTTGGTACTCGAGAATCGTCACACTTCCATTATCAAGGCCATGCGGATGCATTCCGTTGATTAGATAGACAATGGTTCCGATTGTCATTCCATGGCTAACTACCAGAGCATTTCCTCCCCCATTAGCTTCCATTTCCTTAGCAATGGCTTCAAAACCTTCCCAGATGCGACCACTTAGTTTTTCCCAGCCTTCAGCCCAGCCTGCTGTATCCACTTCTACCAAGCCTTCAGCTAGCTCAGCATAGGACAAACGATGCACATGGTCGACATTAAAGATACGAGGAATGATGCCCATAAAAAGGTCTCCATCATAAGCACCATCAAAACTACCAAAGCACCATTCACGGATTCGTTTATCCATACGATAAGGAATTTGCCCTGTTAAACCTAGTTCCTCAAGGATAATTCCCATAGTCTGAATAGTCCGACCAGAGTCGCTTGAATAAGCACGCTCAAACCTTAAGCCAGACTCACGCAAGCCAATCCCCAATTCATGAATGCCTCGTTCCCCTTCAGCTGTCAGTGGAGTATCACTCCAACCTTGAGCACGACCAATCGTATTAAACATTGTTTTCCCATGACGTACTAGATACAATTTTACACTTGACATATTCTGTCCTCCATATGTATCTATTATAGCATGATTTCAGACAAAAACCTTGTCCTAACCCACTGAGTCCAACATCACCACTTAAACTAGATTTTATAAATCTGATAATCTATGTCTTATCATTCTTAGAAGGAGCAACTTTAGATGGCTCGGTGGCCTCTTTTTTAACCTGTTCTTCTTTTGACTTTTTTTCTGTTTTCTTCGTCTTATCGTCGGTCCTTTTCAAAGGAGAAAAGTGAAATTCAAACTGATTTTTTCCTGTGTCAATAGTCGCTGTGAAGAAGTTTTCGTCGTTACGATAAGTTGACTTTCCTACATTAAATGACTGCTCTCCATTTTCAGAATTAGCTTTTTCATAGGTTCTCTTAGCCATTGCAAATGCAAGGAGTTTTTCTTTATTTAAGGCATAATCCTGATGATGTGCTACTTGTCGATTCAGATAAAACTGCAACAAAAGACTAAAAATTCCAGCAATAGTAATAGCGTAAAGGAGAACTCCAGCTCTAACTTTCTTCTTTTTCAACACGATAGATAAATTCCCTCTCTAGTCCCTTTTCAAACTGAAAATTGAAATGAACATTTTGCCCTTTTTGGTAAATATGCGTTGATTTAAGGCCATAAACCATGGGTTGATAACCACGTCCACTAGCATCTGTTTTCCGGAAATCATTTGACCTTGATTTCCCCATGGAAATGGGTTTGCCTTCCTGTTTGAGGTAAATCCTATCATTCTCCACTTTTTCAAATTGGGTTCGATTCAGCTCTGCTTCCAGCTGATCCACAAATAAAAGCCATTCTTTTTGCTCACTTCTCTGCTGGTAGCGAACCTCTGAAACTAAGAGTTGGCTCATAGATTGAAAAAGAAGCAAGCTACCACTAATAACGATAAGGGAAACCAAGGATTCTAATAGTGTAAAAGCTCTGACCCTACTTGTCTTGAATCGCCAGTAATTTCTCAGTTCCATGGTATACCTCCAAACCTCGCTCATTCGAGACAACATGAACCGTAAGGCCATTGACAGTCAACTTCTTTTGTCCAGTCTGCAAAGCCATACGAGCCACTCGCAAAACTTCTTCCTGTTTTAGAAGTTCTACTTCTCTTTTTCTACTTTCTTGAATTTGTCCCAGTAAGAGAGTTGCTATACTGGCAAAAATAGCTAGTGAAATCACTGCTTCCAGTAAAATAACCGCCTTAATTTTTTGCTTCTTGAATACGTTTAATCTTTCCATTTCCTAGATATAGTTGGTATCGAACCACTTCTTTCCTTGTTTGAAATCTCACGCTGGCCAGAGACGAATTCCCACCAGACTTGTCAAAGGAAATTGACTGATTGGACTGTAGTTGAATTCCTTTAGGGATGGTTAATTTCTGATAGCCATTTCCAATACTTCTCTCTTCCAAAATCAAGTTGATCTTCTGCTGACTAGCCAGACTTCGCTTCTGAGTTTCCCGATAAAGTTCCTCAAACTCCATAAAGAAAATTTGTTCTTCCACAGCCACAAAAGTGGACTGAACTGAACTTGACAAACCCAAGGCTAACAGACTGACTATCCCTAAGACCAATAAACTTTCTAACATAGTAAAAGCCCTAATCCGCAACTGTTTGACTTGTCTTTTGTTTTGCATGGTATTCCTTATAGGCTTTTGCTTGCTCAGCAGTGATACGTCCATCTGCCTCTAGTTTACTTAGACTAGCATCCTCATTTTTATCTAGAGTATAGAGTTCAGCTTGGCTTTCTACCACCTTGACGACTGCTGCTTTACCCTTGTCATTCACTGCATCCTTTTGCTTAGTTAGGTTTGGCACAAACAGTAAGAGTAGAACACTAATGATAAGGAGGACCACTAACATTTCCACAAGAGTGAATCCTTTTACCTTTGCTTCTTTTAATTTCATCATCATTTTTTTCATCTAAAAATTTACCTCCATATTTTGATACATAGGCAGCAACATAGCTGCGTACAATAAAACGATTAGCAGAGCTACAAAAATAAAGACCAGTGGTTGAACTAAGTTCATCGTACGATTAACTCGGGTAAAGAAGGATTCCCACGTTTTTTCTGCATAGATTTCCAATTCGCTTCCCAACTTGGATTTGATCTCTCCATATTCAATGATTAATCCCAACTCTCTTCTAAAAAAAGGATAATCCTGCACAACCATAGAAAATTCATGCCCATTTTGCAAGGACAGGGATAAATCATGTCCGATTTCCTTAAAAAGAGGATTGCCTTGCTCCTGCATCATCTGGAAAATCTGTGACAACTCTAAACCTTGTCCAATCATATTTCCCCATTCTCGAGCATAATAGGCCGTCAGATAATACTGAACAAATACACCTAGAAAGGGAATTCTAGCTAGAAAAGAAAAGACTTCTATCTTCCTAGATTTTCTGTAGAATATCAGTCCTGTTAAAGATACGAGACCTAGCGCCAGAGTAAGTCCAAGAAAAATCTGTGGTAGGTTACTAATCACTAAGGTAGCTATGTTACTACTATCCAGTTGGGGCAAGAGATAATTTCGCAACCCCAACATAATGAGCAGTAAGAAAGCTAACAAAATGATTGGATAGGTCGCAACTTCGATTAACTTTTTCTTGACCTTAGCAAGATTATCTAGATACTCTTCAATTTTCCCTAAACTCAAATGAAGATTCCCATGAACTTCAGCCAAGGAAAGTTGCGTGACAATTGAACTTGAAAAACCTAAAGTCCCCATCATTTCCGAGAAGGATTTTCCCTGCGAGAGTCCTAGACGCATCTGCGATACATATTCCTTTTCCAACAAGAGACTTCTATCTAGAAAGGAAATAATTTCTACCAGATGAAAACCACTGGAAAATAAATTGTTAAAGAGTGTGATGATTTTCTTCTGCTTACTGGTAGCTAATTTTCTCCGTTTCAGCTTGAAGGGCAGTGATATGTCCTTCTTTAAGAAGCTGGTCAATTTGTCCATTCCACTTTTCTGCCTGGTGTTCTTGGTAATTTTTGTTTGCAAAATCAATAATTCCTCCTCCTGCGATTAGTCTCTGGTAACAAACACCTTGTAAAACAACTGCAAGTTCATCTTCACTGACACCAAGTTCTAAGAGGCGCTCATAAACCCCACGAACACTCTTGGCATGGATTGTCGAGAATACCGTGGCACCTGTCAGACTAGCTCGTACAACGGCACGGGCTGTTTCGCTATCTCGAATTTCTCCAATGATTAAAAGATCTGGACGATGTCGTAGGGAAAGTTTGATCAAGTTCTCATAGTTAAGTCCGATAGCTTCATTGAGCTGTAATTGTAGCATTGCTTCTTGCTTAATCTCAACCGGATCTTCAATAGACATGACCTGTTGTCCCTTAAACAATGACTTGGCTAATTCATGCATCAAAGTAGTTTTACCACTTCCTACGGGGCCTGCAAAAAGATAAAGTCCGCGTTGCCTAAAGCCATTTTCCAGTTCCATAAGATTCTGAAACCAGAAGCGCAACTCTTGTTCTTGATCATGCAAAAGTCGGATTACTAGACTCTCATGACCACGATAATCTCCCACCGTCGATAAACGTAATGAAGAAACCTTGTCTCCATGCTGATAATCACAGGAACCAAGCTGACTACGGCGTTTTTCTCCAACGTTCATCCCCGCAACAAATTTAAAGTGACTAATGACAGCCCCCAACTTTTCAAAGTCATAGGTGTTAATCAAATGTCTCTCATCTCCAACTCGCATATGTAGCTCGTAAATCTTTTCTTTAGGAATAAAATAGATGTCCTGAGCTCCCTGTTTTTTGGCCAGTGTAATCAATTCTTGTGCAAGTATTTGTACCATATCTTCCTCCTCATTCTTATTATTCGAAGAAAATATCAAAAAAGAAGAAACAACTTCATTAAAAAGTTGTTTCTTCTTTTTTTATGCGACAAGTACGGTGGATTTCTAAACCAGTCTGCTTTTCGTACCCAGGTCTAAATTTTTCATCAGGAATGACTTGACCATCTTCCAACAAAGCCAAGGAATGATATTGCTGAAGAAATTCATCGCATTCTTCACACCAGCGTTTATCTTCTGGATCCCAAAAAATAGTCATCAAGTCTCCTCTACTTTTGTAAAGGGGAATCTCCTTTTCTAACTCAAACCAACAAGACTTATAATATTTCAAAGCATCATAATAGTTATCAAATTTTTTGCTCGCAATGACGTCGTCTTCCCAGCCTTCTATAAACCACCACGGTTCAAAATCTCCGTACATTTTTATAACTCGATACATAGTTTAACTTCCTTTGTACCGTATATTATAGCGAAATTTTGAGAACAATGAAAGAATTTTGCTCATTTTCACGAATTATATAACATTTTCAAAAAATCCAGCTATTCAAAAACGAATAACTGGATTTAAAAACAAGATTAGCCTTCTGAAATATCGTTTTCAATAATCACTTTAATCGCATGATGATCGGCGGCCTTACTAAATACTTCATAGGCCTTTTCTATTTCACTAAGTTTGAAATAATGAGTTACCAATTTTTCAGGTTCAATTTTATGACTTTCTAAGGCTTTCAAAAGCTGAGGAGTTGTATTGGTAGAAACCAATCCAGTAGTAACATTAATGTTACGAATCCAAAGAGTGTCCAAATCAAACTGAACTGGTTTACCATGCACACCACAGTTGGCTACTGTTCCGTCTACACCGATAATCTTTTGACAGAGATCAAACGTTGCAGGAATTCCTACCGCCTCAATAGCGACATCTACACCTCGACCATCTGTCAAATCATAAATTTCTTGAATTGCTTTTTCAGGGTCTGAAGAATTAATCTTATGAGTAGCACCGAAAGAAACTGCAGTATCCAAGCGATTATCGTCTAGGTCCACCATAATCAATTTAGCTGGAGAATAGAATTGTGCCGTCAAGAGAGCTGCCAATCCAACTGGCCCTGAACCAACGATAGCTACACTACAACCAGGCTCAACTTTCCCTTTTAAGACACCAATTTCATAGCCAGTTGGCAAGATATCAGATAACATAACCAAAGCTTCATCAGACAAGTCAGCTGGAGTATGATAAAGAGTATTATCAGCATGAGGCACACGAAGATATTCTGCTTGCATACCGTCAATCAAATGTCCAAAAATCCATCCACCCTCGTCTTCACAGTGAGCATAGATTCCTTTTTTACAATAGTAACACTTGCCACATGCACAAACGCAAGAAATCAAAACCTTATCACCCTTTTTGAAGTTTGAAACTCCTGCTCCGACTTCCTCTACAATACCAATTCCTTCATGTCCTAGGATAGTTCCACTCTTACAAGCAGGAACATCCCCTTTAATAATATGAAGGTCTGTACCACAAATAGTAGTCTTAACGATACGCACAATAGCATCTGTTGGCTTACGAATAACTGGTTTGTCAACATCAACAAATGACGCAAGGCCTGGTTTAACGTAAGTATAAGCTTTCATAAGCAATCCTCCGCTTTTTTATTTGTATTATTTATATCATGATTGTAAGCCTTTCCGATACAAAAATCAAGTAATTTGTGAAATAAATAACAAATTTATTTAAAAAAAGAAGAAACGAAAATCGTTTCTACTTTTTAGATTATGCTTGATAACGTTTTTCACCATCTAGATAAGTTGCTACTAATTCCAAATCTTTATCTAACACGATAAAGTCTGCATCGTAGCCTTCACGAATTTGTCCACAGACGTCATCGATATGAACTGATTTAGCTGGATTTAGACTAGCCATCATGACTGCTTCATGAGGATTTGCGATTCCCCACTCAACGACATTTTTCAAACCATCTTTAAGTTTGAGAATGGAACCTGCCAAGTTACCTGTAGATTTAAGGCGAGCAGTCCCATTTGCAACTACAACTGGAAATTCGCCTAACATATAATCGCCATCTTGCAAACCACCTGCTGTCATACAGTCAGTGATAAGGGCAATATTTTCAGTTCCTTTTTGTTTAAGAAGAATTTCGCAAGCCTTAGGATCCACGTGATGACCATCACAAATCAATTCTGCATAAGTGTGTGGTAATTCATACATCGCACCAACCATACCAAGTTCGCGGTGTGTTAAGCCACGCATTCCATTATAGGCATGAACCCAAACACTAGCCCCGGCATCAACAGCTTTTTTAGCTTCATCAAATGTAGCATTAGAGTGACCAAGAGCAACAGTTACACCTTCACCAGTAATAGTACGTACAAAGTCCTCAACCCCATCACGTTCAGGTGCAAGAGCAATTTTATTAAGAAGACCATTAGCAGCCTTCTGCCATGCACGAAACTCATCCATACGAGGATCTTTCATGTAAGCAGGGTTTTGAGCTCCTTTAAATTCCTCAGTAAAATATGGCCCTTCAAAATAGATACCACGAATCTTAGCACCAGATGCTTCTTGATAGCGTGCACCAATGTTTTCAGTAACAGCCAGCAATTGTTCGTATGATGAAGTTAGTGTAGTTGGTAGGAAACTAGTAACACCTGTACTAAGAAGACCTTCACTCATCGTATGAAGAGTTCCTTCAATATTATTATCCATGACATCCACACCACCAAAACCGTGAATGTGTGTATCAACGAGACCAGGTGCGATGCTATAACCAGAATAATCTAAAATTTCAGCATCCTCAGAAATCTCTTCAACATGCTTACCAAACTTGCCATCAATAAGTTCCAAATAACCTCCACGACGAATACCATGTGGATAGAAAAATTGATCAGCTTTAATATACTTAGGCATAATGATAACCTCCTTAAGAAATAATCTACTATTTATTATGTCAATTACATTATAAACCTTTCAAAACAATTTGTAAATGGTATAGACCTTTTTTAGTGAAATTTTAATAAATTATTCAACAAAAAAGACAAGGTCTAAAAACCTTGTCTTTAATACTATACCGGCGGCCGGGGTCGAACCGGCACGTCCTTGCGGACACTGGATTTTGAGTCTAATATTATTAGTTTTAAATCTCAGAAATATTGATTTTATAAGCTTTTTTTCCATAATATTTTTTAAAACTTAGTATCACTTCCAAAGTTTAGATACTTTTTAGTAACTATAAAATGCTAGAAAGTATACTCCTTATTAAAAAGAGTTTTGGACTAGTTTTGTGCAATTTTATTACCCATATCCGTAATAAGAGAGGCTAAATTAATTGCCTTTAATGATTGTAGAAATTGGTTGTGAATATCATTAGACACATAACCAGCTAGCAAAATATGCTCAGCCATGTCATATTGCTTAATCAAGAGAATCTTATCATGTTTTTCATTAAATAAAATCGCACTAATTGCTGTATTAAAGACTGGAAAACGAAAACTCGCACATTGTGAACAATAAGGAATATCTCCCTCATCTTTTAAAAATTTTTTCTCCAAAGGATGCCCACATTCGGGACAACAAGTCATTGTTTTGTCAAATATAGAAGCCTCTTTTTTAAAGTTCTTAAAAGTAATTTTACCAGTAAAATCGAGACCACGCAAGACATTGAAATAAATCAAGACTTTATTTAAAATTTATCTTATGATATACTAAACTTATCAGCTATTGGTTCTGAAAAAGTGTCTGCCACAGTTTTACTACAAATTCTCATGACTTGTGCCAAGATTTATAAAAAACGGATAGCTATAATAGCTCTTAGAGCAAAAACATGACATATAGGAGGTTAAAGACATGTCATACTTTTATCTTTTTATCGCCATTGTAGGAGAGATATTGGGAACTAACCTTTTGAAATTATCAGACGGTTTTACAAAGCCTATTCCAACCGTTTCTGCCCTACTTAGCTATGGCGTTTGTTTCTATTTCTTATCACTAGCAATGCAAAAAATTCCTGTAGGAATAGCTTATGCAACATGGTCAGCTGTCGGTTTAGTTTTGATATCCTCTATCGCAGTAATGATTTTCAAAGAAACACTAAATGTTTATAGCATTATCGGTTTAATTTTGATTATCATTGGTGTTGTCATGGTTAACTTATTAGGAAATGCAGGACATTAATAAAACCGGCTCTATACTATTTGTAGTGGGTAAATCCCCTATGGATATTATGGAGCCTATTTTGTTGTAGAAAAAAAGTTCCATAAGAACTATAATGAAAAGCTAGAATTCTGTCAATATTTTGGACACATTTTGGGAGGGAATTTTGAAGACTAGCGTCCTCCTAATTTTCCCAATAAGTTTTAACTTCTTCAAAAATCTTATTCAAAAGTTCTGCATCTTTTTCTGACAACTGATTTTTTTCTATAACTCTATCTTTTAGTTCTGTTGCCTTTATTTTATTTCTTGCCACCGAAACTGCTATTGAATGTTTCAAAATATCAAACTCATCCTTTGAAAAGTTTGCAATATTGGTAAGATCTAATTGTTCTAGAGGTAAACTACTGATAATTGAATAAGGTTTTTGTCCCAGCAAATAATCTGTAGTAGTCCCAAAGATATTTGCCAATTTCACAACGAATTCTAATCCTGGTTCTAACGTTCCATTCTCCCACCGAGAATATGTCCCTTGTTGAACTCCAATTAATTCCGATATTTGTACTTGAGTTAACTTTTTTGATTTTCTGAGAGTTTTTAACCTCTCTGAAAATTTATAATCCTCTGTATACATAATTCTCCTATAGATATTCTTATTCGTATATTTTAGCTTGACAAAATATTCCAAACGGTATAAAATAGAATTATTCCATAAGGAATATTTATTTTGAGATTGAATATTCCATTGAGAATATTATAGCATAAAAAGAGGTAAAAGCGTATGTAACTAGTAGTCGATTTAAAAAATTTTAATAAAGGAGGTAGGATTCGACAAAATAAAAAATCTTGAAACAAATGTGCCGTTCGTTCCAAGATCAAAACATATTATGTAACAATTATACCACAGAAAACTCTTCAGTTGCACAAGAAAATTTCGGAGGTTTCACAAAAAGATGACCAATAAAGAGTTAGTCAATCAAATTTCTGGCCTAAACTCTACCTCTACTCTTAAAAATTGGATTCAACTGATTAAAGAGATAAGTGGCAAGGAATTTAAGAAAATTAAAGTTCCTATCAGTAGAAATCCCAGAACTCATCAATTAAGTTATACAGTTGCCTATGATTTTACAGACGAAGACCTTAGACAATTTCAAAAGTTAGCTAAACTAAAACTTGAAATAGGTCTAAAAGAGGCTATACAAGCCGTATTTGGGAGTCTAGCAGACAATGAACATGAATCCCTAAACCAAGTAATAGATGAGCTCTACGATGAACTGAGCGCCTTAAAACAGGAATTTAAGCGAGAAATGCGACTGATAAAAATTGAGAATTCCAACCTAAAAAAGAAAATCCAAGATATTGAAGAGTCGATGCAAACCGGCTTACTAGGGTTTGTTAACAAGAGGTCAAAAAATAGGTTCGGCTAATAGCGAGTTTTCGGCTGAGCCATGAGGCAGAAAGCCGAAAATGAGCGTAGATGCGGACGGACCATTTTTGACCGATAGGGTGTGTAGTAACACCACCCTCTGCAAGTTAGGTGTACCATCGAAAGAATTCAGTATTGCCAAGGGTTTCGCAGATTTTAAGGGTGGCAAAATTAGGCAAAAAGTTGAATCAAAATCTATGGCAAAAAATGAGCATTTACGTTCTGTATTTGACTGGATTCAAATTCAGTTTGATAAGACTGAATTTTCGCCAAAAGAAATAATCGAAGATATCCTATTTCTTGACTTTGACCTATTTATTGAGAATAAGGGGAGCCTTAAATACTATAACTATGATAGCCAGCTTCATTATGGGAATATCCGTATCTACTATGGATCGAAAGAGTCGTCCTACATGCTTGTCATGTCAGGACAGGCACTAGAGTTCTATAGAGATATGGTATTAGATCCAAATAGTCTCTCCGAAAGACAGTTTCTGAACAACCTCTACTACAATTACATTCATTTTTCAGTAAGACGAATTGATATTGCAATAGATGATTTTAATGAAACACCCTATTTCACTCCTAATCAACTTCTAAAGATTTGTCAGAAGAAACGCTTTCTATATGGAAAAAGCACCTACTACAATACCTACGGAGATGAAACGATCGGTCAGACCTTATATTTAAGAAAACCCAATGATGATGAAAGACTTAGAATTTACGATAAGCGCTTAGAACAAGCTGAAAAGCTCGGGATCAGCAAGCGGTATATAGAAAATTGGATAAGAACTGAGTTAGAACTTAGGAAAGCAAAAGCTCACTACTTCATTCAAGAATGGTTGCATTCAGAAATAGATCTTCTTAACTTTACCAAGGGATACCTCAAAGAAAAAGTGAGGTTCTATAGTGATAGTCACTTCTCAAAACCTTTGAGATCTTGGGAAAAGTTTTTAGGTCACTCAAAACCTGTCTCTATCATTATTTCAAAACCAAAGACAGAACTAGAACAAAAATTAGAATGGTTTACCTATAAAGGTTCTGGAGCTATTCTAAAAGCGTATAAATTTCTATACGACAATAACTTACTGCATGAGTATGAGAAATCTAACTATCTCGCACTCAACAATATGGAATATCCACCAGATTTAGCAAGTGGATTAATAGAAAGGGCAATTCTCTTTAAAAGAGAAGATTTAATCCCTACAATCAAAGAAAATATCAAAAGGAGAAATTAAATATGGCAAAAATGCTCTCACAAAATGACTGGAATTTCAATAACATTGGAACAAAATTTGAATTGGATGAAGTCATTCCAAAATTTGAAACGGAAGTCCGAGCAGATGCAAACGGAGAAATTATCAAAAACCGAGATGGTAGCGAAAGACGTTTTAATACCGATAGAATCATTGGTTGGAAATACAATGTAACAATTAAGGATGGACAATTCAAAAAGAAATCAACCCAAGTCTCAGTAGACAATCCAGATGCCTTGGTTGATAATGACTATATCCAAGCAATGGATGAAGTACCAGTTACATTTGACAATTTACAAGCTACTATGATTAGTTCGACAATGTATTACAAGGCAGATGCTATCCATTTAGTAGATGTAAAACAAAAATAAATATCAGACAAGGGGAGTTAATCCTCCCCTTACTTAATCTAATTAGAAAAGGAGATCACATGATTAAAACTGTAACAAAAGATGACCTTATCGAACTTGGATTTGCTCCAGGAACTGCAAGAAAGATTATCCATACCGGCAAATTACTATTAGTGAATCGTGGTTTTAACATCTACGATAACAAAAGGATTGGTACAATTCCAGCCAGTGTCGCAGAAGAACTATTAGGAATTGAACTCCAGAAAGAAGCGTAGCTTATGGCTTTACGTAAAAGTAGAGACGGAACTTGGATTGTTGATGTTTCCAATGGTATAAATCCAATATCTCTAAAACAACGTAGAATTGTAAGAAAAGGATTCAAAACTAAAAAAGAAGCATTGGAGGCCGAACAATACTTACGAAGTGTCGAACTTAAAGAAAAAAGTTTCAACTCAAAAATATCAATTGATATCCTTTATGATCTCTTAAAAGAAGAGGATAGAATAAACAACAGAAAACAAAGCTATATAGATACACAAGAAAACAACTATAACAGGCATATAAAAAACTATTTTGAAAAAGTTGATGATGTAGCTAAATTAACTTATGAAGATATCTATCAATTCAGAGAACATCTAAGAGATAAAAATACTCAAAACTCAGAAAAGAAGCTAAGTCCAAACACTATTAATAAAATTATAATTTTACTAAAGAAAATTCTGGATGTTGGATTAAGAAAGGGATTTTACAAGGAACATCCCGTAGGATTACTGAAAAAATTACCCATAGAAAAAGTAAAATTAAATTTCTGGACAGTAAAAGAATTTAAGCATTTCTTAACACTATTTAGCAACGATGAATACAATATAAAATTACTATTCACAGTTCTATTTTTTACTGGTCTAAGACTCGGAGAAGCTCTTGCTCTAACGTGGAAGGACATAGAGTTTTCTACAAATACAATCCATGTAAGTAAATCAATATACGTTAAAAAAGGTGAAGAACACATTAGTAGTACAAAGACAAAAGCTGGAACCCGAAGAATCATCATGAACACCAAACTAGTGGAGACACTAGAAGAATGGAGGCAAACACAGCATGAAAGATTAAAAGAATTTACAACCAACCTAGATGATCTACAGATATTTCAAAATAGCCCGATTACGATAACTAAGGATTCAATCGAAAAACAATATAAAAAAATATTACAAAGAGATAGTTCTTTAAAAAAAATAAGAATTCATGACTTCAGGCATTCACATGCTTCCCTACTAATAAACCAAGGAGAAGATTATCTTGTCGTAAAAGAAAGATTAGGACATGCTTCTATAACTACAACAATAGATACATACTCTCATTTGTATCCAAGCAAGCAACAAAAATTAGCGGATAAATTAGATGATTTGTTATAAAACTAGTAATTTTAAGTAACTCAGCGTTACAAATTCAACAAATAAAAGAAAAAGACAAGGTCCGAAAACCTTGTCTTTAATACTATACCGGCGGCCGGGGTCGAACCGGCACGTCCTTGCGGACACTGGATTTTGAGTCCAGCGCGTCTGCCAATTCCGCCACGCCGGCAAATAGTAACTGGGGTAGCTGGATTCGAACCAACGCATGAGGGAGTCAAAGTCCCTTGCCTTACCGCTTGGCTATACCCCAATAATATAAAATAGGCGAGTGATGGGGATCGAACCCACGCATGCCAGAGCCACAATCTGGTGTGTTAACCACTTCACCACACCCGCCATAATTTTAAAACACGGGCAGTAGGAATTGAACCCACACTGAAGGTTTTGGAGACCTTAGTTCTACCTTTAAACTATGCCCGTAGTTAAGGTTATGGAAGGGGAGGGATTCGAACCCCCGAACCCGAAGGAGCGGATTTACAGTCCGCCGCGTTTAGCCTCTTCGCTACCCTTCCAAAATATTTAA
>NZ_JBYQGQ010000016.1:0-47642 GCF_058200215.1 Streptococcus sp. SCPM-O-B-15304 (M98) | reverse complement strand
AAAAATGATTGGTTTAAAGGCTGATCATTTTTCTGTTGCAAAGATTAACTTTTTCTGATTAATACTGAAGACAGCAATAAAAAAACCAGCGATTCAATCACTGGCTGTTAGATAGTTCTTTTAGGAAGCTCCATTGGTAGTAGACGTTTTTGTATCTGTTGTTTGAGTGCTAGAAGAAGGAACAGTCGGTTGTTCTTGTTTACTGCTAGTATCTTCTTTCTTACTTTCTGCACTGCTACTAGATTGAGTTGTTGTTTCTTCTTGTGTGTTTTCTTTTGTAGAAGTATTGTCCTTGTTTGGAGTAGTATTCTCTTGAGGGGATTCCTTTTGAATCTCTTTTATGACTGTTGTCTGGGTTGTCGTAGTTTCTTTTTTAGAGTTATTGTTGTTATTATTATTATTATTATTCATAGCATTCATGATGGTGATACTTGCAGTAATCAGCCCCAGAATACTACCGATAGTAGCAATCGTTTTTTGAAAAACAGTAAATCCTTTTTTGATGTGTTCCGTTTTAGGTTTTGATGTTCTACGATAATTAGACATAATATCTCTCCTTTACTAAAATTCATTATACCGAAAATCTTTAAAAAAAACTTAAATGAACCTGAATTGCCTTTCTTGTCGCCTGAACTGTTTCGTGATACAATAGAAGGAGTGATTTTAGAAAGCGTGAGAAACCATGATTTACTTTGATAATTCGGCAACGACTAAGCCTTATCCAGAAGCACTTGAAACCTATATGCAAGTGTCTGCAAAAATTATTGGAAATCCTTCAAGTCTCCATCGTTTGGGAGACCAATCTAGCAGAATTTTAGAAGCTTCTCGACAGCAGATTGCAGATTTGATTGGCAAGAAAAGCGAAGAAATCTTCTTTACCTCTGGTGGGACTGAAGGGGATAATTGGGTTATCAAAGGTGTGGCTTTTGAAAAAGCGCAATTTGGTAAACACATTATTGTGTCAGCTATTGAGCATCCAGCAGTCAAGGAGTCAGCTCTTTGGCTTAAGACTCAAGGTTTTGAAGTGGATTTTGCACCTGTAAATGAAAAAGGATTTGTAGATGTAACTGCTTTAGAAAACCTACTTCGTCCTGATACAACGCTAGTCTCTGTTATGGCAGTCAACAATGAAATCGGCTCAATCCAGCCTATTGAAGCTATATCAGAACTATTAGCTGATAAGCCAACGATTTCCTTCCATGTTGATGCGGTTCAAGCTTTAGCTAAGATTCCGACAGAAAAGTATTTGACTGACCGAGTGGATTTTGCGACCTTCTCTAGTCATAAATTCCACGGAGTTCGTGGTGTTGGATTTGTCTATATCAAGTCTGGCAAGAAAATTACACCGCTTTTAACTGGTGGTGGCCAAGAGCGTGACTATCGTTCAACAACTGAGAATGTAGCAGGAATTGCAGCAACAGCCAAGGCACTGCGTCTAGCTATGGAAAGATTGGAATTGTTTTCTAACAAAACGAGTCAGATGAAGGAAGTCATCCGTCAAGCTCTTCTCGACTATCCAGATATTTTTGTTTTCTCAGGTGAGGAAGACTTTGCTCCTCATATTCTGACCTTCGGAATTAAGGGAGTTCGTGGGGAAGTTATCGTTCATGCTTTTGAAGACTATGATATTTTCATTTCTACAACATCAGCTTGCTCGTCCAAGGCTGGGAAACCTGCTGGAACCCTGATTGCCATGGGGATTGAAAAGGATAAAGCCCAGTCAGCAGTACGCCTCAGCCTAGACCTAGAAAATGACATGAGTCAAGTTGAGCAATTTTTGACCAAACTAAAATTAATCTACAATCAAACTAAAAAAGTAAGATAGGAGCATTCATGCAGTATTCAGAAATTATGATTCGCTACGGAGAGCTTTCAACCAAGGGTAAAAATCGGATGCGTTTCATCAATAAACTACGTAATAATATCTCAGACGTTTTGTCCATCTATCCTCAAGTTAAAGTGACAGCAGACCGCGATCGTGCCCATGCTTATCTGAATGGGGCAGATTATGAACCGGTGGCAGAGTCACTCAAGCAAGTTTTCGGGATTCAAAACTTTTCTCCAGTCTATAAGGTTGAAAAATCTGTAGAAGTTCTGAAATCTGCTGTCCAAGAGATTATGAAGAATATTTACAAGGAAGGTATGACCTTTAAAATCTCAAGTAAGCGTAGCGACCACAACTTTGAGCTAGATAGCCGGGAACTCAACCAGACACTTGGTGGAGCAGTATTTGAAGCTATTCCAAATGTGCAGGCACAAATGAAAAATCCTGACATTAACCTTCAGGTGGAGATTCGTGAAGAAGCAGCCTACCTTTCATATGAAACTATTCGTGGTGCAGGTGGTTTGCCTGTCGGAACTTCTGGCAAAGGCATGCTCATGTTGTCAGGAGGGATTGACTCTCCTGTTGCTGGATATCTAGCTCTAAAACGTGGAGTGGATATCGAGGCTGTTCACTTTGCGAGCCCTCCCTACACTAGTCCAGGTGCCCTCAAGAAAGCCCAGGACTTAACCCGTAAATTGACCAAGTTCGGAGGAAATATACAATTTATCGAGGTTCCCTTCACGGAGATTCAAGAAGAAATCAAGGCTAAAGCGCCAGAAGCCTATCTCATGACACTGACTCGTCGCTTTATGATGCGGATTACTGACCGTATCCGAGAAGTGAGAAAAGGTTTGGTCATTATCAATGGGGAAAGCCTTGGTCAGGTGGCTAGCCAAACCCTAGAAAGTATGCAGGCTATCAATGCGGTGACTAATACACCAATCATCCGTCCAGTCGTGACCATGGATAAGTTGGAAATCATTGACATTGCACAAGAAATTGATACCTTTGAAATTTCTATCCAGCCCTTTGAAGATTGTTGTACGATTTTTGCGCCTGATCGTCCGAAGACAAATCCTAAGATTAAGAATGCTGAACAGTATGAAGCTCGAATGGATGTCGAAGGTTTGGTTGAGAGAGCAGTAGCGGGAATTATGATTACTGAAATTACACCTCAGGCTGAGAAGGATGCAGTCGATGAGTTAATCGATGATCTCCTTTAATCAGAAAAACCAGAGGAAAAGATAAAATAAGTAAAAAAAGTTAGTTTATTGTCTTAAATTTGGACGGAAACTGACTTTTTTTCTATTTTTATGATATAATTAGGTAAAATTTTGAATATAGAGAGTTTTCTGACAATGAATCAATCTTATTTTTATTTAAAAATGCGAGAGCATAAATTGGTGGTTCCCTACACAGGTAAGGAGCGCCGCGTACGTGTTCTCCTCCCAAAAAACTATGAGAAAGATACGGATAGAAGTTATCCAGTCGTGTATTTCCATGATGGACAAAACGTCTTTTATAGTAAGGAATCCTACGTCGGCCATTCCTGGAAGATTATCCCAGCCATCAAGCGAAATCCGGATATCAGTCGCATGATTATCGTGGCTATTGACAATGATGGTCTTGGACGGATGAATGAGTATGCAGCTTGGAAATTCCAAGAGTCTAATATTCCTGGTCAACAATTTGGTGGTAAAGGTGTCGAGTACGCAGAGTTTGTCATGGAAGTGGTTAAGCCCTTTATTGATGAAAACTATCGGACAAAATCAGACCGTAAACACACTGCCATGATAGGATCTTCACTTGGTGGGAATATTACCCAGTTTATTGGTTTAGAATATCAAGACCAGATTGGTTGCTTGGGAGTTTTCTCCTCTGCCAACTGGCTTCATCAAGAAGCCTTTGATCGCTATATTGAACGTAAAAAGCTTTTGCCTGACCAACGAATCTTTATCTATGTTGGAACGGAAGAAGCAGATGACACAGATAAGACCCTAATGGCTGGCAATATTAAGCAGGCCTATATCGACTCTTCCCTTCGCTATTATCATGATTTGATAGCAGGAGGAGTTCAGTTGGAAAATCTCTCTCTCAAGGTTCAGGCTGGAGCCATTCACCATGAAGTGCCATGGTCAGAAAATCTTCCAGCTTGCCTACGCTTTTTTGCAGAAAATTGGTAACTAGTATAAAGGAGACAGGATATGAATATTGAACATCTTAGCCACTGGAGTGGTCATCTAAATCGTGAAATGTACGTCAATCGTTACGGACACGCAGGTATCCCAGTTGTTGTCTTTGCGTCCTCAGGTGGTAGCCACAATGAATACTATGATTTTGGCATGATTGATGCATGTGCATCCTTTATTGAGGAGGGCCGTGTTCAGTTCTTTACACTTTCAAGTGTCGATAGCGAGAGCTGGCTTGCGACATGGAAAAACGGTCATGACCAAGCTGAAATGCACCGTGCTTATGAGCGATACGTTATTGAAGAAGCTATTCCTTTTATCAAGCATAAGACGGGCTGGTTCGATGGCATGATGACGACAGGTTGCTCTATGGGAGCTTACCATGCTCTTAACTTTTTCCTACAACATCCGGATGTCTTCACCAAAGTCATTGCTCTTAGTGGTGTCTACGATGCACGTTTCTTTGTCGGTGATTACTACAATGATGATGCCATCTATCAAAATTCACCAGTAGACTATATTTGGAATCAAAATGATGGTTGGTTTATCGACCGTTACCGTCAAGCTGAAATTGTGGTTTGTACGGGACTAGGTGCTTGGGAACATGATGGCCTACCTTCTTACTACAAGTTAAAAGAAGCCTTCGATCAAAAACAAATTCCTGCCTGGTTTGCAGAATGGGGACACGATGTTGCCCATGACTGGGAATGGTGGCGCAAACAAATGCCTTATTTCCTCGGTCACATGAGTCTATAAAAGGAGTTGCTTATGAATTATCTTGTAATTTCACCCTATTACCCACAAAATTTCCAACAGTTTAGTATTGAACTAGCCAATAAAGGAATCACCGTTCTAGGGATTGGGCAAGAACCCTATGAACAACTAGATGAACCATTGCGCAATAGCTTGACTGAGTATTTCCGAGTTGATAATCTTGAAAATCTTGATGAAGTTAAACGTGCAGTAGCCTTTCTTTTCTACAAACATGGTCCAATTGATCGCATCGAATCACACAATGAATACTGGCTAGAGTTGGACGCTGCCCTTCGTGAACAATTTCATGTCTTTGGTGCCAAACCAGAAGACCTCAAGAAAACTAAGTTCAAGTCTGAGATGAAAAAACTCTTCAAAAAAGCTGGGGTTCCAGTTGTGCCAGGTGCAGTTATTGAAACAGAAGCAGACGTTGATAAAGCTGTGAAAGAAATTGGACTTCCAATGATTGCCAAACCTGACAATGGAGTAGGTGCAGCAGCAACCTTTAAACTTGAAACGGAAGATGATGTCAATCACTTTAAGGCTGAATGGGACCACTCAACCGTTTATTTCTTTGAGAAATTTGTCACCTCTAGTGAGATCTGTACTTTCGATGGTTTGGTAGATAGAGATGGGAATATCGTCTTTTCTACGACCTTTGACTATGCTCACACACCTCTCGATCTTATGATTTACAAGATGGACAATTCTTATTATGTTCTAAAGGAGATGGATCCAAAATTGCGTAAATATGGTGAGGCAATTGTCAAAGAATTTGGCATGAAGGAACGTTTCTTCCATATTGAGTTCTTCCGTGAGGGTGATGACTATATCGCTATTGAATACAATAACCGTCCAGCGGGTGGTTTCACCATTGATGTCTATAACTATGCCCATTCTTTTGATTTGTATAAGGGCTATGCAGCGATCGTTGCGGGTGAACCATTCCCAGCTTCTCAATTCGATCCTCTATACTGCTTGGCAACATCTCGTCGCGCTAATGCCAACTATGTTTATTCAGAAGAAGACTTGCTCGCCAAATATGGTCACCAGTTCAAGGTCAAGAAAATCATGCCGGCTGCCTTTGCTGAATTGCAAGGAGACTTTCTCTATATGCTAACGACGTCAAGTCGTGAAGAAATGGATCAGATGATTAAGGACTTTGGTCAGCGTCAAGAATAATTAAAATTTTGACTTAACAAACTCTCTTTGTTAGGTCTTTTTTGTAGACTTGAAATAAAAGCGTTTTCCCGCAGGATTCTTTTAGAAAATCTGTTGCTAAAAGGCTTAAAAATTGATAGAATAGGGATTGTCTAAAAAATATTAAGGAGAATCTATCAATGGATTTCGCATGGGCAGTCAAATATGCCACTGAATTTTTGGGAACAGCCATCTTGATTATCTTGGGAAATGGTGCAGTTGCCAACGTTGAACTTAAAGGTACGAAAGGTCACCAAAGTGGCTGGCTCGTTATCGCTGTTGGTTACGGTATGGGGGTTATGATCCCTGCCTTGATGTTTGGTAATGTTTCTGGTAACCACATCAACCCAGCCTTCACTCTTGGTCTAGCAGTTAGCGGACTTTTCCCTTGGGCACAAGTAGCACCATACATCGTTGCACAAGTCTTGGGAGCAATCTTCGGACAAGCCTTGGTTGTTGCAACTCACCGTCCTTACTACTTGCAAACTGAAAAAGCAAACAATATCTTGGGAACTTTCTCAACAATTTCAAGTATCGACCACGGAACAAAAGAATCACGCTTTGCGGCAACAGTTAACGGTTTTATCAACGAGTTTGTTGGTTCATTCGTTCTCTTCTTTGCAGCACTTGGTTTGACAAAGGACTTTTTTGGTGCTGAAGTTCTCCAATATATGAAACAAATGGCGACTCAAGCAGGTCAAAATGTTGACTTCTCTGATTTGGCAATTAAAGCTCAAGTAGCGCCTCATACAGCTGCAGGACTTTCTGTTGGTCACTTGGCACTTGGTTTCTTGGTAATGGCCTTGGTAACATCTCTTGGTGGACCAACTGGACCTGGTTTGAACCCAGCTCGTGACTTTGGACCACGTCTCCTTCATGCCTTCCTTCCAAAATCAATCCTTGGTCAACACAAGGGCGATTCAAAATGGTGGTATGCTTGGGTACCAGTAGTTGCACCGATTGCAGCTGGTATTGCAGCAGTAGCGCTTTTCAAATTACTTTACCTATAATCACAAGAAAACTGGGAAGACCCAGTTTTTTCTTGTCTACGAAAGTCGAGTTTTTAGAGGCTCTTTGTCAACTGTAGTGGATTGATATAATAGTACTAGACCTTGAGAAATCAAGGTCTTTTTTGAATTTGGTCAATTTTTGGTCAACTTTTGTTAGAAAAAATTATTAACTTAAAAACTCCCTAACACGTTTGTTTTCGGATTCTTCTTTTTCCTTGATTAAATGACCATATGTTTGAGTTATTTGTGTAATATCTTTATGTCCCATATTTGAAGCTATAACCCAGATATCGATTCCATAACCTAACATAATACTTGCGTATGTGTGCCTAATACCTGTAGCTGATAAATCGAGTGGTTTGAGTTTTAACTTCTTGAGATGTTCTCTTAAACGCTTATTCACTTCGTGATTACTTGGAACGATAGTATACAAATCGAAAAAGATATGATTTTCTTTATTTTGGATATTTGTTTGTTCAATATCTCTACTTTGAATCTCTTTTAATTGATTCAAAACATTCAATGTTTCTATATCTACTGGTATAGTTCTGATTGATGTTTCTGTTTTGGGTGGTCGCCACTCTTGTTTCCGTGGATCGTAGCGCCGGTATGTTTTTACTTCTTGAGTTTCGTTCAAAATGCAATCCCATGTCAAGCCTAGCACCTCACCGAAACGCAAGCCAGTTTTTAGTTGAATAAAAAGAAGATAGTCAATAATATTAAACTTCAGTTCAATATTATGTTTTACCTCTTTCAATAATTTATGATAATCAGCTGAGCTTGTAATAGCTTTTTCTTTTTTTATCTTTCGACTTGCTTGCCCTGTAATAACAACACCATCTGTAAAATCAATGATTGATAACTTATCTTTTTTCGCAAATTGAATGACTTTTCTAACTTCCGCATTTAATCGCCGAACTGTATCTTTTCCAACCTTCTTTGCGTATTCGTTGATAAATTCTTGATATTCACTAAAAGTGATGTTAGTAGCGGATTTATCTTTGAAATATTCTAAAATAAGTTTTCCTCTATGTTTATGATGTGCAAGTGTTCCCTCACTTTTGTTTAAAGGGATAATTTGAAGATTATACCATTTCTGCCACAATTGATAGAGAGAGATATTTGAATCAATTACATTACCGTTTAACAACTCTAATTCAATTTTACTTGCTTCCAATATTGCTTCTTTTTTCGTTTTGAAGCCTGAGTTTGAAGCTACTACCTTTTTATTTTTATCAAATATTCTATAATCCCAATTTTTCTTTTTACCCCTTTGTCTGTATGAAATCGCCATATGATTATCCTTCCTACTTAAAAAGATAACCAAGACATCGTCTTGGCTATTATATCATTTCTCTTTTAATAATTCTGAAAAATGCTGTTCAAAAAATACTCTTGTCTTAGAGGCAAGAAAGATATATTTACCACCCTGATTTTGAGGATATTTTACAAAACCATTTTTGTTTTTATCAATATCGATTTTTGAGCGAATATCAGACCGATAGAGAACATTTTCAAGTAACCAAGGTCGAGAGACTGAAACCATCTCTAAAACCTCAGATAAGCTCATATATTTCCCCTGAGAAGCCTTGTTTTTCAAGTCAAGATATTCATCTTTCTCTACTATAATATGAGTACTAGGAAGAATTACTTCCAAATTTTCTATTTTAATTGAGATTTTATCCGTCATATAAGTTTTCCTCTCATTGTTTTATTTAAATATGTTCCACGGCTCTTTTTCTTTCTTTAATTCATCTTTTTTATTATTTAAAAAGATGATAGTATCAGGAGAGGGTTTGTACTTTGTTTTGAAATGAATCAAAACATGCCTGAAAAACTCCTGAATTGATTCTTTACCGTAAATTTTGTCAATCTTGTATAGAAACGATTCTAAACCGCTGTTTTTCAATAAGTAAATATAGGTAGATAATAAATCATTTTTTCTTCTTGGTTTTGACCTCAATAAATCAAAATCGGTTGAAACATATTCCAACATAACCTTTGAAATATCCCATAATTCATCATTTTTGAAAAATAAATACTTGTCCGTAAATCGTTGAAAAATTAGACTCGATAGTTCTTTATCATTTCTACATTTTAAAATATCTAAGCCTGTTTGGTTAGCGTAAGCCTGTCTGATTGACATTTCAAATCTCACCCAATCATCACATTTCAAGGCATCATCATAAAAGATGCCCTTTTTTTTCTCCTGCTCCAATTTTTTATCATAGATTCTTAACAATAGAGAGTTTCCTTTATTTGCTTTGCTACCAACGTAAATTGTTTCTACTCTATTGTTTGTATTGAACGTACTGATATTTGACTGATTCTTTCTCAATTTGATTGTATTTGTAAAACTATCAACGTATTTTGATTTTATTATTGACTTGTTTAACTCCTGGTGAATCTGATTCACTTTCAAACCTTCATCTATAAAATCAATCGCAAAATCAATTTTTGAAACTCTACAACTACCGCTAAAATAATTTTCTAATTCAAAAAATTTTTGAACTAATTGGCGATACGAAATTTTTTGATTATCTTCTTCGCGTCGTTTCAAGTAATGTTTCAAACCTTGACCCGAGAATTTGAGAAGCACTCCCATTCGTGGGCTGTCAGTGTTAAAACATAACAAAATTTCAAATTCATCAAAATTGATAATATAACTGTATCCTGCAAAGCCTTTTTCATTTAGCTTGTAATTAACCGTGTACTTTTCTAATTTCAATAATTCATCAATTTTTGAACAAATATCCAAAGCAAATGCCTCATAATTAGACATCATTTCGTTATACTCTGGTAAAAATACAAATGAAATTTCATCAACGTCACATTGAATCATAGTAAAATAACTCCTTTTAATTATATTGTAGTTAACCCCGTAAGGGGTGGGATGGGGGTCATTACTCGACCCCCATGAATGCCAGTACCCCATTATTTACGCTTTTTTCTTAATCGTTGACCGTATAAGAATGCTCTTTTAAATGTACTAATCTTTTCCAAACCGTGTTCGTGTAGATTGATATTCCAGAACTTTCTTGGTTTACTGAACTGTCCATCAGTAGTCATGATGTATCCTGAAAATCGTTGCGCATGATTATCAATATTGTCAGTTTCTCCAAAGACCATTCTAGCTAATTCATCTGTTATAGCGCCATTTGATAAACAAATACGAACACCTAAATTATCTCGTATTGCTGTACTCAAGAGTTCTGACCTTGGTTGTTGCATACAGATACAGATATAGACACCACTAGAGCGAGAACGCGAAACGATAGACAAGACCAAATCTTGAACCCTTTTTCTCATCTTGTTATCTGTAATGCTTGAAAGCATGGCTGAATATTCTTCGATAATACATAGTTTCATCTTCATCTCTTTACCGAAATTAACGAAAGTTGCGCCAGTAATATCATCACGTGCTGACAATTTTGCAATTTCTTTTTCACGTTTAATAACTAATTCCAACAATTCTTCAAAGTATGCTAAAATCTCTTCACTGTCTGATAAAATAGACCCAGCTGGTAGAAAATCCCATGAGCTGAACTCAGATTTTACATCTAATATTGTTAAATCAACATCTTCATTGAACATGAATACTTGTGCGAGCATTGATTTTAAAAACGTTGTTTTTGAGCTGTTTGTATTTCCGACTAATAACATTTGAGGAGAACGCAAGAAAGAAAAGGTCAAACCTTCTTCAACTGTTATTTCAAAATCATTAGCTGGTTTTAATTCTGTGATATGTTTAGGCTTCAGCTGTCTTGCTTTAGCTTCTACAATATCATCTAGTAAATAAATGAACTCTGTATTATCTTCACTTAACCAATAATCTAAAACAATGAGTGAACGGTTTTTACCCACTAAACACGCTGATAACATTTCCGCAAACTTTTCTAAATCGTCCGTAGTCTGGTCAGCTAATTTTTTGATTTTAACCGATATGCGCCTGCTTAGCTTTTCAAAGCACGCATGCGCTTTACTAACATCTATGAATTTGCTACCAACTTTGAGATTTGCAGTTGCTGAATCCAACAGTGCTTTGTGTGTTTGTCGTTCAATCAACCTTAGTTGATAGTATAGAGATACTGAGCCAATTTTTGATAGCTTTAAAACAAATCGAACCAGTAAAACAAGATTAACCAAAAGCAAGACAGCTATTCCAATTACTTCTAAATGAAAGCCAAGCTGTGCTTCACTTCTAAAAATCCCAATCTTTGTTCCTTTAAATAGTAGCCATCGAATAATACCACCACCAAATAGTAACCCAACTCCAAAAAATTGGAGTAGAGTTACTAGGCTTGGCAAGGTTGGCATCAGATGACCCGTATTTTTATTTAATTTATACCGAATCATAAATACCTACAAATTTCTTCCATTTCTTTTAACATCTTACGACGCATAAGTTCAAAATACATGTATGAACGAATGAAATCAGTGTAACGACCGTTTGAGTAAACCAAACTCAAATTCACGAAAGATGAAACTCGTCCTTGAACCTCAGAATTAATGTATGTTGCTAAAATCTTGCGTAATTCGATGGGCAAGTCTAAAGCTGATAAGTCATCTAATTCTTTAAAAATTTCTTTCATATCTATTTCCCCTCTACTTTAAACTAACCTCTTTGACATCTTCAGCCCAAACTTCGATGACATCATAACTTTTGAACTTATAGCGACCGCGTGGGTTGACTAACTGATACAAATGTCTGAACTGAATCTTGTTCGCAATTTCTAAAGTTGGGACAACAAGACTAATCAATTTAACTGCTCCATCATCTTTGGGCATTGAAAGGAACACTTCATAACCAATTGATTTGTCAGAAAAAACCGGGGCGTTCTTACCATTTTGATTTTTTTCGAATCCCACGATCGGAAAGAATGGTTTTGGCTCTGTAACGCTAACTGCAACGCAAGTTGAGATATTTGTGAGCTCAGGGGCAGTGCGACGGTCATTTACAATTGAACCTTCTGATTGTTTTGAATTGCTTCCAAACAATCCTGTTTGAACTAAATTATTGTTAATCTGTGACATTGGTATATCCTTTACTAGCTTGAAACTAGTTCTTTCTGTTGAATTTTTCTTGTAAATATTTGAACGTTCGTTATTTACATTTTCAGTTTATCATGATTAAAAATTCCGGTCGTCAAATGCACCAAAAGGGAAAAAATAAAAAATTTGCATTAGGAAATTTTATTTGATAAGCTGAAAATAGCGATAAGGAGGATATTATATTGGAAGAAAAGTATTATAATGTAAAAGAAGCTTTGGATTATATTAGAAGTTATCCCAGCGGAAGAATAGAAAAAGAATTTTATATGGATATAACTGAAAAACAAATTCGTGATATTTTGAAAAAAGATGTACTAGGGCAATATATGCACTGTTCGGAGGGAGAACATATAAGTGAAATATACGAAAATTTTCAAGGAGATGAAGTAGTTGAAACTTTGTATGTATTTCCAAAATTTGGGAAGCATCCCAAAATTCTCTCGAGTTGGGATGTTCTTTATAAAAAAGAAGATAAGCTAGTAAAGGAATTGCAACGGCAAGGTTTAAAAACACCAGAAGAGAAAATTAGAGAAGAGTTTAAAAATTCTGGAAAACCTGCGTATTTAATGAATGAAGATTATCTTTTTTCATTAAAATTGGAGATTGAAAGACGTCAACTACCGATTAAAATTTTTCGCATTCAACCACGTACTAGTTCAGCAATTAAGCAACTATTGAATGAAGAAATGTTGGAGACTAATTTTGAGTTAACTATAAATACTTTATTAGAAGAATTTGAACAAAGATTAAAAGAAGATTGGTTTGAAAATCAGAAATTATGCATTGAACAAGCTGAAAAAGTAGGTGAATTATTAGAGGATGTCCGGGGGCGAACAGAAATATTACAGTCTGTAGCACCAGAATTGTCATTGGATGCTTACAATAGTAGATTAAAAGAAGTAGAAGAATTTTATAATAAGTCAAAGAATCAAGAATTTATACCACCTTTTAATTTTGAAAAATCTTTCAATAAGTTTAAAAAAAATTATATGAATCAAGAAAACAAGAACGTGATTTCTTCTCTTTCAAATAAAATATATGAATTTGAAAAGTATCAGATTAACAAGTATAAAGAAAAGATTGAAGAACAAAATAAAAATAGAGTTATAACTGAAATTTCATTTAAACGGTATTTAGTCGAATTTTACAAGACTATAAATGACTCTTTTTGGAGAGAGGATTTTCTAAGTAATTTAGAGGATAATTTTGGGATAAAAATAAACCGCTAAGATTTTTTTCTTAGCGGTTCTTTACATTGTTTAATAGGGTTGTTATGTTATCAATTATAGCGTTTTGATTTTGATTAAAATATTATTTAATTTGATTCAGAATCATGTTGAATGCAGAAAGTATTTCTTTTTGTTTACTATCAGGTAAATTTTTTATATTTGAAATTAATTCAACAATTTCAGGATTCTCATCTTTTTTTGTAATATCGAAAAAAGATGAAATATCACATTCAAGGGCATTCATAACTTTTTCAAGGGTATTAATTGTTATGTTTGTTTCTAAGTGTTCAAGTTTATATACATAATTTGTTCCAAGATCAGCTCTTTCTTCAATTTGTTCTTGTGTAAGTCCTTTTTTCAATCTTAAAAGGCGAATTCGTTTTCCTATATACTTTCTTAATGATTGTTTCATGCAATACCTCTCAAACTAAATATTACAGTATTTGTTCTACATATTTTAGTTCTTAAAAGATTGCTTATAACTTTACAAGGTTGGTTTGATGTGGTATAATTAAATAAAAAAACAACTATATATAGTTGTTTTATAAATTTTTGGAGATTCTATGTCAAACAAAACTATTAAAACCCTAACAACTTCAACAGCTATTGCGCTTGCATCAGTTGGTGGAACTGCATTTGCTCAAGAAGCTCAAGCGACTTCAGTACCTACTGACACTGCTGTCAATGAACCAGCTCTTGTTGCTAAATCAGAAGTGAAACCACTTGAAAAGAGTGAAGTTCCTGCGCCTTCTACAGTAAAACCTGCTCTTGACGCTCAAAAAGGTGTAGTAAAAGACGCTGAAGCTAAGATTGAAACAGCTAAAACTGGCGTTCAAGAAAAAGAAGCTACTGTTGCTTCAACTGAAAAAGAAGTAGCTACTGCTACTCAAGTTGTTAAAGATGCTGAAGCAACTGCTTCTCAAGCAACACCTGCAAAAATTGCTGAAGCCAAAGATGCTCAAGCTAAGAACCTTGAAGCACAAACTGCTAACCAAGAAGCAACTGAAGCTACAAACGAACAAATCAAAACTGAAACTACTGTTCTTGCTGAAAAGCAATCAGACGTGGCAACAGCTAAAGAAAATCTTGACCAAGCTGAAAAAGATGTCCAAACAGCTGAACAAACAGTCGCAAATGCAGAATCTGCACTTGACGGAACTGGACTTGCAAATGCTGAAAACGACTTGAAAGACGCTCAAAAAGGCGTTAAAGGCGCTGAAGCTACAGTCGCTGAAGCTGAAGATGCTTTCAAAACAGCAAAAAAAGCTGATGAAGCACGTGAAGATGCTATCAAATCAGCTGAAACTGATGTAAATACTAAAAATGATGCTGTCAAATTGGCAAAAGAAAAATTGGCAACAGCTAACCAACATGCTGAATCAGTAGAAGCTAAATTGGAAGATGCTCAAACTGAACTTACTAAAGCTCAAGATGCACTCAAAAACGTTGATGTTGTAAATATCCAAAATCCAACTTTCCACATCTCTGACAGTCTCCGTGATAAAATTGGTGCAAAATCAAATGATATCACATACAAAGACGCTTATGAATTGTGGCGAACAAATGATAACGAAACCACTCGCATGGTCATGCGTGGTATGGCTGTCAAAATGGCTAGTGCATCAACCATTAAAATCAGCGAAGCTGATAAAAATCGTCCAGTTGATTTGAATAACTTGACTGATGACCAATTGGTAGAAATCAGTCAGTTCTACGCTAAAATGTTGACTCAGTTGAACCATAATTTTGGTTATAATACAAGTAAAAAGGCTTATGTTTCAGAAGAAACATTAGATTACTCAAAATCTGTTGCTAAAAAATATGAAACTCGTGCACTTGACCCACGTAAAGCTGGACACATCCCTGGTGGTCTTGAAAACCTTATGCCAATGGGTAACGGTGCTGCTGAACAAACCATGTATGACCTAAAACAAGCTGTTCAACGTTCATTTGAACTATCTTCATTCGAAGATGAGCCATCAAAATGGGAGCATCTACGCATTAACCTTGCTAACCAAGCAAATAGTCCAGTCGCTCTTTCAGTAGCTAACATCAATGGTCAATATTGGATGATTACAACATATGCTGAATTCGACAATAACACAGTCATCGAAGACAAAACAGACATCGCAACTCTTGAAAAAGCAGTCGCAACAGCTGAATCAAACCTTGAACAAGCTAAAACTGCATCAGAAAATGCTAAGAATGCTTTAACAACAGCTTCAACAGATTACGCAAGCGCACTTAGCTTGAAAACTGAAGCTGAAAAAGTATTGGCTGACGCAATGGCTACGCCACTCCAAGCTCAAGTTGCTGAAAACAACCTACGTTTAGCAAACATTGCTCTTGAAAATGCTAAGAAACGTGAAGCTCAAGCAAGTGAAGCAGTCGCTAACTTCTCAGCAAGTCTAGCTGACAAGAAAGCTACTCTTGAAAAAGCTCAAGATGCACTTAAAGAAGCTAAAACTGTTCAAACAATTGCGTCACAAGCTCTTGACATTGCTTCAGCCAAACTTGAAGACCAAGAAACTAAACTAGACAACTTGAACAAACAAGTTACTAAACTTCTTGCTGAAAAAGACGCCCTTGTTAAAGAAGCTAAAGAATTGGCTGAACAATTGCAAGCATATTTGGACGCACCAGTTGCTCTAGCAAATGCAAAACAAGCTCGAACAGCAATTAGTGTCAAATTGGAACTCGCTAAAGCTGACCTAGAAATGGCACAGTCTAAGCTTGAAAACTTGTTGACTGCACAAAAAGCAGAAGAAGCTAAACTTGCAGAACTTGAAGCAACATATGCTAAACTTATTGACCTTGCAGAGAAAGCTCAAGAAAATGTTGTTGCAACACTTCCTGATGGAACAGTAATTGCTGTACCAAAAGTAGCTCCAACTGCTGAAACTCTTCCTGAGTTGAATCTTGATGCACTTGTTAAGGAAGATGCTAAAGGTAGCGTTGTGAAACAACTTCCTGACGGAACAATTGTTGCTGTACCTAAAGATGCACCAGTTGCTGAAACTCTTCCTGAACTAAATCTTGAAGAACTAGCTAAAGAAGATGCTAAAGATAGTGTTGTAAAAACACTTCCTGACGGAACAATCGTAGCTGTTCCTAAAGATGCACCAGTTATTGAAGAACTTCCTACTGTCAATGTTGACGAATTGAAGAAAGCTCTTGATGCAGGTAAAGAAGTTACTTTAGATGCTCAAGGGAATGTTGTTGTACGTGAAACAAAACCAGCTACTTATGAAAAACCAGTGAACGTTGAACGTCCACAAGCCAATAATGATAAATCAAATAAAGATTATGCAAGTGATAAAAACGTTACTATCGATAATAAAGGAAATGTTATCGTAAATGGTCAGACTTACACAAGTCAGCAACAAGTATCAAGTAAACCAACTTATTCACGAGTAGAACGCGCAAAAACATTACCAAATACAGGAGAGTCATCAAGTGTTGCAATGTTGGTACTCGGTGCAATTCTTGGAACATTTGGACTTGTAACAGTACGTAGAAAAAATTAGAATAATAAAAAAATCTTCTTATTATAAATAGGAAGATTTTTTGGATTCACAAAATTAGTTTAAAAGACTACGCTATTTAAACTAATTTTGAGAATGAACATATACGGATATTCAGAACTTTAGTTGGTCAACCTTTGGTCAACTTTTGTATTTTGAATATACCTTAGATTGTGACGATGTCTTGGTATATCTGATACTCACTTACATATTCTAACTTATTTTAACTAAGATAAAACTGTAGTGGGTTGATGAAAAGTTATAACCTGGAGAGGACCAACTTGGTTCTCTCCTTTTTGATATTCAAAGCAATGAGGATTCTAATTTTAAAGTTTTCAAAGTTCCGGAAGCCAAAAGCATTGCGCTTGATGACCTTAATGAGGTTATTGGTAGCCTCTAGTTTTGCAGTTGAGTAGGGCAGTTCCAGTGAGTTCATGATTTTGTCCTTGTCTTTCAAAAAGGTCTTAAAAACAGTTTGAAAAATAGGATTTACACAAGAAATCGTTTCTTCAATTAGTTCAAAGAAATGGTCTGTTTGTTTCTCTTGGAAATGAAACAGTAATAGTTGATAGAGTTCATAGTGCTCTCTAAGTTCTTGAGAGTATGCAAGGAGCTTTTCGAGAATCTCTTTATTGGTCAAGTGTGAGCGAAAAGTCGGGCGATAAAATCGTTTATCGCTTAGTTTACGGCTATCCTGTTGAATGAGTTTCCAGTAACGTTTTAGTGCCTTATATTCGTGCGATTTACGATCAAAACGATTCATGACTTGGATGCGAAGACGATTCATAGCTCGACTGAGATGTTGGACAATGTGAAAGCGGTCGAGAACGATTTTAGCGTTAGGAAAAAGTTTTCTGGCAATATCGTAATAGGGACTAAACATATCCATGGTAATGACTTTCACGCGACTTCTCACCTGACTAGAATAACGAAGGAAATGATTGCGAATAGTCACTTGAGTCCGTCCATCTAAGATAGCTACGATCTTTCTGGAATCAAAATCCTGTGCAATGAAACTCATCTTACCTTTCTTGAAGCTGTATTCATCCCAAGACATGTGAGTTGGAAGGAACGATAAATCTGTCTTGAATTTGAATTCTTTCAATTTACGAATGACTGTCGAAGTAGAGACAGATAGACTTTCTGCGATAGCCGTCATAGGGACTTTCTCGATTAGTTTTTGAGTGATTTTCTGGTTGACGATGGTCGCGATTTGATGATTCTTTTTGACTAAGGAAGTCTCTGATACAGCCATTTTCCCGCAGACTTTACAACGAAAACGACGTTTTCTCAATCGAATGAGTGTCTTATATCCTGCACATTCGAGGTAGGGACTTTTAGATTCTTTTTGAAAGTCATATTTAGCCATTTGTCCTAGGCAGTGATGACACTTAGGAGCAGGATAATCGAGCTTAGCGATGATTTCTTTATGAGTTCCAGCATCAATATAATCCAAGATTATGATGTTCTTGTCTTTAATTTCGAGTAAGTTTGTGATAAAATTTAATTGTTCCATAAGATTCTTTCTAATGATGGTTTGGTCACTTTTCATTATAGGTCTTATGGGACTTTTTTTCTACAACAAAATAGGCTCCATAATTCCTATGGTGGTTTTACCCACTACAGAAATTATAGAGCCTTTTTAGATAGAGATTCTTAAATCGTCAGACTTTTTTCATTTTAATGCTAAAGGTGAAAATGTGGCGAAAATATGGTAAAATAGAGTACTAAGTAAACGTTAAAAAGGAATATTATGCGTAAAGAGATTGCACCCGAATTATATAATTACAATAAATTCCCTGGTCCTGAATTTCATCTATCTGGAGATAAAGTCGAAGCTGAAGGGTTTACCTTTACTTTGGTTGAAAATAGTAAGGATGCTTTTGATGCAACGGCATTTACTCAACGCTTTTCTGAAGTTTTAAGTAAGTTCGATTATATTGTTGGAGACTGGAGTAATGAGCAGTTGCGCTTACGTGGTTTCTACAAGAATGAGCGAGCTGAAGAGTCTCTTGAGAAAATCAGTCGTTTACAAGATTACCTACTTGAGTATTGTAGCTATGGTTGTGCCTATTTTGTTCTAGAAAATGAAGTTCCTAAACGAGCACCGTTTGACCAAAAGATGCGCAAAAAAGAGGAAGAAAAAGATACTCGAAAAGGGAAAAAGACTTCCCAAAGTAAGAAAAGAAATCATACGGACAAGAGAAATAGACGCCGTTCAAAAGAACAGAAACCTCAGAACGAAGAAAAAGGACAACGCCATTTCGTCATCCGTCAGAAAGATTAGAGAATAAGGAGAAAAGATGAAACCGTCGATTTATAGTTTAACACGCCAAGGCATGCAAGAATGGGTCTTGGAACAGGGAGAAAAGAAATTCCGTGCTGACCAAATCTGGGAGTGGCTTTACCGTAAACGTGTTCAGACATTTGAAGAAATGACCAACTTGTCTAAGGATTTGATTGCCAAACTCAATGATCAATTTGTAGTCAATCCTTTGAAACAACGCATTGTTCAAGAGTCAGCAGATGGAACAGTCAAGTACCTCTTTGAGTTGCCAGATGGGATGCTGATTGAGACGGTACTGATGCGTCAACACTATGGTTTGTCAGTCTGTGTAACCACGCAGGTAGGATGCAATATTGGTTGTACCTTCTGTGCATCAGGATTGATTAAGAAGCAACGTGACCTCAATAACGGAGAAATTGTTGCGCAGATTATGTTGGTTCAAAAATATTTTGACGAACGTGGACAAGATGAACGTGTAAGCCATATCGTTGTAATGGGCATCGGAGAGCCATTTGATAACTACAATAACGTTTTGAACTTTATCCGTACCATCAACGACGATAAGGGAATGGCAATTGGTGCTCGCCATATCACTGTATCAACTTCAGGTTTGGCTCACAAGATTCGTGAGTTTGCTAATGAAGGTGTGCAGGTCAACCTTGCTGTTTCTCTTCATGCACCAAACAATGAACTTCGTTCAAGCATTATGAAGATTAACCGTGCCTTTCCAATTGAAAAACTCTTTGCAGCTATTGAGTATTATATTGAAACAACTAACCGTCGCGTAACTTTTGAGTACATCATGCTAAATGAAGTGAATGATGGAGTGGAACAAGCACTTGAGTTGGCAGAATTGCTGAAAAATATCAAGAAATTGTCTTATGTCAACTTGATTCCTTACAACCCAGTTAGTGAACATGACCAGTACAGTCGTAGTCCGAAAGAGCGTGTCATGGCCTTCTATGATACACTCAAGAAGAAAGGCATCAACTGTGTTGTTCGTCAGGAACATGGTACTGATATCGATGCAGCATGTGGACAATTGCGTTCAAATACTATGAAGCGTGATCGCCAAAAAGCAGTAGCTGAAGTAAATCCATGATATGAATCGAAAAAAATTACTAGGCTTGGGAGTTTTTCTATACAGTCTTTGTATTGTCTGTTTTTGCTTTACTCCTCAGCCAAAACTTCCGATAGGAGTGGGAACTCCAGGTATTCAAACTATTGGACGCCTGGTTTTTCTTTTGACGCCTTTTAACTCTTTGTGGAAATTGGGAGAAGTAACAAGCTTTTTACAACTGTTCTGGATTTTTTTGCAAAATGCCTTAAATATCCTTTTACTATTCCCACTGATTTTCCAACTTCTCTATCTCATGCCTAGTCTAAGAAAAACGAAGAAAGTGATTCTTCTCAGTTTTCTATTGAGTCTAGGAATCGAATGTACACAGCTAGTTTTAGACTTTTTCTTCGACTTTAACCGGGTATTTGAGATTGATGATTTATGGACCAATACTTTGGGTGGCTACCTGGCTTGGGTCCTTTATAAACTACTACATAGAAACAAGATAAGGAATTAGAATGAGTATCTTAGAAGTAAAAAATTTAAGTCACGGTTTTGGAGACCGTGCGATTTTTGAAGATGTATCCTTCCGTCTTTTAAAAGGTGAACATATCGGTCTGGTCGGTGCCAATGGTGAAGGAAAATCAACTTTCATGAGTATCGTGACTGGTAAAATGTTACCTGATGAAGGTAAGGTGGAATGGTCTAAATATGTGACAGCTGGCTACCTAGATCAGCATGCGGTGCTCAAAGAAGGCCAAACTGTTCGTGACGTTCTTCGTACAGCTTTTGACGAATTATTCAAAGCAGAAGCACGTATCAATGAACTCTACATGGAAATGGCAGAAGAGGGCGCTGATATTGATGCTCTAATGGAAGAAGTTGGAGAACTTCAAGACCGTTTGGAAAGTCGTGATTTCTATACCTTGGATGCTAAAATCGATGAAGTGGCGCGTGCCCTTGGTGTCATGGACTTTGGGATGGACACGGATGTCACAGCTTTGTCTGGTGGGCAAAGAACAAAGGTGCTTTTAGCCAAATTGCTTCTTGAAAAACCAGATATCTTGCTTCTTGACGAGCCAACCAACTATCTCGATGCTGAACATATTGACTGGCTCAAACGCTATCTCCAGAACTATGAAAATGCCTTTGTACTTATTTCGCACGATATTCCTTTCTTAAACGATGTAATCAATATCGTCTATCACGTTGAAAATCAACAGTTGACACGCTATTCAGGCGATTACTACCAGTTCCAAGAAGTCTATGCCATGAAGAAATCACAACTGGAAGCAGCCTATGAGCGTCAACAGAAAGAAATTGCGGATCTCAAGGACTTTGTGGCTCGAAACAAAGCACGTGTCGCAACGCGTAACATGGCTATGTCTCGTCAGAAAAAATTGGACAAGATGGATATCATCGAGCTTCAAAGTGAGAAACCAAAGCCGTCCTTTGAATTCAAAACTGCTCGTACACCTGGACGCTTTATCTTCCAAGCCAAGGATTTGCAGATTGGGTATGACCGTCCCCTTACCAAACCATTAAATCTTACCTTTGAACGCAATCAAAAGGTTGCCATTATTGGTGCTAACGGTATCGGGAAAACAACACTTTTGAAGAGTCTCTTGGGGATTATTCCTCCAATTGCTGGGGAAGTTGAGCGTGGTGACTACCTAGAACTTGGCTACTTTGAGCAGGAAGTAGAAGGAGGCAATCGTCAGACACCACTGGAAGCAGTTTGGAATGCCTTTCCAGCCCTTAACCAAGCAGAAGTCCGTGCAGCCCTTGCCCGTTGTGGTTTGACGACTAAACATATCGAGAGTCAAATCCAAGTATTGTCAGGTGGAGAGCAAGCTAAGGTTCGTTTCTGTCTCTTGATGAACCGAGAGAATAATGTCCTTGTTCTTGACGAACCTACCAACCACTTGGATGTGGATGCCAAGGATGAACTCAAACGTGCTCTGAAAGAATACAAGGGGTCTATCCTCATGGTGTGTCACGAACCAGACTTCTACGAAGGCTGGATGGACCAAATCTGGGACTTCAATGAGTTGACATAAAAAGAGAATCCCGCAAAACTAGAATAGGAAAAAGCCAAGTCTGGGTGACTTGGCTTTTTGGCTAGTAATTCAAATAGGTTTCAATATCAGATTTTTGGATTTCTTTCCCGTAGTGACAAATCGGGCAAGAAACGAAATAAGTTTTTCCGTAAGGAAAGAGTGGAATCCAGTAAAGGGTAAACTTACGTCCAGTTTCTGAAATTTCCCAAGTGTCGGCATTGTTACAGTGACCACACTCGATAGTGGTTTGAGTATGTCCTAAGACCTTTTGGTAACCTTTAGAACCCCAGAATAAAATCATTTTCACATCTCCTTATTTTGGGATTATCCTATTTTTTACTGAAATCGTAGTCCTTAACAATTTCGATACTGTCGATAGTGATAGCAGTAGTTGGTTTGTCTTTTTCGTCTTTTTCAGCCTTGGCAATCTTGTCAACAACATCCATACCGTCGATGACTTGACCAAAAACAGGGTGCTTACCGTCTAGACTAGGATTTCCACCTTCTTTGTAGGCTTCGATAATTTTCTTTGGATAGCTACTTGTAGGGAGTTTGGCAGAAATATCCGTCGTATTTTGGTTGATGAAGAACTGGCTACCGTTTGAATTTGGTTGGCCCGTATTGGCCATAGAGAGAGATCCACGAATGTTATAGAGATACGGAGAGATTTCGCTCTTGAAACCAGTTCCCTGGTCTTTAGTCTTGTCCTTATCATGCCAGATGGATTCACCACCAGTACCATCCCCTTTTGGATCACCAGTCTGGACCATGAAGCCATCGATCACTCGGTGGAAGGTAACACCATTATAGTAGCCTTCTTTTGCGTGAGTTAGGAAATTTTCAACCGCAAGTGGAGCTAGCTTTGGAAAGAGTTTGATGCGGATATCTCCTTGACTGGTGTGGAGAATGACTTCAGCTTCGTCTTCAGCAACCTCCTTAGAGAGTTGTGGGAAGTTAGCATTCTCATTTGTCAAGGCGTCTTTGAGATCCTTTGCAGATTGGGCAGCTGCTTTGGAACTTTCTTCAGCAGCCAAGCTAGAATCTACATAGTCATCCCCTCGGAGACTACGTTGGATACTGCTACATCCAGCAAGGGCAAAAGTTGAGATTAATAGAAGTGTTGCTATTTTTTTCATGGTAATCCTTTCAAAAATCATTTCTACCATTGTACCCTAATTGAAAGTGGATTTCAAATATTCAATTGTGATCATTCCGATAGTACATACAATTTTATGGCCTTACTTACCCCATTTTGATCATTAGAATCTGTTACTTTATTTGCACAGACTTTAACATCTGTAGGAGCATTTCCCATTGCAACACCAAGTCCAGCGGTCTCAATCATTGGAATATCGTTATAATTATCTCCAATACTCATAATTTCAGTGAGTGATAGTTGATAATAGTTGGCTAATTCTAACAGAGCTTGTTTTTTTGAGACTTGATTATGTGTGACTTCAAGATAGTTATCCTTCGAAAGGTAAAAGTTAGTTTGAGGGAAATCTATTGTTGCTAATGTCTCTTTAAGTTTCTGGATAGTAGTTGCGTTATCTATTAGTAAAAGTTTATGAATAAGATTCTTTTCTTCCTGAAGAAAATCTGCTAGTGAAGTAACTTTTGGGCTCTCTCCAGTAATCTGTGCTTCAATTTCTACCCATTTATCTAAAGTATTGACGTACCAATCTTTTCCAGAATAAACATTAATTGAAACTGTCGGAAATTCTTTTGTTAAAAAATCATGTAGTAAGAGTAATTCCTTTTTATTAATAGTATGCTGACTCAGAATTTTATCTCCTCTACTAATGAGAGCACCATTATAACTTGCAATTGGAAAATCTGTGATTCCAAGTTCTTTCGAAATTGGAGCTATACCAAGAGGAGAGCGAGCAGAAGCTAGAACAAAAGGAATTTCACTTTGTTTCAAAAGTGGCATAAGCTCTAGTAAATGAGAGTCTAATTGGTGATTTTGGTCTAAAATGGTACCATCGATATCACTTATGATTAACTTTATCACTGACATATGTTTCTCCTTTTTAAAATAGAATAGTTGTTTTACCATCTAAAGATTGTTGAATTTCTATGTCGGGTTCTTTGTCTGTAATCCAATAATCAAAATCTGTAAGTTCGGAAAGAATATAATGAGAGTGTTTGTTTATCTTGCTGGTTTCAGCTAACAAGACGCGAATTTTACTGGTTTTAAATGCTCTTTTTTTCATTAGAACATCTTCTTGATCTTCAAAACTAACTTGTCCGTCTGAAAGACTAGCTGCACCAAAAAATGCTAAGTCAAATTTAATTCTATTCAAAGATTCGGATTCTTCTAATGAGTAATAGAAACGATTCTTTTTATGAAATCGTCCACCGATAATGTTAAAATCGACATTTTCATTTTCTCCTAAGACCAGTGCATTATCCAATGAATGGCTGAAAATAGTAACTTTTTTATCTGTTATTTTTGCTAACTCAAGTACAGTTGTTGAAACATCATAGAAAATTAATTGTGAATCAGAAATAAGTTGGGTAGCTAAATGAGCAATTTTCTCTTTTTCTTTGGAAGACTGTCCTGCTCGACCTTTATAACCAAGAATCCTTTGCTTTTGGATTGGCAATAAACCTCCATGAGTTCTTTTTGCTCGTTTTTCCTTTGCGAGAATAGCAAAATCTCTACGGATGGTATCTTTGGAAACATGGAAATGGTCAACCATTTCTTTTGCTGATAGACTTCCTCTATCCTCTAAAAGTTTAATGATTTCTTCTAATCGTTGTTCTTGGTACATATGAATTCCCTCTTTTAATACTAATATACCTCTTTTGTAAGTGATTGTCAATAATTGTAATGTTTTATAAGTGTTTTAAATGATTTACAAAAAAATCAACCTGACTTGGTTGATTAAAGATTCTTCTTTGGATGGCGGTCAATGATTGCCTGATGGTCCTTGAGAGCCTGTTCTCCTTTTGGAGTTAGTTTATAACCGCGAATCGAAAAGAGACTAGCTAATTCCTCTTCTGAAAAATGGTCATGAAGGGCTTGGTCCAGATCTGCAGCCTTCATCTTAGAGAGTCCAGTAACACCCTTCTTTTTAAGGATATTCTTTTTCATTGTAGCATTGATATGATCCAGCGAATCAAAAGCAGTTTCAACAAGAGCATAGCCTTTTTCAACAAGCGTTTCTAAATGTTTTGGTGCGTCAATTCCATAAGAATACTCAAAATATTTTGGAAACCAAGTTTCTGTAGTAAAGGTACCAAACTGAATTCGCCAGAGGAGGATGATATCTCCTGCCAGGAGATTGTCTTCTAGTAATTTCATATTTCGCTTGGGAACAGGCTTGGGATTTAGTAGCCAAGCCTCTATATCACGATCAGGAGAGATGTAAGGCTTAACCTGATGGTCTTTGTAAATCTTCTCTAGACTAGTATTCATAAAGTTTCTCTTTCTAATTTATCCCTATTAGTCTAACAAATTTCAAAAAATTTAAAAATTTTAAAGTCTGTCAAGTTTTTTTCTTGACACCTCTTAGAAATCTGCTATAATAGAACATGTGCTAAATAGCTCAGCTATTTCACCGAACTAAAAAATAAAAGAAAAGAGATATTAAAAATGGCAGTTAAAATCCGTTTGACTCGTATGGGTTCTAAGAAAAAACCTTTCTACCGTATTAACGTAGCAGATTCACGTTCACCACGTGACGGACGTTTCATCGAAACAGTTGGAACTTACAACCCACTTGTTGCTGAAAACCAAGTAACTTTGAAAGAAGACCGTGTTCTTGCATGGTTGGCTGATGGAGCTCAACCTTCAGATACAGTACGTAACATCCTTTCAAAAGAAGGCGTATTGAAGAAATTCCACGATTCTAAATTCTCTAAATAATTCTAAAGTAGGTTGACAGATGGATACGATTGAAAATCTCATTATTGCAATTGTGAAACCTTTGATTTCACAACCAGATGCCTTAACTATCAAGATTGAAGATACACCAGAATTTTTGGAATATCATTTGGATCTTGATCAAAGCGATGTGGGTCGTGTAATCGGTCGTAAGGGTCGCACTATTTCTGCGATAAGAACGATTGTCTACTCTGTCCCAACTGAAGACAAAAAAGTAAGAATCGTTATTGACGAAAAATAAGAAAAGCGGGACGGATGTCTCGCTTTTTTTGCAAGGAGCAGGATATGAAGGATTTAACGTTTAGACAATTACAAGACTACTTACTCGAACATTACCAGCAGTCTCGAACTGAGGAAGGTCTTTTTATCAAGCTAGTGGAGGAAGTCGGAGAAGTAGCTGAAGTTTTAAATGGACGCTCTGGTCGAAAAGAGGGTGTTCAAGACTCGAACGAGGAACTTGCTAAAGAACTTGCTGATATTATTCATTATACGGTTGCAATCGCAGCTATCAACGATATTGATCTAACCAAGACCATTTTTGAAAAAGACAAAAAGGCTGCCATCAAGTATCACCATGAACGAGATTTGGAAGGATATTTAGAAGCCGAAGGTCAGAACTAGCTTTTTCTCCAACTTGTGAAAATCCCTGGAACGTGATAAAATAAAGGATAAGGGTATATAATAAATCATTGTATAGAATGAGTGGTTTCTTTATGAAGAGGTTTGAAGTATCTACAGAAATTGGCAGTCTCTTTGTTACTTATCAAAAGCAAAAGAAAGTGCTAGTTTGTCTAAATGGAGCAGGTTTGCTACCAAGTTATGAAAATTTTTCACTTATACTTGAAAAACTTCCTCCTACAATTGGTTATTTGACAATTGATTTTCCGAACACAGGTAGGAGTCCGATTCAGAACCTAGCTGGAAAAAATCTGGACAATCTTGTAGATGCAGTTTATGAAATTCTTAAAAAACTAAATATTTCTGATTATGTACTTTGTGTTCATAGCTTGAGTGGAATCTTAGCTTGCAAATTGATGAACAAAGATTTTAATTGTCAAGCTTTAGTGGCGATTGAACCTACAACTAAAAAAGTAATGTTTGCTGATTTTTCAAAGAATCCTTATCCAGAAATGGAAAAGCAAATGAGACTGATTGAAGAATTCGGTCCTGAACTTTATTTTAAGAACTTAACTCAAACCACCTTTAGCCCTGAAATTAATAAAGAGATATGGGAATTAATGCAAGAAAACGGTTCAGAGTTGGAATGTCAAGTTCCGGGATTTCAGGTATCTGTTGAGATCACCAAGGAAGATTTTGAGGATGTGTCAATAACAGATCGTATCCCTGTATTTATTTTTTGCCAGGCTTATAGAGAAAAAGAGTACAGAGAATCAGAATATTGGACTTCTAAGACTAAACTTATTCTAGGTGGAAGTCATCATTATTTACAGTGGTCTGAATCAGAAAAAATTGTAGATATTATTAAAAAATTGTAAGAAGAAAATGGAGATAAGGAAATTACAGGAGATCAAATGAACTATTTTAACGTTGGAAAAATCGTCAACACACAAGGTTTGCAAGGTGAGATGAGAGTCTTATCTGTGACGGATTTTTCGGAAGAACGCTTTAAAAAAGGTGCAGAGCTTGCCTTATTTGATGAGAAGGATCAATTTGTTAAAACAGTGACTATCGCGAGTCACCGTAAGCATAAAAACTTTGATATCATCAAATTTAAGGATATGTATCACATCAATGATATCGAAAAATACAAGGGCTACAGTTTGAAGGTTGCAGAAGAAAACCTGAATGACCTGGACGAGGGTGAGTTTTATTATCACGAAATTATCGGCTTAGAGGTCTACGAGGGTGATAACTTGATTGGAACCATTAAGGAAATCCTTCAACCAGGTGCCAATGATGTCTGGGTAGTTAAGCGTAAGGGGAAACGCGATCTGCTTTTACCATATATCCCACCGGTTGTCCTTAATGTAGATATTCCTAATAATCGTGTGGATGTAGAACTCTTAGAAGGGTTAGACGATGAAGATTGATATTTTAACCCTCTTTCCAGAGATGTTCTCACCGCTAGAACATTCCATCGTTGGAAAGGCCCGTGAAAAAGGGCTTTTAGATATCCAGTATCATAATTTTCGTGAATATGCTGAAAAGGCCCGTCATGTGGATGATGAACCATATGGCGGTGGTCAAGGGATGTTGCTACGAGCGCAACCGATTTTTGATGCCTTTGATGCTATTGAAAAGAAGAATCCGCGCGTGATCCTTTTGGATCCTGCTGGTAAGCAGTTTGATCAAGCCTATGCTGAAGATTTAGCCCAAGAAGAGGAACTCATCTTTATCTGTGGTCACTACGAGGGCTATGATGAACGCATTAAGACCTTGGTAACAGATGAGATTTCCCTAGGTGATTATGTCTTGACTGGTGGAGAACTGGCAGCAATGACCATGATTGATGCGACGGTTCGCTTGATACCAGAAGTAATTGGGAAGGAAACCAGTCACCAAGATGATAGCTTCTCATCTGGGCTCCTCGAATATCCTCAGTACACACGTCCTTATGATTATCGTGGGATGGTGGTTCCAGAAGTGCTTATGAGTGGGCATCATGAGAAGATTCGCCAATGGCGTCTCTATGAAAGTCTCAAAAAAACTTATGAGCGTAGACCAGATTTGTTGGAACATTATGAATTAACAGCAGAAGAAGCAAAAATGTTAGCGGACATTAAAGAAAATACAAATTAAAAGGAGAAGCCTATGCAAGTCATTAAACGTGATGGACAAGTTGCCGACTTTGATCCAGATAAAATCTATCAAGCAATTCTCAAAGCTGCTCAAACAGTTTATGTTTTGACAGATGATTTACGTCAAAATCTAGCTCAGGTAACTAAGAAAGTTGTCTTGGATCTAGAAGAGGCAAAAGTGGAGCGTGCGACAATCAGCATGATTCAATCAATGGTTGAGCATCGCTTGCTTGGTGCAGGTTACATTACCATCGCTGAACACTATATCTCTTACCGTTTGCAACGGGATTTAGAGAGAAGTGGTTACGGAGAACATATTGCTGTTCATCTTCATTTTGAACAAATCCGTTAATAGAAAAGAGTGAGATGAAGAAAACTCATCTCACTCTTTCTTAAATCGATTTTTTTGGGCAGTTTGGACAGTTGAGGGAACAAAACTTATTTTTCGAATATCTGGGATTCGAATAATGCGGGTCACATTTTTTGCAAAATTTTTAACGATAATTTGCTGGCGATCCGTATCAAATTTGATGATATCCCCTGTAAAACTTGTATCTGAAAAAATAATGTGGACAGCAGTTTTTTTCAGGAGTGCCTCTTTAATAGCACTTGTCAGGGAGTCAGCTTTGGAATGATCTGGTTCTTCTCGTCCGTTGAGAAATCCTTGGAATTTTTGTTGAATATGTTTAAAAAAATCTTTCATCGGAGCCTCCCTTCTTTTTACCATTATTATATACAATTTTAAAAAAATCTACAAGATTTTACGAATAATCAAGTGAATACAATTAAAAGGAGAATACAATGGCAGAATTTACATTTGAAATCGAAGAACACTTACTTACGCTTTCAGAGAATGAAAAAGGTTGGACCAAGGAAATCAATCGTGTCAGCTTTAATGGAGCACCAGCAAAGTTTGACATTCGTGCTTGGAGTCCAGACCACACTAAGATGGGGAAAGGAATCACCCTCTCAAACGAGGAGTTTCAAGTGATGGTCGATGCCTTTAAGAATCAATAAGCAATCATGTAAGAATAATCCAAAAGAAGCTGGGAAAAACCCGGCCTCTTTTTATTTGCTTGAAAAATAGGATTGAGTACGGAGACGTTGAAGGAGTGGTCGTCCGATAAAACTAATGGCAAGGATTTTTGCAAGATCAGGAATGATAAAGGGAAGTACACCGACAGCTAGTGCTTTATCAAAAGGCATACCAGCAAGGAAGTGGAGGCTGAGAATACCACCAACAAAGACAAGGGAATCTCCTAAGAGATTTGCAAGAAAGATACGAATATAGCCACTTTTATTATGGATAAGATAGGACGTAAGTCCAGCATAGACAAGGTCAAACCAAAGATAGCCAGCGCTTGGACCTACCAAAACATGAAAACCAGCTCCCCCACTGGCAAAGACAGGAATACCGATAGCACCCAGCAAGAGATAGAGACCAACAGAAAGAACGGCTTCCCTTGGTCTAAAAACAGTAGCGATGAGTCCGATAGCAAAATTTTGAAGAGTAAATGGAACAGGTCCAATTGGGATACTGATTTGGGCTAATACTGCAATCAGAGCAGCCCCGATAGCTGGAATAGCATAAATGTGTGCTTTTTTCATAATAGTTAACCTCTTTTTTAATTTATAGTAACTATTATACTTTAAGAAACACAATTGTCAACCTGTTTTAAAAATAAAGGTTACAAATTTGTAACGGCCGATTTAGAGAGAGCCGGAGGCCAAAGAGATTTTTCAAAACACAGATAAATCTTATCCGTAATAAAAAGACTAGCCTTATAGAGCTTGGCTACTATATGGTGAATAAACCTTAGGAATCCTGATGGAAAAGAGTTCTTTAATTAAAAGAAAAAGATTGAAGAAAATGCTCCTAAATAGGCTTTTTCTTCAATCTGAGTGACCAAGATGGTCTCTTTTTATTAACGCATAGTCACAAACTCTTCTGAGCCAGTTGGATGGATAGCAACTGTCGCATCAAAGTCAGCTTTTGTAGCGCCCATCTTGATTGCTACTGCAAAACCTTGAATCATTTCATCGACGCCGTAGCCGATACCATGAAGACCAACGACCTTTTCGTCCGCACCAGCTGTAACGAGCTTGAAGCGTGCTTCTTGACGGTGACTAGTAACTGCTGAATACATAGAAGCAAATTTTGAAGTATAAACTTTAATGTTTTCTTGTCCATACTCTTTGATAGCTTCTTCCTCAGTCAGGCCGACTGTTCCGATAGCTGGGTGTGAGAAGACAACAGTTGGAATAGTAGTGTAGTCCATTTTGGCATTGGTTTTACCGTTGAAAAGTCTTTCGGATAGGGTACGGCCAGCCTTGATAGCAACAGGAGTCAGTTCTTTTTCACCCGTCACATCTCCAAGAGCGTAGATACCATCAACGACTGTGTTTTGGTATTCGTCAACCTGGATGAAACCATGTTCATTGAGAGTAACGCCTGCCTTTTCTAGCTGGAGTCCTTCAACGTTTGGACGGCGGCCAGTTGCCCAGATAACTTGACTGGCAGTATGAGTACTACCATCTTCGAAATGAATGGTAATGCCTTGTTCAGTTTCTTCAAGTTTAGCAGGAACCTTATGGGTGTGGAGGTTTAGTCCAGTATTCTCCATTTCTTGAACTAGACTCTCAACAATATAGCTGTCAAACCCACGAAGTGGACGCTCACGACGGACGAATAAATCTGTCTGCACACCAAGGGTATGGAGCACGCCAGCTAATTCGACAGCAATGTAACCAGCACCCAGAATGGCTACAGAATCTGGCAACTCTTCCCAAGCAAAGACATCATCAGAACTACCACCTAGTTCAGCACCAGGAATGGTAGGAATATGAGGATGTGCCCCAGTTGCAATCACGATGTGCTTAGCACGAATCAACTCTCCATTGACACTAACAGTATGAGCATCAACGAACTCGGCGCGTCCTTCAATCAAATCAACTCCGTTACGCTTAAAGCTTCCACCATAAGAAGAGCGAGCACGATCAATATAGGCTTCACGATTTTTACGAAGCCTTGCATAATCAAATTCATTGCCAGTACTTGTAAAACCATAGTCAGGTCCATATTTGTGGATGCTCTCTGCGATTTGAGCTCCATACCACATGATTTTCTTAGGAACGCAGCCAATATTGACACAGGTTCCACCTAATTTCTTTTCCTCAATCACTGCCGCTTTAGCACCATGTTCACCAGCACGATTCATGGTAGCAATACCCCCGCTACCTCCTCCAATGGCGATAATATCGTATTCTCTCATAGAAAGCTCCTTTGTTGTTTTCTAGTCATATTCTATCTTTTTTTGGAGGTCAATGCAAAAATCTGCTACGTTTAAAATTTTTAAGAAAATGCTTGCAAAAATAAAAAAGAAAGTGTATTATATAACTAATACAACAATAAAAGATTCAGCAAATGTTTTTGGATAATGAGAAATAAATTGTCCATTTTTAGGATATGTGCTATAATCTTAACATATATATTTATAAAAGGGGTATTGCTATGAAAAGAAAGTCAAAAGCTAAGAAATGGCCTTTATTTACTGCTATTGGAGTGGCGTCAGTTCTTGTAGTGGGTGCAGCTGCTGTTCTTCTGTTAAGACAACCAAATCAAGCTGCAGCAAAAGATGAAACTGCTAAGATTGTCCTTGCTAAAGAGGGGTCTGTGGCATCTTCAGTTCTCCTATCGGGGAGTGTTACTGCTCAGAATGAACAATACATCTATTATGATGCAAGTAAGGGTGACTTGGACGAGGTCTTGGTTTCTGTTGGAGATCAGGTCAGCGAAGGACAGGCTCTTGTCAAGTATAGTAGCACAGAAGCCCAGGCTGCCTATGATGCTGCCAGTCGTGCTGTTGCTAAAGCTGATCGTCATATCAATGAACTGAATGAGTCTCGAAATACCGCTGCAGCAACACCTAGCCTTCCGCAAGCAGGTCTAGAAGGAGCAACTGGACAAGCGCCAGCTCAGTCATCCGGTTCTGCTACAGCTGCTATTGATTCTCAAATCAGCGATGCTCGTGATGTGCGTGCAGATGCAGAAGCGCAACTCGAAAAAGCTCAAGCCCAGTTGAATGCTGCTACGGTATTGAGTAATGTAGAGGGAACAGTTGTTGAAGTGAATCGTAACATTTCAAAATCTCCAACAGGAAATAGTCAAGTATTGGTACATATCGTAAGTAACGATAATTTGCAGGTCAAGGGGGAGCTCTCTGAATACAACCTTGCCAATCTATCTGTAGGTCAAGAAGTAACTTTCACTTCTAAAGTTTATCCAGATAAAACTTGGAATGGTAAGATTAGCTATATTTCAAATTATCCAAAAAATAACAGTGAAGCAAGCAGTAGCTTAGCTGGTTCAAACACAGGTTCTAAATACCCATATACAGTCGATGTAACTAGTGAAATCGGTGACTTGAAACAGGGCTTTACAGTCAGTGTCGAAGTGAAAAGTACTAGTAAAGCATTGATAGTTCCAATCTCGAGCGTAGTCATGGAAGAAGATAAAAACTATGTTTGGATTCTTGATGAAAATCAAAAGGCCAAAAAAGTTGAAGTTGGATTGGGCAATGCAGATGCAGAAAACCAAGAAATCACATCTGGTCTGACAGATGGAGCAAAAGTCATCAGTAATCCGACAGCTTCCTTGCAAGAAGGAAAAGAGGTGAAGACTGATGAAGCAACTAATTAGCCTCAAAAATATCTGCCGTAGTTATCGAAATGGTGATCAAGAGCTTCAAGTTCTCAAAAACATTAACCTTGAAGTTCACGAGGGAGAATTCGTGGCTATCATGGGACCATCTGGTTCAGGGAAGTCTACCCTCATGAATACTATTGGTATGTTGGATACCCCTACAAGTGGTCAGTATTTTCTAGATGGAAAAGAAGTGGCTGGTTTGGGTGAAAAACAATTAGCCAAGGTTCGAAATCAGGAAATCGGCTTCGTCTTTCAACAATTCTTTCTCTTGTCCAAGCTTAATGCTCTTCAAAACGTAGAATTGCCCTTGATTTATGCTGGAGTTTCAGCTTCAAAACGTCGCAAATTAGCAGAAGAATATCTGGAAAAGGTTGAACTGACCGAGCGTAGCCATCATTTACCTTCGGAGTTGTCAGGTGGTCAGAAGCAAAGGGTTGCCATTGCGCGTGCATTGGTCAACAATCCTTCAATCATCTTAGCAGATGAGCCTACTGGAGCTTTGGATACTAAAACTGGAAATCAGATTATGCAACTCTTAGTTGAATTAAATAAAGAAGGAAAAACCATCATTATGGTTACGCATGAGCCTGAAATCGCTGCTTACGCCAAGCGTCAGATTGTCATTCGTGATGGCGTCATTTCATCTGATAGTGGTCTCGTAGAAAAGGAGGAAAACTAAGATGCAGAATCTGAAATTTGCCTTTTCATCCATTATGGCCCACAAGATGCGTTCTTTCTTGACCATGATCGGGATTATCATAGGTGTATCCTCCGTTGTCGTTATCATGGCCTTGGGTGACTCTATGTCTCGCCAGGTCAATAAAAATATGACCAAGTCTCAGAAGGACATTCATGTCTTTTTCTCACCTACCAAGAGCAAGGACGGTTCCTTCACCCAGAAGCAATCTGCTCTAACCCTGTCTGGTAAAGAGGAAGATGTTTTTGTTGAACCTCCAAAACCACAAGAAGCTTGGGTTAAGGAAGCTGCTAAGCTCAAGGGAGTGGATAGCTACTATGTGACCAACTCAGCCAATGTGACCTTGACTTATAAGGATAAAAAGGTCGAACACGCTAACATGACGGGTGGGAATGTCACCTATATGGATGCGGTCGAAAATGAAATCATTGCAGGTCGAAGTCTTAGAGCACAAGATTATAAGGATTTTGCAAACGTGATCATTTTAGATGAAGAACTAGCCAATAGCCTTTTTGGTTCAGCACAAGAAGCACTCAACCAAATTGTTGAAGTAAATGAAATCAGTTACCGTGTTATTGGTGTTTATGCAAGTAAAGAAGCTAAGGCTGCGAAAACATTTGGAGTCGGAGGACTACCAATTACGACCAATATTTCCTTAGCAGCTAATTTTAACACAGATGAGATTTCAAATATTGTCTTCCGTGTCAATGATACTAGCTTAACCCAGACTTTAGGACCAGAGTTGGCAAGAAGAATGACAGAGATTGCAGGTCTTCAACAAGGGGAATATCAAGTTGCAGATGCGTCTGCCGCCTTCCAAGAAGTTCAACAACTCTTTGGCTTCATAACAACGATTATTAGTGCTATTGCTGGGATTTCCCTCTTTGTTGGTGGTACCGGTGTTATGAACATTATGCTTGTTTCGGTGACAGAGCGTACCCGTGAGATTGGTCTACGTAAAGCACTAGGAGCAACACGGGCTAATATACTGGTTCAATTCTTGATTGAATCCATGATTTTAACCTTATTAGGTGGGGTCATCGGTCTTCTGCTTGCTGCAGGGGTGACCATGCTTGCAGGAGTTCTTCTTCAAAATATGATTGCAGGAATCGAAGTTGGCGTATCCATCCCAATAGCTCTCTTTAGCTTAGCTGTCTCAGCTGGCATCGGTATGATATTTGGTGTTCTACCAGCCAATAAAGCTTCTAAGTTAGATCCGATTGAAGCTCTTCGCTATGAATAAGATAATCAACAGGAAAAACAAGATGGACATCAGTCTGTCTTGTTTTTGTATGGATTTCCTTATCGAAAATCATCAAAATATGATATAATGAAGTGTTAGAAAAACAGGTTTCATTTGCCTGGAAAGGAAAAATTATGTCTGAAAAGAATTTTTATATTACAACACCGATTTACTATCCATCTGGTAAACTTCATATCGGTTCTGCCTACACGACTATCGCCTGTGATGTCCTAGCTCGCTACAAACGCCTGATGGGCTACGATGTCTTTTATCTGACTGGTCTTGATGAGCATGGCCAAAAGATTCAACAAAAAGCAGAAGAAGCTGGCATCACTCCTCAAGCCTATGTTGACGGAATGGCAGTTGGTGTTAAAGAACTCTGGAAATTGCTTGATATCTCATACGATAAATTCATCCGTACCACAGATGACTACCATGAAAAAGTAGTGGCACAAGTTTTTGAACGCTTGCTTGCCCAAGATGACATCTACCTAGGTGAATACTCTGGTTGGTATTCAGTATCAGATGAGGAATTCTTTACAGAAAGCCAGCTTGCGGAAGTTTTCCGTGACGAAGCTGGAAGTGTGACGGGTGGTATCGCTCCATCAGGTCACGAGGTTGAATGGGTTTCAGAAGAGTCTTATTTCCTTCGCCTCAGCAAATACCAAGACCGCTTGGTCGAATTTTTCAAATCACATCCTGACTTCATCACTCCAGATGGCCGTCTCAATGAAATGTTGCGTAACTTCATTGAGCCAGGCTTGGAAGACTTAGCAGTATCTCGTACAACCTTTACCTGGGGTGTACCTGTCCCATCAAATCCTAAACACGTTGTCTATGTATGGATCGATGCCCTTCTCAACTACGTGACTGCTCTTGGTTATGGTCAAGATGAACATGGTAACTTTGATAAGTTCTGGAATGGAACAGTCTTCCAAATGGTTGGGAAAGACATCCTTCGTTTCCACTCGATTTACTGGCCAATCCTTCTTATGATGTTGGATGTTAAATTACCTGACCGCTTGATTGCCCATGGTTGGTTTGTCATGAAAGATGGCAAGATGTCCAAGTCTAAAGGGAATGTCGTTTACCCTGAAATGTTGGTAGAGCGCTATGGTCTAGATCCGCTTCGCTACTACCTCATGCGTAGCCTTCCAGTCGGTTCAGATGGCACCTTCACTCCAGAAGACTATGTAGGTCGTATCAACTATGAATTAGCAAATGACCTTGGAAATCTCCTCAACCGTACGGTTTCTATGATCAACAAGTACTTTGATGGTCAAATCCCTGCCTATGTAGAAGGTGTAACAGACTTTGACAATGCACTTGCTCAAGTGGCAGAGCAATCAATCGCTGACTACCATACCTACATGGAAGCAGTTGACTATCCACGTGCACTTGAAGCAGTCTGGACTCTCATCTCACGTACAAATAAATACATCGATGAGACAGCTCCATGGGTACTGGCTAAGGACGAAGCGCACCGTGATCAATTGGCAAGTGTGATGAGCCACTTGGCAGCTAGCCTTCGTGTCGTAGCTCACTTGATTGAGCCATTTATGATGGAAACCAGTCGTGCAGTCTTGACACAACTTGGTCTAGCAGAAGTTTCTAGCCTTGAAAACTTGAGCCTGGCAGATTTCCCTGCTGGTGTGACTGTTGTTGCTAAAGGAACACCAATCTTCCCACGTCTCGATATGGAAGAAGAAATCGCCTACATCAAGGAACAAATGGAAGGCAACAAGCCAGTCGTCGAGAAAGAATGGAATCCAGATGAAGTTGAACTCAAACTCAACAAGGATGAAATCAAGTTTGAAGACTTTGACAAGGTCGAAATCCGTGTTGCAGAGGTCAAAGAAGTTTCTAAAGTGGAAGGCTCTGATAAGTTGCTTCAATTCCGCTTGGATGCTGGAGATGGTGAAGATCGTCAAATCCTTTCAGGAATTGCCAAATACTATCCAAACGAACAAGAATTGGTCGGCAAAAAAGTCCAAATCGTTGCCAACCTCAAACCACGTAAAATGATGAAAAAATATGTCAGCCAAGGGATGATTCTCTCAGCTGAACATGATGGCAAATTAACCCTTCTCACAGTTGATCCAGCTGTACCAAACGGAAGTGTGATTGGCTAAGATTTAAAAAGAACCAGTTTGAGCTGGTTCTTTTCTTTTGTGAGATAGCAGTTGATAAAAGTTGATAAAAGTGGCATTCTGCTTTATAATGAAGAAAAACGGAGGAAATTGCCATGAAATACATTCCATTTGGTCAAGAGAAAAGAGAATTGTCCGAAATCGTTCTAGGCATGATGCGAATCAGTGACAAGTCGGTTAAAGAGGTTGAGGAGTTGGTTGAAACAGCCCTATCTGTAGGAATCAATGCCTTTGACTTGGCAGATATCTACGGTGGTGGACGTTGCGAAGAATTACTGGGTCAAGTGTTAAAGCATCGTCCTGATCTGCGAGAAAAGATGTGGATCCAGTCCAAGTGTGGCATTCGTATAGAAGAATTTACCTATTTTGATTTTTCAAAAGATTATATTTTAGAATCAGTAGACGGGATTCTAAAAAGATTGCAGGTTAATTACCTGGATAGCTTGCTTCTCCATCGTCCAGATGCTTTGATGGAAGCTGATCAAGTGGCTCAAGCCTTTGATATTCTACACACATCAGGTAAAGTTCGAAACTTCGGTGTGTCCAATCAAAATCCTATGATGATGGAATTCCTGAAGAAAGAGGTCAAACAACCTTTATCTATCAATCAATTACAACTAAGCGCAGCTTTCACGCCAGGATTTGAATCAGGTTTCCATGTCAATATGGAAGGTGACAAGGCAGCTTTGCGTGATGGTAGCGTCTTTGAATACTGCAAATTAAACGACATGGTTATTCAGGCCTGGTCAGTCTTGCAGTTCGGATATTTCAAAGGGAATTTTGTCGGCAATGAGAAGTTTCAACAACTAAACCAAGTCCTAAATCGATTAGCCTTAAAATACGGTGTAAGCCCTTCAGCTATTGCTATCGCTTGGGTGTTACGCTACCCAGCTAAGATGCAGGCAGTAGTAGGAACAACTAACCCTAAACATTTGATAGAAGCAAGCCAAGCAAGTGATATTAACCTAACTCGAAAAGAATGGTATGAGATTTACCTCGCAGCAGGGAATGATTTGCCGTAAAAACTAAAGAAATATTTTATCAAAGAGCGAGGTGATACCTCGCTCTTTTTATCTTTGTTTAAAAATTTATATAATTGTTTGAAAACACAAACTATATATGGTAAAATTGTATAAAATAACAATATAATAAATATTTTAATAAGATAGGAGCGTTAAAAATGAAAAAAATAGTACTGACTTCTGTTGTTTTACTTTCATTACTGACAACTGTTGGCTGCTCGAAACATAAAGAAGAGGCGAAAGTAGCTGAATCTGTAACGACTGAACAGACTACGCAGGATAATACAAAGTTATACAAGGAAGCTGGCTTACTTACTTTTAAAAATGAAAAGCAGCTAGAACTCGGGGAACTTGATTCAAAATCCCGTGCAACTTATGCTCACATTCAGCTAAAAGATAGTGATGAGCCTAAAGAAAAGAGAGAAGCTAAATTAACCTTTGATCCAGTTGGATGGCATAACTATAAATTTTATTATGGTGATGGAACAAAGGAAGCCTGGCTAATGAATCGCGGTCATTTAGTTGGGTATCAATTTAGTGGACTCAACGATGAAGGCCGAAATCTAGTTCCTATGACAGCTTGGTTAAATACAGGTGCTTTTACTGGAACGGATGACAAAAATCAAAGTAGCATGCTCTATTATGAAAATGGACTAGATTCGTGGCTTGCAAATCATCCAAACTATTATCTTGACTATAAGGTGACAGCTGTCTATAAGGATAATGAATTGATTCCAAGACAGATTATCTTACAGTACGTAGGAATTGATCAGGATGGGAATTTGCTTGAAATTAAATTAGGTAGTAGCAAGGAAAAAATTGATAAGTATTCCGTAACCCATGTCGCCTTGGATAACGTTTCAGCCAATGCTGAAATAAATTATGCAGATGGTACTGCAAAGAATACGGTCAAGTCAGCTGAAGAACGCGCTGCAGAGCTTAAGGCGGCCGAGGAAAAGGCTAAGAAAGAGGCTGAAGAAAAAGAAGCACAAGAAAAAGCTAAAAAAGAGGCAGAAGAGAAGGCTAAAGAAGAACAGACACAGCAGGAAACTGAAGCCCCAGCACCTGCGGAGGAGTCACAAAGCAGTAATTCAGGTGGCTACTTTAGAGATAGAAAAGGAAGATGGCACCGACCAAATGGGAAGTATGCCTCTAGAAAGGAAATCATAGAAGCTGGGTTGCAATGGTGATGGTTTTTCAAGCTATATAAATCAGAATAATCACAGTCAAAAAACCGTTGGAAAGCGGTTTTTTGTTATAATTAAATTAAGATTCATAGATAACAAAGGAGAAAAACATGACATTTGAAGAAATTTTGCCTGGACTAAAGGCTAAGAAAAAATATGTACGTACTGGCTGGGGTGGAGCTGAAAACTATGTCCAACTTTTTGACACTATCGAGCAAAACGGGGTCGCTCTTGAAGTGACACCCTATTTCCTCATCAACGTGTCTGGTGAAGGAGAAGGTTTTTCTATGTGGAGTCCGACACCATGTGATGTCCTAGCGACGGATTGGGTGGAAGTCCATGACTAAACGTGTCTTAGTTACGGGCGTTAGTTCAGGGATTGGTCTGGCTCAAGCTCGACTCTTTTTAGAGAATGGTTATCAGGTTTTTAGTGTGGATCAGGGTGAAAAGCCTGCCTTACAAGGCGACTTTCACTTTCTACAACGTGATTTAACGCTTGACTTGGAACCAATTTTTGATTGGTGCCCTGAAGTTGATATTCTTTGTAATACGGCAGGTGTATTGGATGATTACAAGCCCTTACTAGAACAATCTGCCCCAGAAATCCAAGAAATTTTTGAAATAAACTATGTGACACCAGTGGAGCTGACGCGCTATTATTTGACAGAAATGCTGGAACATAAACATGGGATTATCATCAATATGTGTTCCATCGCTTCAAATCTAGCAGGCGGTGGTGGTCACGCCTATACCTCTTCTAAACATGCCTTGGCTGGATTTACCAAGCAATTAGCTCTGGACTATGCAGAAGCAGGTATCCAGGTCTTTGGAATCGCACCAGGTGCAGTTAAGACGGGTATGACGGCAGCTGATTTTGAACCAGGTGGTTTGGCGGACTGGGTAGCTAGTGAAACACCCATCAAACGCTGGATAGAACCAGAAGAAGTAGCAGAGATTAGCCTTTTCTTAGCAAGTGGAAAAGCAAGCGCCATGCAGGGGCAAATTCTCACTATTGACGGTGGATGGTCTTTGAAGTAGCATAGTTGGTATTCTGTGAATATGTGGAGGTAAGCTATGAAAAGAGATGAGTTTGGATTTGTCTTGCCCAATCTCTACTATCAGTTTTTATCGGACTGGAAAGAGATTGACCCCTATGAAATTGGAGATTCAGGCATCTGTTTGTATGCTAAGGAGGATCTTCAAGAGCGAAATGAGACTTATCAGATTGAGGAAGTAGAACCAGATTACTTTATGATTGGACAGGAAGGAGATTTGGCTTACTTTATCAAGAAAAATTCTGATGATTGCATTTATGAAAATGACCTGGGTGCTTTAGGCTCCTTAGAAATGAAAATAGTTGCTGCAAATGTCTATGACTTTATTGAAAAGGTACTAAAAGAAGAATTGTAGAAAACTGAAGGGAGTAATCATGTTTAGGATGCTTGATGAAGATTCACCGATTTCAAAAGAAGACCTTTTACAATTTGAGGAGATTCTTGGGAAGAAATTGCCAAAAACTATGTTGGAGTTTTATTTCAAGCACAATGGTGGTCAGCCCCAAGTAAGGGGTGTCCACGATGAACATCACCTCTTTCCTTTCAATTCCTTTAATTCACTTGAGGAAATGAGCAAGTCTCTTACATGGTATGACGATGAGGCTGTGCCTGCAGGATTTAAGGCAACAGATCTTCTCCATTTTGCCTATGATCCTGGATCTGGTAATTATGCTCTTTCCCTAAGGGAAGAAGATTATGGCAAGGTTTACTTCTATGTTCTAGAAGAAAAAGCCGAGTTGTATGGTCAATGGCCGTCTTTTGAAGAATTTTTGAATTCTTTTGTTGAAGAACAAGACTAAAAAGGAGAAGAGATGCGGAAACACCAAGAACTTTCACTAGAGCAGATGATCGAACAGCTACGAGCGGATCAACTAACTTCAGATGATTTTTGCCTCTATGGTAAGGAGGATGGAGAACTGGCACTAGGTAGGCTCTATTGGGTGTCAGATTATCCGGATGTCATAGAAGACCGTGATATTTACCCTGCTGATGTAGTGGAGCAAAATCTCCAGCTAGTCTACTATGGAGAGCAGTTGCTTGATGTTCTCACGGTTGCACTTGAGGAAAAGCCAGATGCAAGTCCCCAAGACTTGGTCGAAGCTTTGAATTATTATAATCAGCATGATAGCTTTATGCCTTTTGATTCTGATTAGCTCTCCTAGATTTATGGAGTTCCGTTACCAATAAACGTTTTCATAAGGAGTTAAGAAATGATGGATTACAAAAACATAAATGAAATAATTGCCCCTTTTAACCTGCTTGTATATGATGATGATCCTGAAAATGTTCGAGGGTCGCTCATTTATTACCCTGATGGAGAATACAGACAGGAAGTATTTGACACTCGAGAAGAGGAGGGATTTGAAGGAAATGGCTACGATTGGACATCTTTAGCTTTGGTATTTTTGGAGGAGAAAATGCCTGAATTAAGCGAAGCTATCGACTTTGATCCTGAAGGAAGTATGTTTTGCGCCTATTCTTCCAAGGTGGACGCTTTGGCTAGATTTGCTCTTGGCTTTAAAGAGTTTTGTGATGATATCAACACTATGAAAGACTTGTTCAGTCGAGCAGAGTTGGATTAGTTGACTAAAATCTCTTTAAATTTTTAAAAAAAGAATAGAAAGGATTTCAAATGAAGCTACCAGAAGTAGTTGAACAAATGGAAAAACATCCAGATCTACATCTCTATCTAGATAAAATTTTAAAAAAGAATAAGAAAACCCAAGTTAGCTATCTCGAGTCGCTGAATCATCTGGCCTATTTACTTTATCTGGATGGTCAAGAGAAAATGGCTAAGAAATTGTTGGAGAGTGTCATACAAGTCCCATTTGAAGGAAATTATAACACTTGGACCTTTGTTGATAGCTCTCTGGTTTTATTGGCCTATATGGAAAGAGAGGCAGAAAATAAGCTGTCTGCCTATAAAAAACTGCTTTTATCCCCATTAAAACAAGGGGAGGAATCCACTCAAAAAATAAGAAGGAGAGTTCATCAGAGATTTTTAAATGGTGATAGCTTGGAGCAAAAGCTTGCAAAAATCGAGCAAGCTTCAAGTCTTGAATCAGAAATGAAACGTCGTCTGCTATACTTGACAGATTTATTGAAGATTCACCTCTTTATTGCTGAGTCAACGTGTGAAGAGGCAGATATCCAGGCAAAAATCGAAGAGAATATGGAGATACTAAAGAAGTATATCAAGGAGCATGAAATCTATAGCCTCTTTCCTTTTAAGGGATGAGGTAAGTTATTGATTTTGGACTTTTAGAAAAGAGTAGAATATGGAAATCAAAAATCACTTTGGTGTCTATGGCATTTGCTATGAGAAAGGAAAATTACTCTGCATTGAGAAAACGAGAGGACCTTATCAACATCGTTTTGATTTACCTGGTGGTAGTCAGGAAGCAGGTGAAGGGTTGACAGAAACCCTCAAGAGAGAAGTTTTGGAAGAGACAGGCTATACTCTTAGCCGTTCTTCAAATCCTAGGATTTATGATGTAATGGTTCAAGAAGAGGGTCAAGACTTTGCAGTACATCATGTCATGGCCTTTTATGATATAGTACTTGATTTAGAACGCTCTCAAAAATCCCTTCCTCATGAAGTTCTTGACGGAAGCAATGATTCAGCAAAGGCAATTTGGCTTCCTCTTGAGCAGATGACCGAAGAAAATGCCTCCCCCTTAGTATTGAAGGTGAAGGCAGAGTTACGAGGATTTCCAGAATTGGACATGACAAGCTATAATAATTGGAAGGTAAAACATGCAAAATCAACTAGCTCTTAGTGGCGAAAGAATTGTTGAAAAAGTTTACCCACAACTATTGCACCACGTCGGCATGATTCGTGGGGAATACTTGCTGAGAGAGCTTAATCAAAACATCCTATTAGCAAGTTGTCAGCTATTTGTAAAAGATTATCTAGACACTATTTGCCATTTGTACCCAGATGAAGAAGTCTGGTATCGCTTTTCAGAGTTAACAAATGCAGAAGCAAATTATCTAGACGGGACTAAAGAGTATTTTGATGAACGCCACCCCTTATTTGGATATAGAGGAACTAGGCGTTTACTGGCGTGTTTGGATGAATTTCATGCTGAAGCACATGTTGTTACAGAAGTTTATCAAACCAATCCCAATTTGTCTGTTATTTTTCCTTTTGTCAATGATGCTGAACAGTTAAAACAAGCTATTAGAGTATTGCGTCAGCATGGTTTTACTGGAAAAATCGGCACAATGATTGAATTACCATCAGCTTATTTTGACTTGGACAGGATACTGGAAACTGGTATTTCAAAGATTGTAGTGGGAATGAATGATTTGACTTCTTTTGTTTTTGCGACTGTGAGGAACAGTCAATGGCATGATATGGAAAGTCCCATTATGTTAGAAATGCTGAGACAGATGCAGGATAAAGCAAGGACGAAAAAGATAGAATTCGTCGTAGCAGGCTATCTGAATACTTCTTTTATACAAAAAATGAATCAAATGGATATCAAGTGCATTATCCATTATAGTTCTATTCCAGAGATTTTTAATTTAGAGATTGACCATCCATATCATCTCAAACGTGTAAAAGAAGAAAGAAAAAAAATACAAAGGAGCAACCTATGACACCTCAAGAAATGTGGAATGCCTACAAGCAAATCAACCTCTCTATCGGAGATGAGATAGACGCCTGGGCCTTTGGAGTGGATCCAGACCTTTTAGCGGATCTGGTGTTTACAGGCGAAAAAACAGCAACAGCCTCAGCTTACGATCTTTACGCAGTAGAGGACGAACCCCTTCCCCAAGAAGGAACTTTTGATGTTATTTTAGACAGTAAGGATCAAGCTGTTTGCATTGTCGAAATTACCAAGGTTTCCGTTCAGCCTTTCCATCAGGTTTCAGCCGACCATGCCTACAAGGAAGGTGAGGGAGACAAATCTTTAGCCTATTGGCGTCAGGTTCATGAAGACTTTTTCAAAGACTGGTTAGGAGAAGCAGGTCTGGATTTTACACCTGACAGCAAGGTTGTTTTAGAAGAATTTCGCAAGGTCTATCCTCTGTAGACTACTAGAAGGAAGAAAGTTTTGGAAATCACCGTCCAAAGCTTTTTTCTGACTTAAAATATGATAAAATAGGTATGTTTGAACTAGAGCATTTGCTCAGAAATTTAGAATAGGAGAAAATGATGCAAGCAGTAGAACATTATATTGAAAAATTTGTTCCTGAACATTATGATTTATTTTTAGACTTGAGTCGTGAGACTAAGACGTTTTCAGGAAAAGTAACCATTACTGGTCAAGCTAAAAGTGACCGTATTTCCCTTCACCAAAAAGACCTAGAGATTGCTTCTGTTGAAGTAGCAGGTCAAGCTCGTCCATTTACAGTTGATAATGAAAACGAAGCTCTTCATATCGAACTTGAAGAAGCTGGTTCAGTCGAATTGGTACTTGCTTTTTCAGGTAAAATTACTGACAACATGACAGGGATTTATCCTTCATACTACACAGTTGATGGTGTTAAGAAGGAAGTTTTGTCAACTCAGTTTGAAAGTCACTTTGCTCGTGAAGCCTTCCCATGTGTGGACGAACCAGAAGCCAAAGCAACCTTTGACCTAGCTCTTCGATTTGACCAAGCAGAAGGTGAGTTGGCCTTGTCTAACATGCCGGAAATCGATGTTGAAAACCGCAAAGAAACTGGCATCTGGAAGTTTGAAACTACACCTCGTATGTCTTCTTACTTGCTAGCTTTCGTAGCTGGTGATTTACAAGGGGTAACTGCTAAAACGAAAAATGGTACTTTGGTAGGTGTTTACTCAACCAAGGCACATCCACTTTCAAATCTTGATTTCTCACTAGACATCGCTGTCCGTTCTATCGAATTTTACGAAGACTACTACGGAGTTAAGTACCCAATTCCTCAATCTCTTCACATCGCCCTTCCTGACTTTTCAGCTGGTGCTATGGAAAACTGGGGTCTGGTAACTTACCGTGAAGTTTACTTGGTTGTGGACGAGAACTCTACCTTTGCCAGCCGTCAACAGGTAGCCCTCGTTATTGCCCATGAGCTTGCTCACCAATGGTTCGGTAACCTTGTAACTATGAAGTGGTGGGATGACCTTTGGCTCAATGAAAGCTTCGCGAACATGATGGAATACGTCTGTGTGGATGCCATCGAGCCAAGTTGGAATATCTTTGAAGATTTCCAAACAGGTGGAGTACCTCTTGCTCTTGAACGCGATGCGACGGATGGCGTTCAATCTGTTCACGTTGAAGTCAAACACCCAGATGAAATCAATACGCTCTTTGATGGAGCTATCGTCTATGCCAAAGGAAGTCGCCTCATGCACATGCTTCGTCGTTGGTTAGGGGATGCTGATTTTGCCAAAGGTTTGCATGCTTACTTTGAAAAACACCAATACGGAAATACCATTGGTCGTGACCTTTGGAATGCCCTTGGTCAAGCATCAGGCCGTGATGTAGCAGCCTTTATGGATTCTTGGTTGGAGCAACCTGGTTATCCAGTTTTGACTGCTACAGTTGAAAATGATGTTTTGAAGATCTCACAAAAACAATTCTTCATCGGTGAGCATGAAGACAAGAATCGTCTTTGGGTAGTGCCACTTAACAGCAACTGGAAAGGAGTACCAGATACTCTCGAAACTGAAAGTATCGAAATCCCCGGCTATGCAGCACTTCTTGCTGAAAATGAAGGAGCACTTCGTCTCAACACTGAAAATACAGCCCACTACATTACAGACTATCAAGGTCAATTACTTGATGCTGTGCTTGCAGATCTAGTAGAACTTGATAACACAAGTAAACTTCAAATCGTCCAAGAACGTCGTTTGCTTGCTGAAGCAGGGCACATTTCGTACGCAGACTTGCTTCCAGTGGTGGATCAATTGGCTAAAGAAGAATCTTATCTCGTTGTTTCAGCAGTTTCACAAGTTATCGGAGCGCTTGATCGCTTTATCGATGAAGGAACTGAGACAGAAAAAGCCTTTAAAGCCCTTATTGCTAAACTGGCTCGTTACAACTATGACCGTCTTGGCTTTGAAGCTAAAGAGGGTGAATCTGATGAGGATGAATTGGTTCGTCAATTGACAATTTCTATGATGATTCGTTCAAATGATGAAGAAGCTAGTCAAGTTGCTAGCCAAATTTTCGAAGCCCACAAGGATAATCTTTCAGGACTTCCAGCAGCTATTCGTTCACAAGTTCTCATCAATGAAATGAAACACCATGAGACTAAGGAATTGGTCGCAACTTATCTCGATCTTTATACTCATGCCACAGATGCCGCCTTTAAACGCCAATTGGCAGCTGCTCTTGCCTACAGTACAGATGCGGATAATATCCAAACCTTGATTGCTTCTTGGAAGGACAAATTTGTGGTAAAACCACAAGACTTATCAGCTTGGTACTTCCAATTCTTAGGTCATCAAGCAACCCAGGAAACAGCGTGGTCTTGGGCGCGTGAAAACTGGGATTGGATTAAGGCTGCCCTTGGAGGAGATATGAGCTTTGATAGCTTTGTTATCCTTCCTGCCCATGTATTCAAGTCAGAACAACGCTTGGCGGAATACAAGGAATTCTTTGAGCCACAACTTTCTGACCTAGCTCTTAGCCGTAACATCGGTATGGGAATCAAGGAAATCGCAGCTCGCGTTGAATTGATTAAGCGTGAAAAAGCAGCAGTTGAAGCAGTTGTAGCTAAATATAGCAAAGCTTAAAAGATTCTAGTCTAACTAGATTACAAAAACT
>NZ_JBYQGQ010000015.1:0-49655 GCF_058200215.1 Streptococcus sp. SCPM-O-B-15304 (M98) | reverse complement strand
AGAAGAAATTCTTACGGTTTTTTGATTGGTCTACTTAATGGAAAAGTGGTAAATAAGCAAACAAGCAAAAAAACGTTGAGAATTTCAACGTTTTTAAAATATAATGGAGCCGGTGGGAGTCGAACCCACGTCCAAACACCTGCTAACATATTTGTCTACAACCATAGGTTATGTATTGTTTTAACAGCTCCTCGACACATAACTCAAGCCTAGGAACTGCGAGTCTATAAATCTCTTATCAAACTGCTAGACAAAGTTTGATCATATCTCGCTAATAATAAGACCTGTCATTGAACACGAGCGATCCAAATCGGGTCACGCCTGCTGGTTTTTAGGCAGCTAGAGCGTAAGAAGTGTTATTTTTTGCAGTTATATTTAACTGAGCGTTTACGTCGCCACACGAGTCGCAAAATATGCCTCATAATGCCTGTCGAATCCGTAACGACCCCAAAAGACAATACAATTATTATACCTTATCTGAGGGGAAATTGCAAAAGTCAAGTAAACAAATGGAAAGAGACTTTGGTATGTATATGTTTTATAAGTGGGTGCTTAGAGCGATGAAGAGTCATTAACTTAGTAAGAAAATCAAGAGAAAAACTGGAAATCATGTTATAATAAAAAGATAGAATCGTAAGAAAGAGTGGATGATTTTTTTGATAATTCCTACTTATAATTGGCAATTCACTCCGCAAGTTGAGGATGCGGATTTTACAAAGATAGCTAAGAAAGCTGGTTTGGGCCCTGAAGTAGCTCGTTTGTTATTTGAACGAGGCATCAAGGATGAGCCCAGTCTGAAAAAATTTTTAGAACCTTCTTTGGAGGATTTGCATGATCCCTACCTTTTAAATGATATGGAAAAGGCAGTGGAGCGGATTCGCTATGCTATTGAACAAGGGGAACTGATTCTCATTTACGGGGACTACGATGCAGATGGGATGACTTCGGCTTCCATTGTCAAGGAAAGTTTAGAACAGTTGGGTGCTGAGTGCCTGGTTTATCTTCCAAATCGCTTTACGGATGGCTATGGTCCAAATGCCAGTGTCTACAAATATTTTATCGAACAGCAGGGTGTGTCTTTGATTGTGACGGTGGACAATGGTGTGGCTGGGCATGAAGCCATTGATTTGGCCCAGTCTATGGGAGTGGACGTCATTGTGACCGACCACCATTCTATGCCTGAGGTTTTACCAGATGCCTATGCTATTATCCATCCTGAACATCCAGGGGCGGACTATCCTTTCAAGCATTTGGCGGGTTGTGGGGTCGCTTTTAAGTTGGCTTGTGCCCTTTTGGAAGAAGTACAGGTTGAGTTGTTGGACTTGGTTGCCATCGGTACAATTGCCGATATGGTCAGCCTGACGGATGAAAATCGTATCATGGTCCAATATGGTCTTGAGGTCTTGCGCAATACTCAGCGAATGGGATTGCAAGAAATGTTTGAAATCGCTGGGATTTCGAGTAGTGATGTGACAGAAGAGACAGTTGGTTTTCAGCTAGCACCGCGTTTAAATGCTCTAGGACGTTTGGATGATCCCAATCCAGCTATTGATTTGTTGACTGGATTTGACGATGAGGAAGTGCATGAAATCGCCCTTTTGATTCATCAAAAGAATGAAGAACGTAAGGAAATTGTTCAGTCCATTTACGATGAAGCCAAGGACATGGTGGATCCTGATAAAAGTGTTCAAGTTTTGGCCAAGGAAGGCTGGAATCCGGGGGTTCTTGGAATTGTAGCTGGACGCTTGTTGGAAGAACTAGGTCAGACAGTTATTGTGCTAAATATCGAAGATGGGCGCGCCAAGGGAAGTGCTCGAAGCATAGAAGCAGTCGATATCTTTGAAGCCTTGGACCCACATCGAGAACTGTTTATCGCATTTGGAGGTCACGCAGGTGCTGCAGGTATGACCCTCGAAGTGGATAAGTTGGAAGTCTTGTCTGATGTTTTGGAAGCATATATCCGAGAAAAAGGTGCAGATGCCCAAGGTAAAAACAATCTATTTTTAGACGAAGAACTGGATTTAGAGGCCTTGAGTTTGGAGACGGTGAAAAGTTTTGAACGTCTAGCTCCTTTTGGGATGGATAACCAAAAACCTGTCTTCTATATTCGAAATTTTCAAGTTGAAAATGCTCGCGTTATGGGGGCTGGTAATGCTCATCTCAAGCTGAAAATTTCAAAAGGTGAGGCCAGTTTTGAGGTAGTCGCTTTTGGTCAAGGGAAATGGGCGACTGAATTCTCACAGACCAAGCAACTGGAATTGGCAGTGACTCTCTCTGTTAACCAATGGAATGGACAAACAAGCTTGCAGTTGATGATGGTTGACGCCCGTGTAGAAGGTGTCCAGCTCTTTAACATTCGTGGCAAGAATGCCCTGTTACCAGAAGGGGTAGCCGTTTTGGATTTTAGGCAAGAGTTACCTGATGTGACCTCTTGTTCAGCTATTGTCGTTAAGAATATTCCTGAGGATATATCCCTTCTTAAGAAAATCTGTCAGGAACAGGAATTTTCAGCTCTTTACTTTAAAAATGATATAGCCAAAGCTTACTACTTGACGGGCTATGGCACAAGAGAGCAGTTTGCTAAATTGTATAAAACCATCTATCAGTTCCCAGAGTTTGACATTCGCTATAAACTCAAGGATTTGGCGGCCTATCTCAAGATTGAGCAAATCCTGTTAGTCAAAATGATTCAGATATTTGAAGAGCTTGACTTTGTGACCATTGAAAATGGAGTCATGAGGGTGAATAAAGAGGCTGAAAAGCGCAATATAGCTGAAAGTCAGATTTATCAAAAACTGAAACAAACTGTTAAAGAGCAAGAGATAATGGCGCTTGGAACAGTCCAAGAAATCTATGATTTCTTGATGGAAAAAAGTGAATAGAGATTGTAAGAGTTGGCTTGCTGACTCTTTTTGTTTGCTATCAAAAACTACATCAATGAAAGGGATTTAGTGCTATAATGAGAGGAGTGAAGGACTGTTGAACCTTGTTGAAGAAAGTTAAACTCTTCGAAAATCTCTTCAAACCACGTCAGCTTTATCTGCAACCTCAAAGCGGTGCTTTGAGCAACCTGCGGCTAGCTTCCTAGTTTGCTCTTTGATTTTCATTGAGTATTAGTATCAAAAGTACCAGAGAAGTTAGTCGGAGTAGAAAATGGATAAAGAGAATAAAAAGAAATTACTGGCAGAGTATAAGCAGCAACAAAAGAAAGAATTTGAAGCTAGTTTACCGATAACAAGGGAGATTTTTTTAGATTTGTTTGATTTTTTGGATCAGGAGTTAGAGTCGCTGACTTGTCCTGCTGATTTTACCTTGACTATATCCTTTCTAAAAGGGCGTGATTTATACTCTTCGAAAATCTCTTCAAACCGCGTCAACGTCACCTTGCCGTACTTAAGTACAGCCTGCGGCTAGTTTCCTAGTTTGCTCTTTGATTTTCATTGAGTATTAGAAGTGGAAGTGATTTTGGGATTTTTAGAAGCAAATGGAGCCTACTGTGACTGCGAAGTCCTTTATAATGTTGCTGACTTATTTGAAGATTAGACAGGATGGGAGCACCAATTGTCTCATTTGCCCCTCTTATTAGTGCTGCTTTGTCCGTTATTGAACGGAAAGAGGTAGTTGAAGTGCGATTATCTGTAAGATTCATTTTGAAAATTAGTAAAAAAATGGTATAATGAATGGAAAAGATTCGGTTGAAAGTGAATTGGACTTTCAGAAAAAGAGAGCTTTTAAAGCTCTACAAACAAGTTGAAGTGACTATTCGGAGGAAAAATGAATACTATTAAATTAACAACACTTGGGGGTGTGCGTGAAAATGGTAAGAACATGTACATCGCAGAAATTAACGACTCGATTTTTGTATTAGATGCAGGTTTGAAATACCCTGAAAATGAACAGTTGGGTGTCGATGTCGTTATTCCCAACATGGACTATTTGTTTGAAAATAGCGATCGTATTGCTGGGGTTTTCTTAACACACGGGCATGCGGATGCGATTGGCGCCCTCCCTTATCTCTTGGCAGAAGCTAAGGTTCCTGTATTTGGCTCAGAGTTGACCATCGAACTGGCTAAACTATTTGTTAAGGGAAATGACAGCGTCAAGAAATTTGATGATTTCCATGTGATTGATGAAAATACAGAGATTGATTTTGGCGGAACGGTAGTATCCTTCTTCCGTACAACTCACTCTATCCCAGAAAGTTTGGGTGTGGTCTTAAAAACGTCTGAAGGAAATGTTGTTTACACAGGAGATTTCAAGTTTGACCAAACGGCTAGTGAATCCTACGCCACTGACTTTGGACGTTTAGCCGAAATTGGTCGTGAAGGAGTCCTGGCTCTTCTAAGTGATTCTGCCAATGCAGATAGCAATATCCAAGTAGCCAGTGAAAATGAAGTTGGTGTAGAAATCACGCAAACCATCTCTGACTGGGATGGACGTATCATCGTTGCTGCAGTTGCAAGTAATCTTTCCCGTATCCAGCAGGTTTTTGACGCAGCTGCGGAGACAGGACGTCGTGTTGTCTTGACAGGATTTGACATTGAAAATATCGTCCGTACAGCTATTCGTCTGAAAAAATTGTCTTTAGCAAGTGAAAATCTTTTGATTAAACCAAAAGATATGTCACGTTTTGAAGATCATGAGTTGATCATTCTTGAAACTGGACGTATGGGTGAACCCATTAACGGCCTACGCAAGATGTCTATCGGTCGTCACCGTTATGTTGAAATCAAAGAAGGTGACCTAGTTTATATTGTTACAACACCATCAATCGCCAAGGAAGCGGTTATGGCACGTGTAGAAAATATGGTCTACCAAGCAGGTGGAGTTGTCAAGCCAATTACTCATAGCTTGCGTGTGTCAGGACATGGGAATGCGCGTGATTTGCAATTGATGATCAATCTCTTGCAACCTCAGTATCTCTTCCCGATCCAAGGAGAATACCGTGAGTTGGATGCCCATGCTAAGGCCGCTATGGCAGTTGGTATGCTACCAGAACGTATTTTTATCCCTAAAAAAGGGACTACTATGTCTTACGAGCATGGGGACTTTGTTCCATCTGGTGCAGTTACAGCAGGAGATGTCTTGATTGATGGGAATGCCATCGGAGATGTCGGTAATGTCGTCCTTCGTGACCGTAAGGTCTTGTCAGAAGATGGGATTTTCATCGTGGCTATTACTGTTAACCGTCGTGAGAAAAAAATCATTGCTAAAGCTCGAGTGCACACGCGTGGATTTGTCTATCTCAAGAAGAGCCGTGATATCTTGCGTGAAAGTACAGAGTTGGTGAACCAAACGGTTGAAGACTACCTCCAAGGTGAGGAATTTGACTGGGCAGACCTCAAAGGTAAGGTACGTGATCATTTGTCCAAGTTCCTCTTTGACCAAACCAAGCGCCGCCCAGCTATCTTGCCAGTAGTCATGGAAGCAAAATAGAATCAAATAGCAGGAGAAAGTCGAGTTTCGGCTTTTTCTTATCTTAAACGAATAAGGAGCAAGTTATGGCAGTAATGAAGATTGAGTATTACTCAGAAGTTTTAGATATGGAGTGGGGAGTGAATGTTCTCTACCCAGATGCGTCTCGGGTTGAGGAGCCAGATTCTACGGATATTCCTGTCCTCTATCTCTTACATGGGATGTCAGGAAATCATAATAGCTGGCTCAAACGGACCAATGTAGAGCGCTTGGTACGAGGGACTAATCTGATTGTTGTCATGCCTAATACAAGTAACGGTTGGTACACAGATACTCAGTATGGCTATAACTACTATACAGCTTTAGCAGAAGAACTGCCTAAAGTGCTCAAACGTTTCTTCCCTAATATGTCTAGCAAGCGTGAAAAGACTTTTATCGCTGGTCTATCAATGGGAGGCTACGGTTCCTTCAAGTTGGCCCTATCAACCAACCGTTTCTCACATGCAGCTAGTCTTTCTGGTGCTCTCAGTTTCGAAGAGTTTTCTCCTGAAAGCCAAGATTTAGGGACGCGTGCCTACTGGCGAGGTGTTTTTGGCAAGCTTGATAACTGGGAAACTAGCCCTTACTCACTTGAAACTCTTGCTAACAAGTCAGACAAGAAGACCAAACTCTGGGCTTGGTGTGGTGAACAAGATTTCTTGTATGCTGCCAATAATCTAGCAGTGAAGAATCTCAAGAAACTTGGTTTTGATGTGACCTATAGCCACAGTGCAGGGACCCATGAGTGGTATTATTGGGAAAAACAATTGGAACGGTTTTTGGCTACCTTGCCAATTGATTTTGTTTTGGAAGAACGCTTGTCTTAGTTTTAGTTTTCTTTCAGCTTACTTGAGTAAAATAAGGAATCTATCTTTAGAATGGGAAACCAGGACTAAAAGGTGGATTCTTATTTTTTTAGGAAAGGCGGGAAATCATGTTCTGGATTATTCGTGTTCTATGTCGATTGTTACTAGGGATTTGGCGCATGTTCTGGCGCCTTGTGTGGACTCTTGTAGTCTTAATTCTCATTGCTTTAGGGATTCTCTGGTATATGACAGGGGATTTATCTGGTGTCTTCAATCAAGCGGGGCAACTTGTTCAAGTTGGTCAGGCAGGTTGGCATCAATGGCAAGAAACTGGTAAGTTACAAGGTTTGTCTCAGACCGATCATCATCAAGATTCAGGAGTAAAATGGCCCCAAGCACAGGCGACAATTTATATTGATCCCCAAATGGATACAACCTTTCAAAAGGCTTATGCCGAAGCTATTGCCAATTGGAATCAGACCGGTGCTTTTAATTTTGTAGTTGTGACAGAACCTGACCAAGCAACTATTTTTGCGACTGAAATGAATGATGGTTCCACTTCTGTTGCCGGTGAGGCTGAGAGTCATACAAATCTCCTTACTAAACAATTTACTTCGGTAACAGTTCGTTTGAATCATTATTATCTATCTAATCCAAACTATGGCTATACCTATGATCGTATCTTGCATACAGCAGAGCATGAGTTAGGACATGCCATTGGGCTGGAGCATACTAATGAAGTGTCAGTCATGCAGCCAGCAGGTTCTTATTATGGTATTCAGGCTCAAGATGTTCAAGCGGTTCAAGAACTATATGAGTCTGGGGAATAAGTGATTTTCAACGAAAAATAGAGCTCCTTGATGTAAGCAATGAAGGGGGCTTTTTGCTATAATGGAACTATGAATAACTTGATTAAATCAAAACTAGAGCTCTTGCCGACCAGCCCTGGTTGTTACATTCACAAAGATAAAAATGGTACGATTATCTATGTAGGAAAGGCCAAAAATCTACGCAATCGTGTACGGTCTTATTTCCGTGGAAGTCATGATACCAAGACAGAAGCATTGGTATCTGAGATTGTAGACTTTGAGTTTATTGTTACGGAGTCTAATATTGAAGCCCTCCTTCTGGAAATCAACCTGATTAAGGAAAATAAGCCTAAGTACAATATTATGCTCAAGGACGACAAGTCCTATCCTTTCATCAAAATCACCAATGAGCGCTATCCTCGCTTGATTATCACCCGTCAGGTCAAAAAAGACGGAGGTCTCTATTTTGGACCCTATCCGGATGTGGGCGCAGCTAATGAAATTAAACGGCTATTGGATCGGATTTTCCCATTTCGCAAGTGTACCAATCCACCATCAAAGGTCTGTTTTTATTACCATATCGGCCAGTGCGTGGCTCACACCATCTGTAAGAAAGACGAGGCTTATTTCAAAGCCATGGCTCAAGAAGTCTCTGATTTTCTAAAGGGGCAGGATGATAAAATCATCGATGACCTCAAGGAAAAGATGAATGTGGCAGCTCAGAGCATGGAATTTGAGCGTGCGGCGGAATATCGTGATTTGATTCAGGCCATTGGGACCCTTCGGACTAAGCAGCGTGTTATGGCCAAGGATCTCCAAAACCGCGATGTCTTTGGCTACTATGTAGATAAGGGTTGGATGTGTGTTCAGGTATTCTTTGTCCGTCAAGGTAAGCTCATTGAGCGTGATGTCAACCTTTTTCCTTACTACAATGATCCAGATGAAGACTTCCTGACTTACGTTGGGCAGTTTTATCAAGAAAAATCTCATTTGGTTCCTAATGAAATTTTGATTCCTCGGGATATTGATGAAGAGGCAGTCAAAGCCTTGGTGGATACCAAGGTTCTCAAACCCCAACGTGGGGAGAAAAAACAACTGGTCAATCTCGCTATCAAAAATGCGCGTGTAAGCTTGGAGCAGAAATTTAACCTGCTAGAAAAATCAGTTGAGAAGACACAAGGGGCTATTGAAAATCTAGGACGACTTTTACAAATTCCAACCCCAGTCCGTATCGAGTCCTTTGATAACTCCAATATCATGGGGACTAGTCCAGTTTCTGCCATGGTTGTTTTTGTCAATGGGAAACCGAGCAAGAAGGATTACCGTAAGTACAAGATAAAAACAGTTGTGGGACCAGATGACTACGCAAGTATGCGAGAGGTTATTCGCAGACGCTATGGTCGAGTTCAACGTGATGGCTTGACACCGCCAGATTTGATCGTCATTGATGGGGGACAAGGTCAGGTTAATATCGCTAAGCAAGTTATTCAAGAAGAGTTGGGGTTAGATATTCCCATCGCAGGTCTGCAAAAGAATGACAAGCACCAAACACATGAATTGCTTTTTGGCGATCCGCTTGGGGTGGTAGAGTTATCTCGCAATTCTCAAGAATTTTTCCTCCTACAACGCATTCAGGATGAAGTTCACCGCTTTGCGATTACCTTCCACCGCCAACTACGTTCTAAAAATTCCTTCTCTTCTCAATTAGATGGAATTGAAGGTTTGGGTCCAAAACGCAAGCAGAATTTAATGAAATATTTTAAATCTCTGACAAAAATCAAGGAAGCCAGCGTGGATGAGATTGTCGCCGTTGGTATACCAAGAGCAGTGGCAGAAGCGGTTCATCACCACTTGAATCCTCAAGAGCGTGTAGAACTAGCTCAGGTAGTAGAGTCACCTGCTGAATACAAGTGATAAAGTAGTAAGAAAAGGTTTTTGCTTTAGCGAGTGCAAGCTAGTCAGAATTGTGGTAAAATAGATAAGATATGACTAAAGAATTTCATCATGTAACGGTCATGCTCCATGAGACCATTGATATGCTAGATGTAAAACCTGATGGTATTTACGTTGATGCGACCTTGGGAGGAGCAGGACACAGCGAGTATTTATTAAGTAAGTTAAGTGAGAAGGGGCATTTATATGCCTTTGACCAGGACCAAAACGCTATTGATAATGCACAAAAACGTTTGGCGCCTTACATTGAAAAGGGCATGGTCACCTTCATCAAGGATAATTTCCGTCATTTGAAGGACCGCTTACATGACTTAGGTGTGACTGAAATTGATGGAATTTGTTATGATTTAGGTGTGTCAAGCCCGCAGTTAGATCAGCGTGAACGTGGTTTTTCCTATAAGAAGGATGCACCACTGGATATGCGCATGAATCAGGAAGCTAGTTTGACCGCTTATGAAGTCGTTAATCACTACGACTATCATGACTTGGTGCGAATCTTTTTCAAATATGGAGAAGACAAGTTCTCCAAACAGATTGCTCGGAAGATTGAACAGGCGCGTGAGTTGAAGCCGATTGAGACAACAACGGAATTAGCAGAGATTATCAAATCTGCTAAGCCTGCCAAGGAACTCAAGAAAAAAGGTCATCCGGCCAAACAAATTTTCCAAGCCATCCGTATTGAGGTCAATGATGAACTTGGAGCTGCAGATGAGTCCATCCAACAAGCTATGGAATTACTAGCAGTGGACGGAAGAATCTCAGTCATTACCTTTCATTCGCTGGAAGATCGCTTGACCAAGCAATTGTTCAAGGAATCTTCGACGGTAGAGGTTCCAAAAGGCTTGCCATTCATCCCGGATGATCTCAAGCCTAAGATGGAATTAGTCTCTCGCAAACCGATTCTACCAAGCAAGGAGGAGTTGGAGGCCAATAATCGTTCCCACTCAGCCAAGCTACGAGTAGCTCGAAAAATTCACAAGTAAGGGGATAAAATGGTAGACAAAAGAGAAACGACGAGCCAATTACTGCAAGCTCGTATCAAGAGATTTTCACGTGTTGAAAAGGCCTTTTACCTTTCAATTGCCATTACAGCCCTTGTCTTAGCCATCAGTGTGGTCTATATGCAAACCAAGCTTTTACAAGTCCAGAGTGAACTAACGACTGTTAATGCTCAAATTGAAGAAAAGAAAACGGAGTTGGATGATGCTAAGCAAGAAGTCAATGAATTGATCCGTTCAGAGCGTCTGACAGGGATTGCAGATTCGCAAGAACTGAAATTAAATAATGAAAATATCCGATCGGCGGAGTAGTATATGAAAACCTGGAAAGAAAAAATAGTACACTTTGCCATTAAGAATCGCAAATCTCCCCTTGAAAACCGCAGACGAGTTGGGAAGAGTCTCAGTCTCTTGGCCGTCTTTCTCTTTGCTGTTTTTTTGGTTAACTTTGCGGTGATTATTGGTACGGGGAAGAAGTTTGGCGTTGACCTGGTCAAAGAAGCAAGTAAAGTTCACCAAACAACTCTAACAGTTCCTGCTAAGAGGGGGACCATTTATGATCGTAATGGAACTCCGATTGCAGAAGATGCAACATCCTATAATGTTTATGCGGTCATTGATAAGGACTATAAATCAGCTAATGGGGATGTTCTATATGTAGAGGAATCTCAGTACAATAAGGTAGCCGAAATTTTCCATAAGTACTTGGATATGGAGGAATCCTACGTCAAAGATCAACTCTCTCAACCAAATCTCAAGCAGGTTTCCTTTGGTGCTAAAGGAAATGGAATTACCTACGCTAATATGATGTCTATTAAACAGGACTTAGAAGCTGCCAAGGTCGAGGGTGTCAATTTTACCACTAGTCCCAATCGAAGTTATCCAAATGGAAAATTTGCTTCATCCTTTATTGGTTTAGCTCAGTTGCATGAAAATGAAGATGGTTCAAAGAGTCTCATTGGGACGTCTGGTGTCGAGAGTTCCTTGAATAGCTTGTTAGCGGGAACAGATGGTATCATTACCTATGAAAAAGACCGTCTAGGTAATATTGTTCCTGGTACAGAACAAGTCACCCAACAGACCGTAAACGGGAAAGACGTCTATACGACCCTATCTAGTCCTTTGCAGTCCTTTATGGAAAGTCAAATGGATGCCTTCCAAGAAAAACTAAAAGGCAAGTATATGACAGCAACCTTGGTCAGTGCTAAAACAGGGGAAATTCTTGCAACGACGCAGAGACCAACCTTCGATGCTGATACTAAGGAAGGGCTGACTAAGGACTTTGTTTGGCGTGATATCCTCTATCAAAGTAACTATGAGCCGGGGTCAACCATGAAGGTTATGACGCTCGCTGCTGCTATTGATAATAACACTTTCCCAGGAGGAGAAGTTTTCAATAGCAGTGAATTAAAAATAGCGGATGCGACGATTCGAGATTGGGATGTTAATGCTGGTTTGACTACTGGTAGGATGATGACTTTCTTACAAGGTTTCGCTCTCTCCAGTAATGTTGGAATGAGTCTACTTGAACAAAAAATGGGAGATGCTACTTGGTTGGATTATCTCAATCGCTTTAAGTTTGGGGTGCCGACGCGTTTTGGTCTGACTGATGAGTATTCAGGTCAATTGCCTGCAGATAATATTGTCGATATTGCCATGAGTGCATTTGGTCAGGGGATTTCTGTAACGCAGACCCAGATGCTACGTGCTTTTACAGCCATTGCGAATGACGGAGTTATGTTAGAACCAAAGTTTATTAGCGCCCTTTATGATCCAAATGATCAGTCAGTTCGGAAGTCGCAAAAAGAAGTTGTGGGTAATCCTGTTTCTAAAGAAACGGCTAGTTTGACTAGGGAAAACATGATTTTGGTTGGTACAGACCCTATTTATGGGACCATGTATAATCGTAATGATAATAAACCAGTAATTACTGTTCCTGGTCAGAATGTTTCTGTCAAATCTGGAACAGCTCAAATTGCCGATGAGCAAAACGGAGGATATTTAGTTGGGAAAACCAATTATATCTTTTCTGTAGTAACCATGCATCCTTCTGAAAATCCTGATTTTATTCTTTACGTAACAGTTCAACAGCCAGAACACTTTTCTACACCTTGGTTTGGAGAATTTGCTAATCCTATTCTTGAACGAGCTTCTGCTATGAAAGAATCTCTTAATCTTCAGTCTACAGCTAAAAATCTGGATCAAGTTACAACAACAACTAGTTATGCAATGCCAGCGACCAAGGACTATAGTCCGGGAGATATGGCAGAGGAACTGAGACGCAATCTTGTTCAACCAATCGTTATCGGTTCAGGAACAAAAATCAAGGACAGTTCAGTGGCAGAAGGAACAAATCTAGACGCTAATGAGCAAATCTTACTCCTTTCAGACAAGGTAGAAGAGATGCCTGACTTATATGGCTGGTCTAAGAAAAATGTTGAAACCTTTGCCAAATGGCTGAATCTTGAAGTTGAGTTTGAAGGTACAGGAGAAACTGTTAAAAAGCAAAGTGTTCGTTCCAATACAACTTTAAAAGATTTACAGAAAATAAAAATAACATTAGGAGATTAGAATGCTTATTTCTATCTTTGCTGGAGTGATTGCCTTTATTCTAACAGTCATAGGAATTCCAGCCTTTATCCGTTTTTACCATAAAGCACAGATTACCGGTCAACAGATGCATGAGGATGTTAAACAACACCAAGAAAAAGCTGGGACACCAACCATGGGAGGACTCGTCTTTCTCCTAGCAGGAGTTTTAGTTAGTCTGGTCCTTGCTCTCGTGACCAATCAATTAACCAATAATGTCGGAATGATCCTCTTTATCCTGGTCTTATATGGTTTGGTCGGTTTCTTGGATGATTTCCTCAAGGTTTTCCGCAAAATCAATGAAGGACTCAATCCTAAACAGAAGCTTTTGCTTCAGTTGGTCGGAGGGGTTATCTTCTATTTCTTCTATGAAAGAGGAGGAGATATCTTAAATGTATTTGGTTTTCCCTTGCATTTAGGTGTTCTTTATATTCTCTTTGCCCTCTTCTGGTTGGTCGGTTTTTCAAATGCAGTTAATCTGACTGACGGAATCGATGGCTTGGCAAGTATTTCGGTGGTGATTAGCCTATCTGCCTATGGAGTGATTGCCTATGTGCAAAATCAGCTTGATATCTTACTAGTGATTGTAGCTATGATTGGTGGTCTTCTTGGCTTCTTTGTCTTTAACCACAAGCCTGCTAAAGTTTTCATGGGAGATGTTGGTAGCCTAGCTCTTGGAGGGATGTTGGCGGCTATTTCCATGGCGCTACACCAAGAATGGACGTTACTCTTGATTGGTTTGGTCTATGTTTTTGAAACCACATCTGTTATGATGCAAGTTACCTACTTTAAGTTGACTGGAGGAAAACGTATCTTCCGTATGACACCAGTTCATCACCATTTTGAGTTGGGTGGTTTTTCTGGGAAAGGTCAAGCTTGGAGTGAGTGGAAGGTTGATTTCTTCTTCTGGGGAGTGGGCTTGCTTGCTAGTCTCTTGACTTTGGCTTTCATGTATTTATTCTAAAAATAGAATATTGATTATAAGAGAGAAGGATTTATGCCCTTCTCTTTTTCTATTTGTAGCAGTTTATTGCATCCCCATCTCAAAAATAGGTAAATTTATGGTAAAATGGAGAAAGAGAGTTGAAATGATGAGTTATTTTAAAAAGTATACATTTGATAAATCTAAGTTTAAGTTAGGGATGCGAACGTTTAAAACAGGGATCGCTGTTTTTTTAGTTCTCATGATTTTTGGTTTTTTTGGTTGGAAAGGACTTCAGATTGGAGCCTTGACTGCAGTTTTTAGTTTAAGAGAAGACTTTGATAAGAGTGTCCACTTTGGGACATCACGTATTCTCGGAAATAGTATCGGTGGTTTTTATGCCCTGATTTTCTTTCTCTTGAATAACTTTTTTCATGGAGCCTTCTGGGTAACCCTTCTTGTTGTTCCGATTTGCACCATGTTAACCATTATGACAAATGTTGCAATGAACAATAAGGCAGGTGTTATCGGTGGAGTTGCGGCTATGTTGATTATTACCTTATCAATTCCAAATGGTGAGACAGTTTTGTACGTATTTGCCCGAGTTTTTGAAACCTTTATGGGTGTTTTTGTAGCAATTCTTGTAAATTACGATATTGATCGTTTACGGAGCATTTTACTGAAAAAAACAAAATAATGTCACAAGATATAACATTATTGATTGACGATTGAATTTTTTTAGACTATAATAGACAGAAAGAAGGAAGTGTACATGAAGGAAAAAGAATTTCGTCGCAATATGGCAGTTTTTCCTATTGGTAGTGTTATGAAGCTGACCGATCTTTCGGCGCGTCAAATTCGTTATTATGAAGATCAGGACTTGATAAAACCTGATCGAAACGAAGGTAATCGCCGTATGTACTCGCTGAATGATATGGATCGGTTGCTTGAGATTAAGGACTATATCTCTGAAGGTCTGAACATTGCTGCTATCAAGAAAAAATATGCTGAACGTGAGGCGAAAGCCAAGAAACCAGTTAGTCAAACTGAAGTGCGTAGGGCACTTCGGAATGAAGTTCTTCAACAAAGTCGCTTTGCTTCTCAACAATCACCTTTTGGTCGCGGTTAGGCAACCGCAAATCGTCATATATAAGGAGAAAAACCATGCCAATCACAGCTGCAGATATTCGTCGTGAAGTTAAGGAAAAAAATGTAACCTTTATCCGTCTCATGTTTTCAGATATTTTGGGAACAATGAAAAACGTCGAAATTCCTGCTACAGATGAACAACTAGACAAGGTCTTGTCAAACAAGGCTATGTTTGATGGATCTTCTATTGAAGGGTTTGTTCGTATCAATGAATCAGATATGTACTTGTACCCTGACCTGGACACTTGGACTGTCTTCCCTTGGGGAGATGAGAACGGTAGTGTCGCAGGATTGATCTGTGATGTCTATACAACAGAAGGAGAGCCATTTGCTGGAGATCCTCGAAGCAACCTTAAACGAGCTCTTCATCACATGGAGAAAGTTGGATTCAAATCTTTCAATCTTGGTCCGGAACCAGAATTCTTCCTATTCAAGCTTGATGAAAATGGAGACCCAACTCTTGAGGTGAATGACAAGGGTGGTTACTTTGATTTGGCGCCTACAGACCTTGCTGATAATACCCGTCGTGAGATTGTAAATGTCTTGACCAAGATGGGATTTGAAGTAGAAGCCAGTCACCACGAAGTTGCCGTAGGTCAACATGAGATTGACTTTAAGTACGATGAAGTTCTTCGTGCATGTGACAAGATTCAAATCTTTAAACTTGTTGTAAAGACAATTGCGCGTAAACATGGTTTGTATGCAACCTTTATGGCTAAACCTAAATTTGGTATCGCTGGTTCAGGAATGCACTGCAATATGTCCTTGTTTGATGATGAAGGGAACAACGCCTTCTTTGATCCAAATGATCCAAAAGGAATGCAATTGTCAGAAACAGCTTATCACTTCCTTGGTGGTTTGATCAAGCACGCCTACAACTACACAGCTATCATGAACCCGACCGTTAACTCATACAAACGTTTGGTTCCAGGCTACGAAGCGCCGGTTTACATCGCTTGGGCTGGTCGTAACCGTTCACCACTTGTCCGCGTTCCTGCTACTCGTGGAATGGGAACTCGTTTGGAGTTGCGCTCAGTAGACCCAATGGCAAATCCATATATCGCTATGGCTGTGCTTTTGGAAGTTGGTTTGCACGGTATTGAAAACAAAATCGAAGCACCAGCGCCAATCGAAGAAAACATCTATATCATGACTGCAGAAGAGCGTAAAGAGGCTGGCATCACAGACCTTCCATCAACTCTTCACAACGCTTTGAAGGCCATGACAGAAGACGAAGTGGTTAAAGCAGCTCTAGGTGAACACATCTACACTAGCTTCCTTGAAGCTAAACGCATCGAGTGGGCAAGCTATGCAACCTTCGTTTCACAATGGGAAATTGATAACTACCTAGATCTATACTAATGATAAATCAGAAAGATTGTCCGTGAGGACGATTTTTTTTCTTGCAATTTATATCGAGATGTGATATATTTTATATAACGAGATGCGATATATCGAACTAAATAGGAGGTCTGATTAAATGGAATTAACAGATAAGATTAGGCGTGTCTACCTTCCCATGACTGAAACGGGTTTTTATATTCTGTTCTGTCTGCAAAAGGAGAACCATGGCTATGGTATTACTCAAAAGGTTAAAGAGATGACAGATTCGCAGGTTTCCATTAGTCCTGGGACCATGTATGGAACCCTGTCAAAGATGGAAAAAGATGGTTTGATTTCCTTTGTTAGAGAAGAGGAAAAACGAAAGATTTATCAGATAACTGACTTGGGTCAGAAAGTTTTAGAAATTGAAGTCAAACGTATTGAACGGCTCTACAGAAATAGTCGGGAGGAGCTTTGATGGAAAAGAAAGTTGTTTATAGAATTGCTACCATTGCGGATTATGATAGAGAGGCTCTCTATCTCGGAGAAATGCATGCTCAGGGCTGGAAACTTAAGGAAGTAAGCTACTCTAACTTAGTAGTTGCGGTTAAGTATACTTTTGAAAAGTGCCAACCAGAGCAGGTGGTTTATCAGTTGGACTTTTATCCTATGAAAAAATCAGAAAGAGCTTCCTATTTACAACTGTTTAAAGATTGTGGCTGGGAGCATATTACAGACTTTAATGGGTTTTCCTATTTTAGAAAGCTTTATTCTGGAGTTGAGTCGGATGCCGAGTTTGAAATTTATAATGACGCGGCCGGGAAGTTAGCCATGGTCAAGCGCATTTTAATAATGCGGATGCTTCCTATTTTGCTTCTCTTTTCAGCTCTACTACCGGTTTTCTCAAAGTTTGTCAGTGGAGGTAGTTCTTTCAGTTGGGGAATGTTCTTGATTGTTATCATAAACTGTACTTTATTGATAGTTTTCACGATTCAGATTTCTTATATTTTTTGGAGATTGCTTCAAAAGTGGAAAGAATTATCTGATAAATAAGACCATTTTGGAGGTTAGACAATGAATAGCAAAGTACAATTTCGAATGTTTACCATTTTTGATTTGGATAAGGTAGAAGATTATTTACATGAGATGCATCTGAAAGGTTGGAAATTTAAATCGAATCGTTTTGGCTTTTTCTATTTTGAGCAATGCCGACCAAATGATATGATTTACCGTGTGTGGGATACTAGCTACCTTAGAAAAAATGAGGTAGATTTACAAAGTATTAAGGATAGAGGATGGGAGTTTGTGGAAAATTGTTCTTATTCTGTGTTTCGAAAAGCAACTTGTGATGTAGATTCAAATGATCAATCTTTCATGGACAATCGTCTTCGATGGGCTGATGTGAAATCTAGACTTCGTACATCTACAGTTTCTATCTCTGGCGGTTTAGTTGTTTGTATGAGCTTGTTTCGCGAAAGTCTCTCTCAGTCTTTCTTCCTTATTTTTGCCCTTTATGCCCTCATGATTTCCTATCTAATCTATAGTTTTTACAGACTTAAAAAGAAATATCTTGTGAATGTAGGATGATTTTCTAGGTCCTCAGACCGATTTTTAGCACTCTTGATAAAAGAGTGCTAATTTTTTGAGTTTTTGTCTTGACATTCTTTTCTAAGGGTGTATAATAGAATCATAAGTTAGCACTTGGATGTGTCGAGTGCTAAAAAGATCTATCAGAGAGGAGTGACGAGATGGTTACGGAACGTCAGCAGAGTATTTTAAATCTGATTATTGACATCTTTACCAAAACGCACGAACCTGTTGGATCCAAAGCCTTGCAAGAGTCTATCAACTCTAGTAGTGCTACCATTCGAAATGACATGGCGGCTTTAGAAAAGCAAGGTTTGCTTGAAAAGGCACATACTTCCAGTGGTCGGATGCCGAGTGTGGCTGGTTTTCAATACTATGTCAAACACTCCTTATCCTTCGACCGTTTAGCCGAGAATCAAGTTTATGAGATTGTAAAAGCCTTTGATCAAGAATTCTTCAAGCTAGAGGATATTCTTCAAGAGGCAACGAGAATCTTGACAGACTTGAGTGGTTGTACGGTTGTAGCGCTGGATGTAGAACCAAGTAGGCAGAAGCTGACAGCTTTTGATATTGTTGTCCTCGGGCAACATACAGCTCTTGCTGTTTTTACGCTTGATGAGTCTAGAACAGTTACCAGTCAGTTTTTGATTCCGAGAAATTTCTTGCAGGAGGATTTAAATCGCCTCAAGACCATGATTCAAGAACGTTTCTTGGATCAGACTGTTTTGGATATTCACTATAAGATTCGGACAGAGATTCCGCAGATTATCCAACGTTACTTCACAACAACGGATAATGTTATGGATCTCGTCGAACATATCTTTAAAGAAATGTTCAATGAAAATATCGTGGTTTCTGGGAAAGTCAATCTCTTGAATTTTGCTAATCTAGCAGCTTATCAGTTTTTTGATCAGCCACAAAAGGTTGCTTTGGAGATTCGAGAAAATCTGATTGGCGACCAGATGCAAAGTGTCCGAGTTGCGGATAGCCAAGAATCCTGTTTAGCTGACTTAGCAGTGATTAGCAGTAAGTTCCTGATTCCCTATCGTGGATTTGGAATCCTTGCGATTATAGGTCCCGTTAATCTGGATTATCAACAATTGGTCAATCAACTCAATGTAGTTAATCGAGTTTTGACTATGAAGTTGACGGATTTTTACCGCTATCTCAGCAGTAATCACTATGAAGTGAATTAAGATTGAAATCATTAAAGGAGGCGAAAATGGCCCAAGATATTAAAAATGAAGAAGTAAAAGAAGAGGAAGTTGTGGAAACAGCTGAAGAAACAACTCCTGAGAAGTCTGAATTGGACTTGGCGAATGAACGTGCCGAAGAATTTGAAAACAAATACCTTCGAGCTCATGCAGAAATGCAAAACATTCAGCGCCGTGCCAATGAAGAACGTCAACTCTTGCAACGCTACCGCAGCCAAGATTTGGCAAAAGCAATTTTGCCATCACTGGATAACCTTGAACGTGCCCTTGCCGTCGAAGGTTTGACAGATGATGTGAAGAAGGGCTTGGAAATGGTCCAAGAAAGTTTGGTACATGCTCTGAAAGAAGAAGGAATTGAAGAAATTCCAGCAGATGGAGAATTTGACCATAACTACCATATGGCCATTCAAACAGTCCCAGCAGATGACGAACATCCAGCAGATACCATCGCACAAGTCTTCCAAAAAGGCTACAAACTCCATGACCGCATCCTAAGACCGGCTATGGTAGTGGTTTATAACTAGGCAATTCTGACGGTAGCTAAAGCAACTCGTCAGAAAACGGCAATCGCTATGGCGTTTGCCTAGCCTCCTTACTAACTCGTCGTCGAAATAATATCGATTTCGACTTCTCGTGTCGCAACTTATATACATTGAAACCTTGTCCGAAACGACAATAAACTATGAAAGAAAGATAAGAAGCAAGCCGGAGGCTTGCAAGGAAAATATCAAAAAGAAAAAAGAGAATAAATAACAAGGAGAAAAACACATGTCTAAAATTATCGGTATTGACTTAGGTACAACAAACTCAGCAGTAGCAGTTCTTGAAGGAACTGAAAGCAAAATCATCGCAAACCCAGAAGGAAACCGCACAACTCCATCTGTAGTGTCATTCAAAAACGGTGAAATCATCGTTGGTGACGCTGCAAAACGTCAAGCAGTCACAAACCCAGATACAGTGATTTCTATCAAATCTAAGATGGGTACTTCTGAAAAAGTTTCTGCTAACGGTAAAGAATACACACCACAAGAAATCTCAGCTATGATCCTTCAATACTTGAAAGGTTATGCTGAAGAATACCTTGGTGAAAAAGTAACTAAAGCAGTTATCACAGTTCCAGCTTACTTCAACGATGCTCAACGTCAAGCAACAAAAGACGCTGGTAAAATTGCTGGTCTTGAAGTAGAACGTATCGTCAACGAACCAACTGCAGCAGCTCTTGCTTATGGTTTGGACAAGACTGACAAAGAAGAAAAAATCTTGGTATTCGACCTTGGTGGTGGTACATTTGACGTATCTATCCTTGAACTCGGTGATGGTGTCTTTGATGTATTGGCAACTGCAGGGGATAACAAACTCGGTGGTGACGACTTTGACCAAAAAATCATCGACCACTTGGTAGCAGAATTCAAGAAAGAAAACGGCATTGATTTGTCAACAGACAAGATGGCGCTTCAACGTTTGAAAGATGCAGCTGAAAAAGCGAAGAAAGACCTTTCTGGTGTGACTTCAACACAAATCAGCTTGCCATTCATCACTGCTGGTGAGGCTGGACCTCTTCACTTGGAAATGACTTTGACTCGTGCTAAATTCGACGATTTGACTCGTGATCTCGTAGAACGTACAAAGGTTCCAGTTCGCCAAGCCCTTTCAGATGCAGGTTTGAGCTTGTCAGAAATCGACGAAGTGATCCTTGTCGGTGGTTCAACTCGTATCCCAGCAGTTGTTGAGGCTGTTAAAGCTGAAACTGGTAAAGAACCAAACAAATCAGTAAACCCTGATGAAGTTGTGGCCATGGGTGCTGCGATCCAAGGTGGTGTTATCACTGGTGATGTTAAAGACGTTGTCCTTCTTGACGTAACACCATTGTCACTTGGTATCGAAACAATGGGTGGAGTATTTACAAAACTCATCGACCGCAACACTACTATTCCAACATCTAAATCACAAGTCTTCTCAACTGCAGCAGACAACCAACCAGCCGTTGATATCCACGTTCTTCAAGGTGAACGCCCAATGGCAGCAGATAACAAGACTCTTGGACGCTTCCAATTGACAGATATCCCAGCTGCACCTCGTGGTATTCCACAAATCGAAGTAACATTTGATATCGATAAGAACGGTATCGTATCTGTTAAAGCCAAAGATCTTGGAACTCAAAAAGAACAAACAATTGTTATCCAATCTAACTCAGGTTTGACAGACGAAGAAATCGATCGCATGATGAAAGATGCAGAAGCTAACGCTGAAGCAGATAAGAAACGTAAAGAAGAAGTTGACCTTCGTAACGAAGTAGACCAAGCAATCTTTGCGACTGAAAAGACAATCAAAGAAACTGAAGGTAAAGGCTTCGATGCAGAACGTGATGCTGCCCAAGTTGCCCTTGATGAGCTTAAGAAAGCCCAAGAAGACAACAACTTGGACGAAATGAAAGCAAAACTTGAAGCATTGAACGAAAAAGCTCAAGGACTTGCCGTTAAACTCTACGAACAAGCCGCAGCAGCCCAACAAGCTCAAGCAGGAGCAGAAGGCGCACAAGCAACAGGAAACGCAGGCGATGACGTCGTAGACGGAGAGTTTACTGAAAAGTAAAACAATCCAGTGGATTGTTTTAGCGGAACCTCCTGAAATAAAGAAAGGTTCCGAGATTTTAGGATTCCTTTAATCCGAAACTCAATTCAGCTTAACTCGTTAAGAATGACTAATCACTAAAGTGATTGTCATTCTACGGCAATCGCTATGGCGACTTGCCTAAACGCCTTACTAGTTCAAAAACAAAGTATAATCGACTTTGTTTTTGAACGTCGTAATAATAAGAAGAAATCCAGAGGTTGCAACCCAGCCTCTGTTTTTCGGTAAAATAGAGGATGTTGCGAATGAAAAAAGTACTTTGTATCATTTATCCTAATTTTTCTCTCTATGAGATAACCGCTTTAACAAGTACTTTAGCTCTGTCTTTTGACGTCACGATTGATTATGTCGCTTCAGATCACTCGATGGTGGTCTCTGAGGATGGTTTGCCCTGTCAACCGACCAAAACACTGGATCAAATAAATCTAGAAGATTATTCTTGTGCCATTTTGCCAGGAATGGTAAACATAGGACCTGCCCTACAGGATGAGAAATTGATTTCGTTTTTGAGGGACCTTGGTGATCAAGATATCCTCATTGCAGCCATTTCTTCAGCGCCTCTTTTATTGGCGAAAGCAGGTCTGTTTAAGGACACGAAATTTACAGGTGGAATTTGGCAAAACTTCTTTGATTATTTTGAATTTCTTCCTCGTGAGAATTTCCAACCCAAACTGGTTGTGCAAGATAAACAAATCATTACGGCTATAGGCTTTGCGCACCAAGAGTTTGCAAGAAAAGTGATTCTAAGTTTAGGGTTGGCAGAGAATACGGATAACTATTTTAAAGAACAGAACGAGTACGCTGAAGAGGATTTGATATTTACTCTATCGGACCAAGAGTTTGATCAAGTGAAGCAGAGTATAGAAAACAGCCTCTAAAGATTACATGAAAATTATAGAAAGGAACAAAGAGCGTTCGGGGAATTGAACTCGAGTTCTAAAGTTTCTTACTCAATATGAAAGAAAGGAATTGAACCCGACCTAAATTCGTGGTTTGATTCACAACATCAATAGAAAGGAACAAAGAGCGTTCGGGGAATTGAACTCGAGCGGAAAGCTTGGAAATTAGATAAACCTCCTAAGAAATCAGGATTTCTTGTCGGTTTCCTAAATTTCAGTCGCTTTCTGTTCGCTCTTAGTATCTTGTATGAACAATACTGAATTTTATGACCGTTTGGGTGTTTCTAAGAATGCGTCTCAAGATGAGATCAAGAAAGCCTATCGGAAATTATCTAAAAAATATCATCCAGATATCAACAAGGATCCTGGAGCTGAAGACAAGTACAAGGAAGTTCAAGAAGCTTATGAAACTTTGAGCGATGAACAGAAACGTGCTGCCTATGACCAATACGGTGCTGCTGGTGCCAATGGTGGTTTTGGTGGTGCAGGCGGTTTCGGTGGCTTCGATGGAGCAGGTGGCTTTGGTGGATTTGAAGATATCTTCTCAAGTTTCTTTGGTGGTGGCGGTGCATCACGTAATCCAAATGCCCCTCGTCAAGGTGACGACCTCCAGTATCGCGTTCATTTGACTTTTGAAGAAGCTATTTTTGGTACAGAAAAGGAAGTCAAATACAATCGTGAAGCAAGCTGTCGTACTTGTAATGGGTCTGGTGCTAAACCTGGAACAAGTCCAGTCACTTGTGGACGCTGTCATGGTTCAGGTGTGATCAATGTTGATACTCAAACACCACTCGGTATGATGCGTCGCCAAGTAACCTGTGATGTCTGTCATGGCCGTGGTCAAGAAATCAAAGATCCATGTACAACTTGTCATGGAACTGGTCATGAAAAACAAGCCCATAGCGTACACGTAAAAATCCCTGCTGGTGTGGAAACAGGTCAACAAATCCGCCTAGCTGGTCAAGGTGAAGCCGGATTTAATGGAGGCCCTTATGGTGACTTGTATGTAGTAGTTTCAGTTGAAGCTAGTGATAAATTTGAACGTGAAGGAACTACTATCTTCTACAATTTGAACCTCAATTTTGTTCAAGCAGCACTTGGTGATACAGTAGACATCCCTACAGTTCATGGTGATGTAGAATTAGTCATTCCAGAGGGAACTCAGACTGGTAAGAAATTCCGCCTACGTGGTAAGGGAGCTCCAAGTCTTCGTGGTGGTGCCCTTGGAGACCAATACGTTACTGTTAATGTTGTAACACCAACAGGCTTGAACGACCGCCAAAAAGCAGCCTTGAAAGAATTCGCAGTTGCTGGTGATCTAAAAGTCAATCCTAAGAAAAAGGGCTTCTTTGACCATATTAAAGATGCCTTTGAAGGAGAATGAATCATAACCACCCGTGAAAACGGGTGGCTTGTACACCGGCTATAAGCCGTTTCTCTTCAGCGACGTCTAAAGACGCTCGCTGAACTTCGTTCAGGTCGTGCTATATTACTTGACTAATGCCCGTCACAACGGGCTTTTACCTTATTCTAAATCCACCATCAGAAAACGGATCTTCATATTCTTTTACACTCAGCTTATCGAGTGCAATGTCATTCTTTTCCTGCTCGCGAATATATTTAGCTACGGTCTTTTCGTTTAGTCCAACGGTACTTACATAGTATTCTCTAGCCCAGAACTTTCGATTTCCATACTTATATTTTAAATGAGCGTGCTTATCAAATATCATCAATGCACTTTTACTCTTGAGATACCCCATAAAATCGGAAATCGAAAGTTTGGGAGGTATCAGTACAAGCAGGTGTACATGGTCTGGCATCATATGACCTTCGATAATCTCCACGCCACGACAACGGCATAGATGTTTAATAATATCTATCAAATCCGACCTGACTTTGTAATATATCGCCTTACGGCGATACTTAGGTGTGCAAACTATATGATATTTGCACATTCATTTGGTATGTGATAAACTGTAACTGGTTTTAGCCATTTATTTTTCCTCCTTTATCTAACCTGAACAATTAGATTATACTTGAAAAAATAAATGGAAGCTAGAAGCCTTTTCAGCCACCAGCATAGCTGGTGGTTTTCTTGTTTTTCTCTATGAGAAAAACTGGCTTGAAACCATAAAAAGAAAAGCCCTTAGAAACTTGAGTTCTAAGGACTTTGTCTTAAATTTGAAACATCCAAGAAATTGGATGTTTTTTGTTGCAAGTATTATATTTAAGTTTTAAATGCAAAAAAAATTTGATATACTAAGATTATGGAGAGTGAAGAGGTATAATCAATTGATAGATAAAAACAATATGGATATTAATGATGTTAATGAAAAAATTGTAGCTACAAAAATTTTAAATGAGTTAAAATACAACAAGAGAATGTTTTACAATTGGTCAGCTTGGTTTAGTGGAGATAAAGAGGAAAATCTTCTAGATATGCTTGTTTCAAGAATTTCTTCTATTAAGAAGGAGTTAATAAGTCAGACAATTGAGCCTTGCTTAGACGAAATTAAAGCAGTTTCAATGTATAAAAAAGTTAGAGAAGAATCTGAAAATCAATCTCACAATGTTGTTACTTTTTCTTCATCTAAAAAAATATCAGGAAAGATCGAATTTAATTATTTTATTCAGATAAGTTTACAAGATTTTATTGTGAGTGCAATTTGGTTAGAAACTGTTGCTAGATTAATTGATAGTAGGCTTAAAGATGATGTATATGCTAATAGACTTTCTCAATCTCAAAGTAGTTTTTTTAACCCATATTTCGATGCTTATTCTGAATTCAGAGATTCGAATTTTAATAAGATGCGTCAATGGATAGAAGAAAAAGAAACAGGCATATATGTACAAACAGATTTGTCAAGATGTTATTACAATGTAAATGTCGAAAAGTTAAAAAAAGAATTAGTAGAAGAATTAGGACAAAATTATACAAAGAATTTTGAATTTATTACAGAGTATATTTTTAAGATTATAGAAAAGTATAATGAGTTAGAAGGAATAAGAGATTTTTTAAAAGATTCAAAAGTAGATAATAATTTAGTTTCTGAAACAGTTTTGCCAATTGGATTTTTACCCAGCAACATTTTAATCAATTTTTATCTATTAGATTTAGACAATAAAATAAAGCAAACGTTTTATCCAGTAAACTATAGTCGATATGTAGATGATATTGTTTTTTTGGTAAAAACAGATGTTTCTGAAAAATATAAACCAGGAGACTTGCCTGAAATAGATAATATAAAAGCAAAAATCACACAAATAAGAGATTCACTTAAATTAAATGAGAAGAAGTCCGTCAAACTTAGTGAAGATAAAACATTATTTTTTATTGTTAATAAACGGAACGATATCAATTATTTGAATAAATTCGCGAAAGAAACTCAACAACTTTCCAGTGATAGTTATAGATTAATAGACCCTAATGAATATGATAAAGAATTTGAAAATGCCTATAACTTAACGCAAGGACTTACGAAAATTTCAGACTTATTTACAATAGTCAGAGATAAAAAGTATATTAGTCGGACTATTTCTACGGTATTCAACTATATTTTTTGGAATCTTAAAGAGGACATTGATGAAGAGAATGTAAACTTGGCAAAGAAGTTTCTTAAATACTTTTACTCATTTGTTGATGATGAATTTTTTTTGAATTTATTTGATTATTGGTATCAGTTAATTATAATTGAATTAGTTTCAAATAAAATTCTATTGTGTGAAGAATTGGCAAAAAAATCTAGTATTAAATTGGATAAATTAGAATTTATGAAAAGGCTCCAGTCTCTAGAAGAAAATGTAGAGCCAAAAAGTAAGTTGTTTAAGATTTTTCTATCAAATTTCAAGAATAATCTTGAACATACTTTTAAAGCTCGATATGGTACTTCGTTATATCAAATACAAGAGTACTTTCGATATCCAAGATATAAATTAAGAAATATAGTTGAAAAGGACAGTCTATTTTATTTTGAGAAGCAATTAAGAAAATTGGCTGAATTTAGTTGCTCTAGATCATTAGTTGTTTCAAATGTTGACAAAAATTTTTTGGATGTAGTAAAAAAGAATTTTCGAAATAATTATCATAATGAAAAAGGTATTATTGTTTTTGATGGTAATGACGGAATAAAAATTGGGGATTATAACTATAAGAAAAAAATTGTGCTATCTCAGAGTAATTTTGAAACATATAGTCAGAGACTAAAATATTTTGAAGATTATTCAAAAAATAAATCCAATATAAAAGACATTATACTTACGCTAAATGAAGCAGATAGGAATAAAACAGATGTTTTATTGTATCCTGAACAAGGTATACCATTGCAAGAAATATATTCACTTGTCAGGTTTGCTAGAAAAACAAAAATATTAGTAATTGGTGGCTTGGATTTTATCTATCTAGAGAACGAGAATAAAGTATTAAATTTAACATTTATTATTAGACCCTTTAAAGTGTTGAAAGGAGAGAAAGAATATAAAGATACGGAGATTATTTTACTACCAAAATTATACCCTTCACCTATTGAATATGAAATATTTCAGGGAAGTAGGTTCAGTCGTAACAAAAATTGGGAAATTTATATTCCTGACTCATCCGATTGGGAAAATCAGCATATAGTAAAATTCAAGGATAGTACCCATGCGGTATTAAATTGTTATGAAGCAGCTTCTTTAGATTTGAAGTATGAAATATCAAAAGAAGAACCAGAGGTAGTACATTTAATTACTAATAATAAGGATATTAAGTATTATAAACAGATAGCAGAAAGTTTATCACGTGATTTGATGGCTGTGTCAACTATAACCAATTATTCACAGCTAGGGGGGGTTGAAGTGTTTAGCCCGTATAAGGAAGAATATAGAAGGCAGATTTCAATCCATAAGGGTGCCAAAAATACTCATGTTGATATTTGTGAGGTTGATTTAGATGCAATAAAATATAAACGATTACATAATCAAGATAACACTATGAAGCAGAATCCTCCAAAATACTATTATAGAAATTTAGGAAAATAAAAATGAATTTGAAAAAAAAGAAAGAAAGACAAGATATCATCCAACATATATTGAAGTGGCTCTTCCCCTGGGCATCAATATTTAGTTTTTTACAGTTTTTGCAACTTATTATTCCAAAATGTTATTTTCTACAATTTGAGTTGGCCATTGTTATGTTTTCATTGTTGGGAGCTTGGTTTTGGAATAAATACGTATTAGATAAAATACTAGAAAAATATTTATATCGTTATGTTAGTAAAGATTCAAAATTAATTTTAAATATATATTATGGGAATATATTTGATGAAGATTTCAATAAATTTATAAAAGTAATACCTATGGATAGAAATTTAGATTGTGATCAGGCTGATATACGAATAAAATCAGTTCAGTTTCAATTTAGAGATAACAATTGTATAGATAATCAAAGACTGAATGAACTAAAAGAATCAGAGGAAAGAATTATCGCTTGCGATAATTACTTTCTATTGAGGATAGCAGAGTATACAAATACCAATAATATTGAATTAAATACGTATACAGATTACTTTTCGATGATATATGAACTTTGTCAATTTATAGATGATAATGCACATGGGAAGGCAGTTGTTTGCTCTGTTATAGGAGGGAATATTCAATTTAAAGAAGGAAGTTTAAATTCTATGCAACGACTCCAGTTACTGAAACTTGCATTTGAATCATATAGTTTTCAACATGAAGTTGATATTCATATTGTTATAAAAAAAGACGAAGAGCGAATTGATAAGTATGATTTAACTATTTTATAACCATAAGTACATATTATAACAAGCGGTTAATGCTTTGAATGATGGAAAATTTTTACGATTATTTTCTTTCGTAGCTCATATTATTTAGTTTTGATTTAAATAATATTAATAAAAAAGAAGAACTTTTAATTTTGCTTGGAAGGCTGTCAAATACGTGAAATCAAATGATATCATCATGACGAATGACTACATAACACCCAGTGTTGGACTGGGTCGAACCAGCCAGGTGGATCTGTCCGTGATGAGGAGTCTATTATCGCAGATGATAAGCATGGCTTGACTATGATTTTCACCGGTCTACGGCATTTTAGGCTTTAAGAAATAGAAAAAATCTTCGGGTCAGCCGAGGATTTCAGACCGAAGACAAACATTCCAAATGGTGTTTGTCTTCAATCTGAAAAGAGCCGAATGGCTCTTTTTGTGTTATCTTTGAAAATTTAGCGTCGAAAAATCATTTTCCAGTTAGCCTATTATTTATACTTTTGCTTGAGTAAGCCTGCCGCATCCATATCCTGGATGAGTTGCTTGAACTCCGCTTCTTTGCCAGGCTTAACTGTGACGGTATCAATGCGCTTAGTCGCCGAATTATCCTGAATATCCACCAAGTTCAAAGCTTTTTCATAGAATGCGATTCCCTTTTTCAGACTTTCCTGATCCTGCCAAGATAGAATAAAGTAAGAAGGATTTGATTTCTTTCCGATTTCTTGGAAATACTTCCTGCTTTCCTCCTCTAAAAATTGGAATAAACCATGATTGAATAAGTTGTCTTCTACTGAATGGTAGGAAATATCTCCTGTGTTTAAGACATAGACTTTGAGTCGGTTTTTAGTGAGGTTGGGACTTTCTTTTAGGACAGGGTTGCTATTGATGACCTCATCTGAGAAAGTCACATAAAAATCTAAGCCTCCACCCTCGAATTGATAGCTTCCATTTGACTCTACTTTCTCAGGAGGCAGGTCAAGGGAGATGAAGATTTGTTTTAAGGCTTCATTTCCTTTTCTGATGTCACTCGGTGAGGCCTTGAACAGATTGGCCAGTATTAGAAATGCTAGGGCTACAAGAAGGCAGAGGCCACCACAAATAATCAGGATGATCCGCGTCAAAACTTTAAAAAACTGTTTCATTTTCATGCCCTCCCTTGTCTATTAAGATCTGATAACCCAAAATGGATTTAAAGGGGAACTAAGGAAATTGGAGTTTCCCTTAGTTTTCTTCAGTTTCCTGCAATTCTTTTAGTACAGCAAGTCTCGTTTGGACGTCTTTTTCCAAGACTTTAAACTTATAGGTCAAATCTTTTTGATATTCCTTGATGAGTTCTTTTTGTTGGTCGATAATTTGCAGGCTATCTTGGATGATATCCAAGTCATCCTTAATGGCTTCAACACGATCAGTTGTATCTAGAACCTCTTCAGTGATAGCTTGGCGATTCTTAACGAGGAGGTATGAACCGACTGCAGAGCCTGCAAAAAGTAGTAAGTTTGATAGTTTCATAGTGACTCCTTAAGCGTTTTTGATCGTTTCAGCGACTTGGGCAAGTTTGCCGAAGTCTGGTTCATGAGCGACAAAGTCAATTTTTAGGTCATCATCTGCGCCATAACGAGGAACGAGGTGGACATGGGTATGGAAAACAGTTTGTCCAGCAACTTCTTCGCAGTTGGCGATGATATTCATACCTTCAGCTTTGGTAGCTTTCATGACTTTTTGAGCAATCTTTGGTACTTGGGCGAAAAGTTGGCTGGCACTTGCAGCATCCATTTCTAAAAGGTTGCGATAGTGTTCTTTTGGTACGACCAAGGTGTGACCAGGTGTTACTTGTGAGATATCAAGGAAGGCAAGAACTTGATCATCTTCGTAAACCTTTGATGCGGGAATCTCTCCTGCGATAATTTTACAAAAAATGCAATCTGACATAAAATCTACCTCTACTGTATTGAATTTTGATATAATATAGCTACATTATACCAGATTTGGAGAAAATATGTTAGAAATTAAAAATCTGACAGGGGGCTATGTTCATGTTCCTGTCTTGAAAGATGTGTCCTTTACAGTCGAAAGTGGACAGTTGGTCGGTTTGATTGGTCTCAATGGTGCTGGAAAATCAACGACCATCAATGAAATTATTGGACTTTTGACACCTTATAGTGGAGAAATAAACATTGACGGGCTAACCTTAGGTGCCAATCCTCGTGAATATCGTCAGCAGATTGGTTACATCCCTGAAACTCCTAGTTTGTACGAGGAATTGACTCTCAGAGAGCATATCGAGACGGTTGCCATGGCCTATGGTATTGAGCAAAACCTAGCTTTTGAACGTGTAGAACCTCTTTTAAAAATGTTCCGTTTGGATCAGAAGTTGGATTGGTTCCCTGTTCATTTTTCAAAAGGGATGAAACAGAAGGTCATGATTATCTGTGCCTTTGTCGTGGATCCGAGTCTCTTTATCGTTGATGAACCTTTCCTTGGTCTTGATCCCTTGGCAATTTCGGACTTGATTCAGCTTTTGGATCTTGAAAAGAAAAAAGGCAAGTCTATCCTCATGAGTACCCACGTTCTTGACTCTGCTGAAAAAATGTGTGATTCTTTTGTCATTCTCCACAAAGGTCAAGTCAGAGCTAAAGGGGATCTTGAAGAGCTGAGACAAGCTTTTGCTATGCCGGAAGCAAGTCTCAATGATATCTATTTGGCTTTGACCAAAGAGGAGGACCGATGAAAGACTTGTTTCTAAAGCGAAAGCAGGCTTTTCGTAAAGAGTGTGTCGGTTATCTTCGATATGTGCTCAATGATCACTTTGTCTTGTTTTTACTGGTCTTAGTAGGTTTTCTAGCCTATCAGTATAGTCAGCTGCTCCAGCATTTTCCTGAGAATCATTTACCAATCCTAGGTTTAATTGGGATTGTCTCTGTTTTACTCTTACTTTGGGGAGGAATAGCAACCTATGTGGAAGCGCCTGATAAGCTCTTTCTCTTAGTAGCTGAAGAAGAAGTGAGAGAACACATCCAGAAGCAAAGTTTAGTTTCCTTCATCTTTTGGGTTAGTGTACAGACTCTCTTTTTGCTCTTTTTTGCTCCGTTATTTTTAGCCATGGGTTTAGGCTTAGGAGTTTTTGGGGTCTATGTTCTTCTGTTGGGAGTCGGGAAATATTTCCTGTTTCAGAAAAAAGCAGGCAAGTTTTTTAGTGCAAATCATCTGGACTGGGACTATGTGATTGCCCAAGAAAGTAAACGCAAGCAGTTTTTACTTCGTTTCTTTGCCCTCTTTACCCAAGTCAAGGGAATTTCAAACAGTGTCAAGAGACGAGCTTATCTAGATGCTATCCTAAGAGTAGTTCAGAAGGTGCCGAGCAAGATTTGGCAGAACCTCTATCTTCGTTCTTATCTGCGAAATGGAGATCTTTTTGCCCTCAGTCTTCGCCTCCTCTTCCTATCTTTGCTGGCGTTGATCTTTATCGAGCAGTCTTGGATAGCGACAGCAGTGGTAGTTTTATTTAACTATCTCTTGCTCTTTCAGTTATTGGCCCTCTATCATGCCTTTGACTACCAATATTTGACCCAACTTTTTCCGCTAGACAAGGGGCAAAAGGAAAGGGGATTACAGGCAGTTGTCCGAGGATTGACTGGTTTTGTTTTATTGGTTCAACTGGTAGTTGGGTTGATTACCCTCCAAGAAAAACTAGCCCTTCTAGCCCTCCTTGGAGCTGGATTGGTCTTGCAAATCTTGTATCTCCCTTATCAGGTGAAACGTCAGATGCAGGACTAATACTCTTCGAGAATCTCTTCAAACTAGGTCAGCATCCATCTGCAACCTCAAAGCGGTGCTTTGAGCATTCCTAGTTTGCTCTTTGATTTTCATTGAGTATAACATTGCTTATATGATACTAAAAAAGAAGTTGAGTTCAATCTGTCTCAGCTTCTTTTTAGTTACTACAGGATAATGGTTGGTCCGTAGAGACTCAACTTGGTCTTGACTTGGTCAAAGTGGAAGCGGTCATAGGCTCTCCAAGCGGCGCGAGTAGGAGCGTCTGGATTGAGAGCACTGAGGCCCATGAGAAGACTGGAAGTTTGGTAAAATTTTTCCAGCTCAATCAAGAATCGATTATCCACTGTCTCAGCTTTAGAGAGAAAGCGGAGGATATTGTCCAGTTGCTCCTGAAAACGGACATCGTCAGCTGTTGCCTGTTTGCAGACTTGGTAAGCTTTGTTTAACTCAGTTATCAGTGCCTGGGCAGTTTTGATTGGATCTGTATCCGTCATGAGAATTCCTCCTTTGTGATGGTTTTAAAGTTGTTTTAAGCCTTTGTCTTTCTATAATCCTAGCCTATCACTTTTTACTCTTTTTTTACCTACAAATCTTTAATTGTCATTGAAATTTCCTGAATGGTAATAGCGGGATTTTATGATAAAATAGTTGTAAGGTTATCATAGTTATTTCGGAAAAACTTCGACACTTTAGGAATTTTTGATAACCGTTTAGGATTTGGCAAAAAATGGATTCTAGACTTATGGTATCCTCTCTTCAGGAGGTTTTATCCATGAACTATATTATTATCCAAAAAGAGAAAGAAATTTTCAAATTAAACATAAAGGATATCTACTACATCCAAACGCATCCAAGTAAAGCCCATACCGTGCAGATTGTTACAGAAGACGCTAGCTTTGATTTGTTTCAAAATTTAAGCAATCTTGAGAAACAATATGGGGAAACCTTAACGAGATGTCATCGAAATTGTCTGGTCAACCTTGAACGAGTAAAATCCATGGAACTCCAATCGAAGACTCTTTTTCTTGGAGAAGAAGGTCGATATGCTGTTCAGTATTCCAGACGTCGTTATAGAGAAATTCGCCAAAAATGGTTGAAACAAGGAGAGTAAGAAGATGAGAATATTTGTTTTAGAAGATGATTTTTCCCAACAAGCCAGAATTGAAACGACGATTGAAAAACTTTTGAAAAAACAGAGCATCATTCCCAGTTCTTTTGAAGTCTTTGGCAAGCCAGACCAACTGCTGGCAGAAGTGCATGAGAAGGGGGCGCATCAGCTATTCTTTTTGGACATTGAGATTCGAAACGAAGAGATGAAGGGTCTGGAAGTGGCTAGAAAGATTCGGGATCGGGACCCCTATGCCCTGATCGTCTTTGTGACGACTCACTCAGAGTTTATGCCCCTGTCCTTTCGTTACCAAGTGTCTGCTTTGGACTACATTGATAAGGCCCTTTCGGCAGAGGAATTTGAATCTCGTATCGAGACAGCCCTCCTCTATGCCAATAGTCAAGACAGTAAAAGTCTGGCGGAAGATTGCTTTTACTTTAAATCAAAATTTGCCCAATTTCAGTATCCCTTTAAAGAGGTCTACTATCTCGAAACGTCCCCAAGACCCCATCGTGTTATTCTCTATACCAAGACAGACAGGTTAGAATTTACGGCGAGTTTAGAGGAGGTTCTCAAGCAGGAGCCTCGTCTCTTGCAGTGCCATCGCTCTTTTCTAGTCAATCCAACTAATGTAGTTCGTTTGGATAAGAAAGAAAAACTCCTTTTCTTTCCCAATGGCGGAAGCTGTCTGATCGCGCGTTATAAGGTCAGGGAAGTGTCTGAAGTTATCAATAACTTACACTGAGTGAGGAGAACTTATGTATAATATTTGGATGATATTGTATACACTTATTACTAATGGGCTAGAAATTGTCATGTTCTTTAAGGTGGATGGAATTAGCCTTACTTTCGAGAGGATTTTTAAGGCTTTTCTTTTTAAGATACTGTTGGCCTTAGTTTTTGTAACAATTAGCTATATAGTAGGAAATGTCTACCTATCTTATTTTATGGAACCCTTGTACGGCATAGGATTGTCTTTCTTATTGTTAAAAGGGCTTCCTAAAAAACTCCTTTTCTTTTATGGTCTCTTTCCAATGATATTGGTGAATCTCTTTTATAGAGGAGTCTCCTATTTTGTGCTTCCATTTTTGGGACAAGGGCAAGTATATGATGGCTACTCATTTACTGGGTTATGTATAATAATTTTCAATTTCTTCATTTCTCTAGCCTTTTTGAAATGGTTAGACTATGATTTCACTAGCTTGAGAAAGGAGATTCTCGATAAAGCTTTTCAAAAGTCCCTGACTAAGATTAACTGGATAATGGGGGGCTACTATCTAGTCATGGAAACTCTGTCTTTCTTTGAATATGAACAAGGTATTCAATCAAAGACTGTGCGCCATCTCATCCTAGTGTTTTACTTGCTCTTTTTTATGGGGGTTATCAAGAAATTGGATACCTATTTGAAGGACAAACTCCATGAGAGACTGAACCAAGAGCAGGACTTGCGTTACAGAGATATGGAGCGGTATAGTCGGCATATAGAGGAGCTTTACAAGGAAGTACGGAGCTTTCGTCATGATTATACCAACCTCTTGACCAGCTTACGTCTGGGCATTGAAGAGGAGGATATGGAGCAGATAAAAGAGGTCTACGACTCCGTCTTAAAGGACTCTAGCCAAAAATTGCAGGACAATAAATATGACCTTGGCAGATTGGTGAATATTCGTGACCGTGCCCTTAAAAGTCTCCTAGCAGGCAAATTTCTAAAAGCTAGAGAAAAGGAAATTGTCTTTAATGTCGAAGTTCCTGAGGAGATTCAAGTCGAGAGTATGAGTCTGCTTGATTTTCTGACTATTGTGTCTATCCTTTGTGACAATGCCATTGAAGCTAGTGCAGAGGCTAGTCAACCTCATGTCTCAATCGCCTTTATAAAAAATGGCGCACAGGAGACCTTTATCATTGAAAACTCCATCAAAGAAGAGGGTATAGATGTTTCTGAAATCTTCTCTTTTGGAGTTAGTTCTAAAGGGGAGGACCGAGGTGTTGGTCTCTATACCGTCATGAAGATTGTGGAAAGTTATCCCAATGCCAGTCTCAATACCACCTGTCAAGATCAAGTCTTTCGTCAGGTTTTGGCGGTTCATTTGCTGTCAAGTTCTGATTAGAGAATGTGTGAACAAGAGAACCGTGGCATTTTAGGTTGAAAAACACTGCAACGATTTATCCTTATCCAACCTGACTTTTTATAATATTCGAGGAAAAACAAATGAACCAGAAATTTTATTTTATAGCTTGTTCTGTACTGATCATCCTATCCAATCTTCTCATGTTTTCTCTAGTCAACGAAGGAGAAGGTACAGGAGCTAATCTGATTATAATTGTTTCAACCTGTGTCTTGCTACCAGCCTTTTTACATGCAGTTGAAAATCAGCAGACATCATTGGTTAGGGCAGAATCCTTGATCCTCATTCAGATGGCAGTGATATCCTTAGTCCGTCTCATCAGCCGAATAGAGAGGACACCTGAAATCTTACATACAGGCGTCACCCTTCTAGTTTTAGCAAGCTGGGTAGCCTTTATCGTCCTAGCTATCATGAGAATGTATCAGAAAAAAGGGAAGTAAGGATGAGAGCATTTTGATTGGTTATGGTTTATTAGGGCAAGCATATTTTTCGTGCTTGCTTTTTTTCTACAATTTAGGAGGTTTCGATGACCATTCATGATTTGGGTAAATTAAGGTCAAAAGGAGTGCTATACTGGCAGTGTAAAGGTTTTTGCTCAACAAATATTTAGGGGGAAGTCTTATGAAGAAAAAAATACTTGTCATTTTCATCTTGTATCTAATCATGTCTCCGCTTGGGGAGAGTAATTGGTATCATTTATTTTATACCATAGCCTATCTGATTGCAGTTATAATCTATTTTGCTTTAATGAAAAAGAAAGGAGTAAAGAAATGAAAACTATTCTTGCTAAAAAACGGAACATCTTCCTTGCGAGATTGTTCCTAGGGCAGTTACCTGTACTGATCTCTACTTATTTATTTCTATCTCGTCAGTTTTTACATTTTTCCTTGGTTTTCCAATTGCTTCTAGTGATTATCAACTTGTCTTCTATTTTGGTGATTGTTTACCTCACTAGAGAAATGAGAGTGAGAAAGTTTGAAGATGATGAGTTGGTCAATCCTAGAACCAATCAACTCATGTTCATCGGATTGACAGGTTTTATGTCTATTATCGGTTTGTATAGAGGTATGACGGCGGCAGAATCCTATCAACAACTGATTGGTTATATTGCTTCTGTTCTCTGCTTAATCATCATGCTGCTGCTCATTTGGGGCTTGAAGTATTATAAAAAGTAAGCTCACAAAAGAACTTACAGGCAGTGTTTTCAGACTGCTGGTCTTTTTTAAGAGAAATTCTTGTAATTTAAGAGTTTTTGACGACCGTTTAAGATTTGGATGCAAAACCTAAAAAAGCAGTGCTATACTGAGTGTGTAAAAGTTACAAGGATACCAATGCTAAACTGAAATAAAGGAGTGATTCTTATGGCGAAAAAAATAATTACGATTGTCATCTTGTATGTAATCATGCAAACTTGTCTTTATCCGCTTAGGGGAAATGAGTGGTATTATGTAATGGATGCACTAGCATACTTTGCTTCGGTTTATATCTTCGTTCAGTTCAATAAAAAATGGAGAAAAAGCCACTTTGAATCTTGAACATAGAAGTTTTATAGGTCTGTAATGGATCATCTAAATAGAATGAATAGTTTCAAATTAATATCTGCTAAGGATCATCTGTAAAATGCAAAATTCTTGCATCCTTATTTTGATGATTCTAAATAGGAGAGAGGTTGTGTTTATGGCCATTTTTAATAAATGTCATGCTGTGTTTGTTGGATTTTTAGCCTTTATAATAGTTACTACAGTAGGCTATACCATCAATCAAGGAGATTTTTTTCTAAACGAGTACCTATTTATTATAGCAAAGACTTTCTGGATTTCACTGAGTGTTGCCTATGCGAAATGGTTTGATATGGTTTCGCTAAGAAGGTTAACGAAGAAAGAAATTCTACTTTTTATTGGAAGCTTTCTTATTTGTGTGCTGGTAAATATAGGTTATTATAGTTTTTTTACAGTATCTTCTGGTGCTGGATATCAACACCTTGAGGCTACTGGTACAGGAATTTCCTTATCCTTTATTGCAAGCGTGACAGTTTTTGGGCCTATTCTGGAGGAATTTGTTTTCAGAGGTATCCTTCAAGGTGCGGTTTTTGAAAATTCTTGGTTGGGGCTTATACTGACTGCCTCTCTCTTCTCTTTCCTGCATGCTCCTTATGATGTTCCTTCATTTATCTATTATCTATTTGGAGGTTTGATGCTGGGCTTTGCTTATAAAAAGAGTCAAAATCTATCGGTGCCTATCTTAGTCCATATTTGTTACAATTGTTTATCATTCTTCTAGTAGTTGACAGTGGTTAAATTTACAAAGGAATGTAGAGGATGATCAGTTGGCATCATAGTGACTAGGGAACTGACCTGGTAGATGTGAAATCAATAGATGGAGGAATCAAATGAAAAAGTATGTCGAATTGTTAGATTTATTTGCCCGAGTTGTAATAATATTGCTATCTCTTGTTCTTTGTATAAGAGTACTCATGATTTCAACAGAACTCTGGAGAAATGTTCTTGTACTGGTAAGTACCCCTGTTACGATCTATAGTCTGGTAAAACATAGACCAGGTAAGAAGAACATAAAAACCCTGTGAGAGTCCTAAAAGAAAGATTAAAAAGATGCAAGCAAAATATAAAAATCAAATAGTAGAAGTTTGGGAAGTTGGTAAAGATACTCCTAAACCAGGTTGGGTAGAAGACGCTTTGCAAAAGAATTACATAGTATGGCTAGACAATCATGTCCGAATTTTAATGGCAGGACTTCAGTCTTCTCTTGTAACCAATCTCAAAATTGGTCTAGTCGGAACGGCAGGAGGAGGTTTTGCTGGTTATAGTATGTATGTCCTTGGCTATCCAGGAGATTATCTTGACCTCACAAATCATAGAGTGGTATCTGCCAAGGCTTTTCATCGAGAGTATCAAGTTTTATAAAATGATCGGGTCAAAAAGGGATGAGGTATTCTTGTTTGAAAAGATTGGCTGTAACCTGACGGAAAACGAGTGACTAACTAGGTACAGTTTCGAACAGCAACAAAAGTATACTACGGATAGAAGTATTGGCTTGTCAAAGGTTTAGTGAGAACTACCGAGACTGAATGCTGGAGGATTAAATGATAATTAGTGGCAGTTACGATAGCAAAGCTATTAGGGAGTTTCTATGAAAAAATATTCTATTCTTTTCAAAACGAGTGCAGTTCTTTCCTATTTATTTTTGTTTTTCGGGTTGTCTTGGACAACCCAATTTTGGAGAAATTATTGGGAGTTCTCGTCTTGGGTAGGAAATCTTATCTGGATTCGAAACATCATCAGTCTTCTCTTTATCGGTTTGATGATGTGGTTCTTGGTTAGATCGGGCCATGCTTATCTCTTTCGTATCCCTAGGAAAAAGTGGGTGAGTTATTCTGTTCTGACGATGTTAGCAGCTGTCGTTCTTATAAGCTTTAACTATCTGACAGCTAAACATGTTCAGGGGACAAACGAAGGTTGGAATTTGTTTATTGCTTATAGTGAGACCAATTTTGCAGAGTTCGGAGTTTACCTAACCTTAATAGTACTAGGACCTCTGATGGAAGAATTGGTATGTAGGGGACTACTTCAACATGCCTTCTTTAAGAATTCAAGATGGGGACTGGATATTCTATTCCCATCGGTTTTGTTCGCCTTACCTCATTTTTCAAGTTTTCCTAGTCTACTAGACCTTCTGGTTTATACAGCAGTTGGCTGTATTTTTGGTGGTTTGACACGCTATACCAAGACTATCTATCCTTCTTATACGATTCATATTGTTAATAATATCATCGCAAACTTACCATTTATCATGACTTTTTTACATAGGGTATTTGCATGATGAGAACCAGTTAAAAGCTTGAATTATCAGATTAAGCATAGATTTTTTCCTTACAATTTTCTGCTAAAAAAATTGAATGAGCAAGGCTAGGCAGATCTCTCTGCTTGCCTTTTTCTTTTAACAAAATTGGATAAAGGGCTTTTATTTGAGAATCAGGTCTGGACTGGTTGACGAATAGCCTAAAAACTAGTAGAATAGTAAGGAAACTTTATACGGAGGAAAGAAATGGACTTGGGTGATATTGAGCTAACGCTGACCCCTATACCTGGGAAAAGCGGAAAAGCTTATATGGGAAGCTACCCTGATGGGAAGCGCGTCTTTATTAAAATGAACACCTCTCCAATCCTACCTGGTTTAGCCAAGGAACAAATCGCTCCTCAATTATTATGGACTCGCCGTTTATCGGATGGGCGTGATATGTGTGCCCAAGAATGGTTGAATGGTAAAATTTTGACCCCTTATGATATGAATCGCAAGCAGATTATCAATATTCTGAGCCGCTTGCATCGTTCGCGTCCTTTGATGACGCAATTGACTCGTTTGGGCTATTCTTTAGAAACACCTTTTGACTTGCTTCAGGCTTGGTTAAAAGATGCTCCAGAATCCTTGAAGAACAATCAATATCTAAGAATGGTAGTAGAGGATTTGCGAGGAAGTTTGCCAAACTTTAGGGAAGATTATGCAACGATCGTTCATGGAGATGTACGACATAGTAATTGGATTGAGACAGAGAGCGGTCTTGTTTATTTAGTGGATTGGGATTCCGTTCGTTTAACGGATCGCATGTTTGATGTAGCGCATATGCTATGTCACTATATTCCAGACTATCAGTGGAAAGAGTGGTTGACTTATTACGGTTACAAATACAACCAAACAGTCATCAACAAACTATTTTGGTATGCTCAGTTATCCTTCTTGAGCCAGATTGCCAAATATTATACAAATGAAGATCTAGAAAATGTCAATCGGGAGATTTATGCCTTGCGTATTTTCCGTGACAAGTATGGAAAGAAGAGATGAGAGTTAGAAATCGTAAAGGGGCAACAGAATTACTAGAGGCTAATCCTCAGTATGTTGTCTTAAATCCTTTAGAAGCCAAAGGAAAATGGCGAGACCTCTTTGGAAATGACAATCCTATCCATGTTGAGGTTGGTAGTGGTAAGGGAGCCTTTGTGTCAGGTATGGCCAAGCAAAACCCTAATATCAACTATATCGGGATTGATATTCAAAAGTCTGTTTTGAGTTATGCCTTGGACAAGGTCTTGGAAGTTGCTATACCCAATATTAAGTTGTTGTGGGTTGATGGTTCTGATTTGACCGACTACTTTGAAGATGGTGAGATTGATCGCTTGTACCTAAACTTTTCAGATCCGTGGCCTAAAAAGCGTCATGAAAAGCGTCGTCTAACTTATAAGAGTTTCTTGGATACCTTCAAGCGTATCTTGCCTGAACACGGTGAGATTCATTTCAAGACAGATAACCGTGGCTTATTTGAATATAGCCTAGTGAGTTTTTCTCAATACGGCATGAAGCTCAATGGAGTTTGGTTGGATTTGCATGCCAGCGACTTTGAAGGCAATATCATGACAGAATATGAAGAAAAATTCTCAAGTAAGGGTCAGGTCATCTATCGAGTTGAAGCAGAATTTTAAGAAAAAGCTTAAAATCAAGCCTTCTGAGTGCTTATACTTTACATAAGTAGTCAAAAGTGCTATACTGTAAGTAAGAATATGAGAAAGTGAGGCGGGGAAATATCTTCGCCTCTTGCTTATGAGGAGGTGGACGCAATCGCAACTATCGTAGAATTAGTCAGAGAAGTCGTAGAACCTGTCATTGAAGCTCCCTTTGAACTCATTGATATCGAGTACGGAAAGATTGGCAGTGACATGATTCTTAGTATTTTTGTAGATAAACCAGAGGGAATTACCTTGAACGACACAGCGGACTTGACAGAGATTATCAGTCCTGTCCTAGATACTATCAAGCCAGATCCCTTCCCAGAACAATATTTCCTAGAAATCACCAGCCCAGGCTTGGAGCGTCCTTTGAAAACCAAGGAAGCAGTCGCTGGAGCGGTTGGGAAATACATCCATGTTGGACTTTACCAAGCCATCGATAAGCAAAAGGTCTTTGAAGGAACCTTGCTAGCCTTTGAAGAGGATGAGTTGACTATGGAATATATGGACAAGACACGTAAGAAAACGGTCCAAATCCCATACAGTTTGGTATCAAAAGTACGTTTAGCAGTAAAATTATAGTAAAAGAAAGGAAGCTTTTGAAGATTCAAAAGTGAATAGAAGATGAGTAAAGAAATGCTAGAGGCCTTCCGCATTTTGGAAGAAGACAAGGGAATCAAAAAAGAAGACATCATTGATGCAGTGGTGGAATCACTTCGTTCAGCCTATCGCAGACGCTATGGTCAATCAGACAGTGTAGCCATTGATTTTAACGAAAAGACAGGTGACTTTACAGTTTATACTGTTCGTGAAGTAGTTGATGAAGTATTTGATAGCCGTTTGGAAATCAGCTTAAAAGATGCTCTTGCCATTAACTCAGCTTACGAGCTTGGGGACAAGATTAAATTTGAAGAAGCACCAGGTGAGTTTGGTCGTGTAGCAGCTCAATCTGCCAAACAAACCATCATGGAAAAAATGCGCAAGCAAACACGTGCCATTACCTACAATACTTACAAAGAGCATGAGCAAGAAATTATGTCAGGTACAGTGGAGCGCTTCGACAATCGCTTTATCTATGTCAACCTTGGCAGCATCGAAGCTCAATTGTCAAAACAAGACCAAATTCCTGGAGAAGTCTTTGCTTCTCACGATCGTATCGAAGTTTATGTCTACAAGGTTGAAGACAATCCTCGTGGTGTGAATGTCTTTGTAAGTCGTAGCCACCCAGAAATGATCAAACGCTTGATGGAACAAGAAATTCCTGAAGTTTATGACGGAACAGTTGAGATCATGAGCGTGGCTCGTGAAGCAGGTGACCGTACAAAGGTTGCTGTTCGTAGCCACAATCCAAACGTGGATGCGATCGGGACAATCGTCGGACGTGGTGGTGCTAACATCAAGAAAATTACTAGCAAATTCCACCCAGCTCGCTACGATGCTAAGAGCGATCGTATGGTTCCAATCGAAGAAAACATCGACGTTATCGAATGGGTAGCAGATCCAGCTGAATTTATCTACAACGCTATCGCTCCTGCAGAAGTTGACCAAGTTATCTTTGATGAAAACGACAGCAAACGTGCCTTGGTGGTTGTTCCTGATAACAAGCTTTCTCTTGCGATCGGTCGTCGTGGACAAAACGTTCGTTTAGCAGCTCATTTGACAGGCTACCGTATCGATATCAAGTCTGCAAGTGAGTTTGAAGCCATGGAAGCAGCAGAACAAGCTGACCAGGTAGAAACAGACGAATTGGTCGAAGAATAAGAGCTGATCAGAGGAGGGAAGGATGAAAACTAGAAAAATCCCTTTGCGTAAGTCTGTTGTGTCCAATGAAGTGATTGATAAGCGTGACTTGCTCCGTATTGTCAAGAACAAAGAGGGACAGGTCTTTATCGACCCGACAGGCAAGGCTAATGGTCGTGGCGCTTATATCAAGCTAGACAATGCAGAAGCCCTTGAGGCCAAAAAGAAAAAAGTCTTTAACCGTAGCTTTAGTATGGAAGTTGAAGAGAGCTTTTATGACGAGTTGATTGCCTATGTCGATCACAAAGTGAAAAGAAGAGAGTTAGGACTTGAATAAGCAAAAAATTGCCAATCTCTTGGGTCTTGCTCAGAGAGCAGGGAAAATCATCTCGGGTGAAGAAATGGTGGTCAAGGCTATCCAAGACCAGAAAGTAAAACTGGTATTTCTTGCCCATGATGCAGGTCCAAACCTGACCAAGAAGATTCAGGATAAAAGTCATTATTATCAAGTAGAAGTTATTACCGTGTTTTCAACACTGGAATTAAGCATAGCAGTCGGAAAATCAAGAAAAGTTTTGGCTGTGACAGATGCTGGATTTACAAAGAAAATGAGGTCTCTTATGGAATAGAAGAGGAGGACATGATTTGTCTAAGAAAAGATTGTACGAAATCGCAAAAGAACTTGGAAAAGAAAGTAAAGAAGTTGTAGCGCGTGCAAAAGAGTTGGGCTTGGATGTAAAAAGCCACTCATCAAGTGTGGAGGAAGCAGCTGCTTCAAAAATCGTAGCAAGTTTTAAACCTGCTCCTGCTCCAAAGGTAGAATCGAAACCTGTGGCTCCAAAACCAGTTGTCACTAAGGAAGAGGCAAAACCAGCAGCAGCTGTTGCCCCTAAAGAAGAAAAAGTGGTACCAGTAAAACCGCAGAGTCGAAACTTTAAGGCTGAGCGTGAAGCACGTGCAAAAGAGCAAGCAGAGCGACGCAAGCAAAACAAGGGCAATAACCGTGACCATCAACAAAATGGGAATCGTCAAAAAAATGATAACCGTAATGGTGGTAAACAAGGTCAAGGCAATCGTGACAACCGTCGATTCAATGATCAAGGTAAAAAACAACAAGGTCAGCAAAATCGTGGGAATGATCGTCGTCAGCAAGAGGACAAACGTCCAAATCAGGCTGGACCACGCATTGACTTCAAAGCCCGTGCAGCTGCTCTAAAAGCAGAGCAAAATGCGGAATATGCTCGTTCAAGTGAGGAACGCTTCAAGCAGTCTCAAGCTGCCAAAGAAGCCTTGGCTCAAGCAAACAAACGCAAGGAACCTGAGGAAATCTTTGAAGAAGCTGCTAAGTTAGCTGAACAAGCGCAGCCAGTTCAACCAGTGGTTGAAGTAGCTCCTGCAGCTAAAGAACCTGTAGTGGATACACGTCGTAAGAAACAAGCCCGACCAGACAAAGATCGTGATGATTACGATCACGAAGAAGATGGTCCTAGAAAACAACAAAAGAATCGAAGTAGTCAAAATCAAGTGAGAAATCAAAGAAATAGTAACTGGAACAATAACAAAAAGAATAAAAAAGGCAATAACAAAAATAACCGTAATCAGGCACCAAAACCTGTTACAGAGCGTAAGTTCCATGAATTGCCAACAGAATTTGAATATACAGATGGTATGACCGTTGCGGAAATCGCAAAACGTATCAAACGCGAACCAGCTGAGATTGTTAAGAAACTCTTCATGATGGGTGTGATGGCGACACAAAACCAGTCCTTGGACGGTGAAACAATCGAACTCCTCATGGTAGATTACGGTATTGATGCGAAACAAAAGGTTGAAGTCGACAATGCTGATATTGAACGTTTCTTTGCTGAAGAGGGTTATCTCAATGAAGATGAACTCGTAGAGCGTCCACCAGTTGTAACGATCATGGGACACGTTGACCATGGTAAAACAACCCTTTTGGATACCCTTCGTAATTCTCGTGTTGCAACAGGTGAAGCCGGTGGTATCACTCAGCATATCGGTGCCTATCAGATTGAGGAAAATGGTAAGAAGATTACCTTCCTTGATACACCAGGACACGCAGCCTTTACCTCTATGCGTGCGCGTGGTGCCTCTGTTACCGATATTACCATCTTGGTCGTAGCGGCAGATGACGGGGTAATGCCTCAAACTATCGAAGCCATCAACCACTCAAAAGCAGCTAATGTCCCAATCATCGTAGCTATCAATAAAATCGATAAACCAGGTGCTAATCCAGAACGTGTTATCGGTGAATTGGCTGAACATGGTGTTATGTCAACAGCTTGGGGTGGCGATTCTGAGTTTGTAGAAATCTCAGCTAAATTCAACCAAAATATCGATGAACTCTTGGAAACTGTTCTACTTGTGGCTGAAATCCAAGAACTCAAAGCAGATCCAACAGTTCGTGCCATTGGTACTGTTATCGAAGCCCGCTTGGATAAAGGAAAAGGTGCAGTTGCGACCCTCCTTGTCCAACAAGGTACTTTGAACGTTCAAGATCCAATCGTTGTCGGAAATACTTTCGGACGTGTCCGTGCTATGACCAACGATCTCGGACGTCGTGTCAAGGTCGCAGGCCCATCAACACCAGTATCGATCACTGGTTTGAACGAAGCACCAATGGCGGGTGACCACTTTGCTGTTTACGAAGATGAAAAATCTGCGCGTGCAGCTGGTGAAGAACGTGCCAAACGTGCTCTTATGAAGCAACGTCAAGCTACTCAACGTGTCAGTCTTGAAAACCTCTTTGATACCCTTAAAGCAGGAGAACTCAAGTCTGTTAATGTCATCATCAAGGCAGACGTACAAGGTTCTGTTGAAGCTCTCTCTGCATCACTTCAAAAGATTGATGTTGAAGGGGTTAAAGTAACTATTGTTCACTCAGCAGTAGGTGCTATCAATGAATCCGATGTGACTCTTGCCGAGGCTTCAAATGCCTTTATCGTTGGTTTCAACGTACGCCCTACACCACAAGCACGTCAACAAGCAGAAGCTGACGATGTAGAAATCCGTCTCCACAGCATTATCTACAAGGTTATCGAAGAGATGGAAGAGGCCATGAAAGGGATGCTTGACCCAGAATTTAAAGAAAAAGTTATCGGTGAAGCAATTATCCGCGAAACCTTCAAGGTATCTAAAGTGGGAACAATCGGTGGATTTATGGTTACCAGCGGTAAAGTTACCCGTGACTCTAAAGTCCGTGTTATCCGTGATGGTGTTGTTATTTACGATGGAGCTCTAGCTAGCTTGAAACACTATAAAGATGACGTTAAAGAAGTTACAAACGGCCGTGAAGGTGGTCTTATGATTGATGGCTATAATGACCTCAAGATGGATGATGTGATTGAAGCCTATATCATGGAAGAAATCAAGAGATAAGATTTTTGCTCCTTTCTTAGGTGGTGAGGGACGCAAGCAAACCGATGGTTTCATTGCTTATTTTTGAGCCTAGAGTCTCAAAAATCCCCAGTGATTGAACTGAATTATCAGTCCAATCACTTTCACCACGGCGAAAGAAGCAGATAAGTTCAAATTGAACTTCGTTTCAATTTGAATTGAAAATCAATAAGTTTAAAAATAGCTAGGTCTGCTGGCCTAGCTTTTGGTTCAATTGAGAGAAAGGAAGAAGCATGGCAAATCATTTCCGTACGGATCGTGTGGGCATGGAGATCAAGCGCGAAGTCAATGAGATTTTGCAAAAGAAAGTCCGTGATCCGCGTGTCCAAGGTGTGACTATCACTGATGTTCAGATGCTAGGTGATTTATCTATGGCTAAGGTTTACTACACCATTTTGAGTAATCTTGCCTCAGATAATCAGAAAGCTCAAGTCGGGCTTGAAAAAGCAACTGGCACCATCAAACGTGAACTTGGTCGCAATTTGAAATTGTACAAAATTCCAGACTTAACTTTCGTCAAAGATGAATCCATCGAATATGGAAACAAGATTGACGAGATGCTACGCAATCTGGATAAACATTAAGCAGAAAGAGGGGCAACCCTCTTTTTTGTGGCTATAAGTCGGTCATTGTCTAGTCAGATTATATAAATAGAAATTCAGAAAATAAAATAAATCTTGAAAATATCATTTATTCCATAAATATGATAAGATAAAGCTTGATATGAATGAAAAATGGAGATAGAGATGGCTAAAGAAGATGTGGCGATGCAAGTGTTGCAACAGGTAGTAAAACTTCCTGTCGTTAAAGTGAACCGGTCAAAATTTTTAATGGACAAATTCTCTAAGGAAGTGGCTTCAAAGGATATTCCTAGATTATTGGAAGAAGGGCCGACAGCTTTATTACCTCAGGAAACCTTAGATCGAGTAGCTAATGCATGTATTAGAGATAATGTATTGCTAGCAAGTGGGACATCTGTTTTGGCTGGATTACCTGGAGGTATTGCCATGGCCGTTACAATTCCGACAGATGTAGCCCAGTTTTACGCATTTTCACTGAAACTAGCTCAGGAGCTAGGCTATATTTACGGCTATGATGATCTCTGGGCTTCACGAAATGAGCTGAGCGAAGAAGCTAAAAATACCCTCTTGCTCTATCTGGGAGTGATGTTGGGAGTAAATGGTGCGGGAGCTCTCCTTCGTTCTGGTGGTGTTACAGTTGCTAAGCAAGTGATGAAAATCGTGAATAAAAAGGCTTTAACAAAGACTCTTTGGTATCCAATTTTGGAAAAAGTTCTGAAAATCTTTGGAGTGAATCTGACCAAGGGAGGATTGGCTAAGGGGATGGGGAAAGTTATTCCTATCTTAGGTGGAGTCCTATCAGGTGCCTTAACCTTTGCGACCATGAAACCCATGGGAGAAAGATTGCAAAAAGAATTGTCCAAATTGATTAACTACGATGAAGCACAATATCAAAGAGATGTTGCCACTATCCGAAAAGAAGTGGAAATCATAGAAGGAGAATGACATGGGGATTATAACAATACTGGCCAAAACCTACGGTAATTATCTTCTTACAAGGCAAGCTTTAAAAGTTGCAGAAACTATAAAGAAAGATGAAAACATAGTTGTTAGTTTGGGAAAATTATTTCTCGTAGATAAGCTTATGGATACAGCTACTTGGTTGATGAAGCCGGAGGATAAAGAATGAAATCTTTTTGGAGGTTCTTTACTCTTCTTTTTATAACACCAATTGTTGGTCTGATAAAAATACTCTGGTTCCTAATCTCTTTCGCCTTCCAATTACTGTTCTATAAGATTCTTTTCAAGATCATAGATTGGTTTTTCAAACTTCTCTGATGATCATGGTAAGGATAAGACTTTGAGGTTTTACTAGGAAAAGTCTATATAATTAGAAATAATGAAATTATACGAAATAAACTAGCAAGTCTTCTACTGCTAGTTTTTTAATCTTTGCCCTTGTGGTATAATAAAAAAGAAAAAACTGTTAGAGAATATGATGGAGGTTATGATGGACAATATCGTTGATGTATCTATTCCTGTTGCGGAAGTTGTGGACAAGCATCCAGAAGTTTTAGATATCCTAGTAGAACTCGGTTTTAAACCTCTTGCAAACCCTTTGATGCGAAATACAGTCGGACGAAAAGTATCGCTCAAACAGGGGTCTAAGCTGGAGGGAACTCCTATGGACAAGATTGTACGCACACTTGAAGCAAATGGTTACGAAGTGATTGGAATAGACTAATGGCAGATGAACGTATTCATATCCTACGGGATATTTTATTAGAATTGCATAATGGAGCCTCCCCTGAATCCGTTCAGGAACGCTTTGATGCAACCTTTACAGGTGTATCAGCTATCGAGATTTCTCTCATGGAGCACGAGTTGATGAACTCTGACTCAGGCGTAACCTTTGAAGACGTCATGGAGCTCTGTGATGTCCATGCCAATCTCTTTAAGAATGCTGTTAAGGGTGTCGAAGTTGAAGATACAGAGCATCCAGGTCATCCTGTGCGAGTCTTTAAGGATGAAAATCTAGCCCTCCGTGCTGCCTTGATTCGGGTTCGTAGATTGCTCTCGACTTATGAATCTGTGGACGATGAGGAAATGCTTGCAGAGATGCGTAAGGGGTTGGTTCGTCAGATGGGGCTTGTAGGTCAGTTCGACCGTCACTACCAGCGCAAGGAAGAACTCTTCTTTCCTATCATGGAGCGTTATGGACATGATTCGCCTCCAAAAGTCATGTGGGGAGTCGATGACCAGATTAGGGAACTCTTTCAAACAGCTTTAGCGGCAACTAAGTCGCTCCCAGAAGTGCCAATTTCCGCCGTAAAGGAAGCTTTTGAAGCTTTTGCGACTGAATTTGAGAGTATGATTTTCAAGGAAGAGTCCATCCTCCTCATGATTCTGCTCGAATCCTTCACCCAGGATGACTGGATTCAGATTGCAGAGGAAAGTGATGCTTATGGCTATGCCATTATCCGTCCGTCTGAGAAATGGGTTCCTGAACGTCAAAGTTTTGTTGAGGAAAAAAGTGTAGAAGAACCAACTCAGCCAGAAACTGTAGATGGACAGGTTCAACAAGTGATTGATACGCCAGAAGGTCAGTTTACTATCACCTTCACACCTAAGGAAAAGGAAGCGGTAGTAGATCGCCATAGTCAACAGGCTTTTGGTAATGGCTATCTCTCAGTCGAGCAGGCTAATCTTATTCTCAACCATCTGCCAATGGAAATTACCTTTGTTAATAAGGATGATATTTTCCAGTATTACAATGACAATACGCCAGCAGATGAGATGATTTTCAAGCGGACACCTTCTCAAGTCGGGCGCAATGTTGAGCTTTGTCACCCGCCCAAGTACCTTGATAAGGTAAAGACCATTATGAAAGGTCTTCGTGAAGGGAAAAAAGACAAGTACGAGATGTGGTTCAAGTCAGAATCACGGGGCAAGTTTATTCATATCACTTATGCTGCTGTACACGATGAAAATGGAGAATTTCAAGGAGTCTTGGAGTACGTTCAGGATATCCAGCCTTACCGTGAGATTGATACAGATTATTATCGAGGAATAGAATAAGGAGAAACAATGAGTTACGAACAAGAATTTATGAAGGAATTTGAAGCCTGGGTTAATACCCAAATCATGATTAATGATATGGCGCTCAAGGAAAGCCAAAAGGTCTATGAAGAAGATCAAGATGAGCGTGCTAAAGATGCCGTGATTCGCTATGAAAGCCGCTTGGACGCCTACCAGTTCTTGCTAGGCAAGTTTGAAAATTTCAAGACAGGCAAGGGATTCCATGATTTACCAGAAGGTTTGTTTGGTGAGAGAAATTATTAATTTTCAGAAATTAGA
>NZ_JBYQGQ010000014.1:0-63343 GCF_058200215.1 Streptococcus sp. SCPM-O-B-15304 (M98) | reverse complement strand
GGACTTATGAATTGGTCCCAGCTGGTAACTACACAGTAGGTGAAGTAGATGACGAAGGTCACCTCAAGTCAACAGACCCAACAACAGGTAAAGTCATCGAAGGTGATAAGAATGTAACCTATGTTTACAAACTTAAAGAAACACCAGCTGAGCCTAAGGGTAACGTTTATGTTCATTACGTAGATACAGAAGGCAAGACAATCAAGTCAGATGTGACTGACGAAGATGCTCAACCAGTAGACAAAGACTACGATACAGTTGTAGACAACCGTCCACAAGAGATTGAATTCGAAGGTAAGACTTATGAATTGGTCCCAGCAGGAAACTACACAGTAGGTGAAGTAGACGACGAAGGTCACTTGAAGTCAACAGACCCAACAACTGGTAAGGTTATCGAAGGTGATAAGAATGTAACATATGTGTACAAACTTAAAGAAACTCCAGATAAGCCTGTAGAGCCAACTCCAGATAAGCCTGTAGAACCAACTCCAGACAAACCTGTAGAGCCAACTCCAGACAAACCTGTAGAGCCAACTCCAGACAAGCCTGTAGAACCAACTCCAGACAAGCCTGTAGAGCCAACTCCAGACAAACCTGTAGAACCAACTCCAGACAAGCCTGTAGAGCCAACTCCAGACAAACCTGTAGAGCCAACTCCAGACAAACCTGTAGAACCAACTCCAGATAAGCCTGTAGAGCCAACTCCAGATAAGCCTGTAGAGCCAACTCCAGACAAACCTGTAGAACCAACTCCAGATAAGCCTGTAGAACCAACTCCAGACAAGCCTGTAGAGCCAACTCCAGATAAGCCTGTAGAACCAACTCCAGACAAACCTGTAGAGCCAACTCCAGACAAGCCTGTAGAACCAACTCCAGACAAGCCTGTAGAACCAACTCCAGATAAGCCTGTAGAACCAACTCCAGACAAGCCTGTAGAACCAACTCCAGATAAGCCTGTAGAGCCAACTCCAGACAAGCCTGTAGAGCCAACTCCAGACAAACCTGTAGAGCCAACTCCAGCCAAGCCTGTAGAGCCAACTCCAGACAAGCCTGTAGAGCCAACTCCAGATAAGCCTGTAGAACCAACTCCAGACAAACCTGTAGAGCCAACTCCAGACAAACCTGTAGAGCCAACTCCAGACAAACCTGTAGAGCCAACTCCAGACAAGCCTGTAGAGCCAACTCCAGACAAGCCTGTAGAGCCAACTCCAGACAAGCCTGTAGAGCCAACTCCAGATAAGCCTGTAGAACCAACTCCAGACAAGCCTGTAGAGCCAACTCCAGATAAGCCTGTAGAACCAACTCCAGACAAGCCTGTAGAGCCAACTCCAGATAAGCCTGTAGAACCAACTCCAGACAAACCTGTAGAGCCAACTCCAGACAAACCTGTAGAGCCAACTCCAGACAAACCTGTAGAGCCAACTCCAGACAAGCCTGTAGAGCCAACTCCAGACAAGCCTGTAGAGCCAACTCCAGACAAACCTGTAGAGCCAACTCCAGACAAGCCTGTAGAACCAACTCCAGATAAACCTGTAGAGCCAACTCCAGATAAGCCTGTAGAACCAACTCCAGACAAACCTGTAGAGCCAACTCCAGATAAGCCTCTGGATCCAACACCAGGTAAACCGGTGAACCCAACACCAGGTAAACCAGTGGATCCAACACCAGGTAAACCAGTGAATCCAACGCCAGGTAAGCCAGTGGATCCAACACCAGGTAAACCGGTGAACCCAACACCAGGTAAGCCAGTGGATCCAACACCAGGTAAACCGGTGAACCCAACACCAGGTAAGCCAGTGGATCCAACACCAGGTAAACCGGTGAACCCAACACCAGATAAACCAGTTTCGGAACAACCAGCTAATCCAACATCGGCTAAGGAACAACTTCCAAATACTGGTGAAACTACATCTGCAGGATCAACTGTACTCGGAGTAGTTGCAGGACTTGTAGGATTGGCAGCACTTGGACGTCGTAAGAAGGAAGACGAAAAATAGTCATCTTTCTTAGGAGAGTAATGTTACTTTGTTTAAAATAACGACTCACATTGACGATCAAATCTGGCTTTAAGTCATAGAAAAGAGTGGCTATCCCCCACTTTGGGGATAACATTTAGAAAATCTTTTCAACATAAAACGCATAATATCAAGGTTTTTGAATATCTGATATTATGCGTTTTTCTGATTTTAAAGATCTTTACCCAGCCTCTTTTTATGCATTTGGAAAACAAAAAGTCTTTCTATGAGATAAAGTTCCTCATAAATCACAACAAATGGAAGAACCCAAAGAAAGTGTTTAGTAGAGTGGGAGTTCTCTTTTTATCAGACTAGAGTTGATGTTTGGTAAGTTTTATTTTCGATAGGTGAGTCGAATACTATGAATTTCCGACATTGAAAATTTTGGGAATGGCGTTTCTTTAGATGAAGTAAGGTGATAGGTTTGACTTGCTCAAGTTTAAGGGGGATTGAATTTTTGAAAAACTCTTTAATCATCTTTTAAGAATATACTCATAAGGGAGAAGTATAATGAGGTTTATCTCAATCTATATGTATTATAAATTTCAAACATAGGTAATATCTTACTGCGGGGCTGTTTTATCTATCATTACAAATCTCTATAATCCCTACAGTTTTTAAACCAACTAACTATAGAACTTTAGAGACTTATAGAGACTTTTTATAGAAGGTAGCAGGTGTAGAGTTCTATGTGCATAAGTCATTAGTTATAGGACTTGAGCAAACTAAAAACCAGCGACTTTAATCGCTGGTTGCTGATGTGATTGTTCACTTGAAAGGGATGGAGGCTTATCTAGACCTTCTATTTCTACGATAGCCATTTAGTTTTTTATTTTCCCAATAACTGTTAAAGATTTTTTCTTTACTTTCACGATCAATTTCTAGGAAATAAGCATAGAGTAGATCGATTAAGATCAACATAGGAAGTTGGGCAGAAATACGTTGGATATAGGAAGCCTGACTTTGGCTTGCCACCAGTACAGTTTCTGTAAATGCCTGAGTTTCTTTGCTAGGCGTACTAGTAAAAAGAACAGTTTTAGCCCCCATATCTTGAGCGTCTAGTAGACTATCAATGATGGATGGAGTTGTTCCTGAAAGGGAGAAACCAAAGACCAAACATTTTTCATCGATGATACTGGTTGTCCAAGCGAAACCGTCTGGATCTGTCAAAGCCTCACAAACGACTCCAAGTCTCATGAAACGCAATTTCATCTCACGCGCAACGAGACCAGAACTTCCAGTGCCAAAAAAATAGACGCGTTCTGATTGATCAATCATTTGGGCAATGCGCTCCAGTTGGTCATCATCAATCAATTCTTGTGTCATTTCTCGGATATTTGTATAGCTTCTCAAGACTCTTTGGGTCAAAGGATTCATATCCTGTTGTGGAACGGAAAGGGTATCCTTTTGTTGCTGGTATTTAAAAATAAATTCCCGATAACCTGTAAAGCCACATTTTTTGGCAAAACGAGTGAGAGCCGCCTGAGAAATATGAAGTTTTTGAGTGACCTGCTGAGAAGACAAGTCATCATGAATGGTATCTGCCTGCAAAAAATAGCGGGCAATCTCTTGCTCTAAATCGGTCATTTCTTCAAAGTGAAGATCAATAATCGTAGAGATGTCTGGCTTGTTCATGGGACTCCTTTGTAGTTATTTGTTAAACATTATTTGTCAATAAAAGCTAACAAATAAAATAGCGCTTACTTATATTATACCACAGTTGCTTTGTTTTTGGGATAAAAAGGAAAAGTCTTTTCTTTTTCCATAATTTTCTCTTCAAATTATGGTACAATGGAGATTGAGATTTTGATTAGAAATGAGACTGATTTGTATGAGAAAATTCAATAGTCATTCGATACCGATTCGGCTTAATTTATTGTTTGCAATCGTTATTTTGCTTTTCATGACCATCATTGGTCGCTTGCTCTATATGCAAGTTTTGAACAAGGATTTTTATGAAGCTAAGCTAGCATCTGCTAGCCAAACTAGGGTAACAACGGGCTCTGCTCGTGGAGAAATCTATGACGCGGCTGGAAAACCCTTGGTAGAAAATACCGTTAAACAAGTCGTGGCTTTCACACGAAGCAATAAGATGACAGCTACTGATTTAAAGGATATTTCCACTAAACTCTTAACGTATGTAACAGTTACCTCGCCAGATTTGACAGAACGTCAAATGGCTGACTATTATCTAGCAGATCCAGCTGTCTATAAAAAAACGGTAGAGGCTCTTCCTAAGGATAAACGTTTTGATTCTGATGGAAATCAGTTGTCTGAAGCTCAACTTTATAACAATGCTGCTGAGAGTATCACTTCTGATCAACTGAACTATTCAGAGGATGAAAAGAAGGTTATCTACCTCTTTAACCAGCTCAATACAGTTGGTAATTTTGCGACAGGGAATATTCAAACCGATCCTTTGAGCGATACACAGGTAGCTGTGATTGCTTCTGCGTCTAAGGAATTGCCAGGTATTTCTATCTCTACCTCATGGGATCGAAAGATCTTAGAGACGTCTCTTTCATCTATTGTCGGAACTGTTTCTAGTGAAAAATCCGGTCTTCCAGCAGAAGAAGTAGACACTTATTTGAAAAAAGGCTATTCGCTCAATGACCGAGTCGGGACTTCCTATCTTGAAAAGCAATACGAAGAGGTCTTGCAAGGGAAACGGACCGTCAAGGAAATCCATTTGGATAAGCACGGAGACATGGAGAGCGTAGAAAATATCGAAGAAGGTAGCAAGGGGAAAAACATCAAATTAACCATTGATTTAGCCTTCCAAGATAGCGTAGACAGTCTCTTGAAGAGTTATTTCAACTCAGAACTTGCAAATGGTGGAGCCAGATATTCAGAAGGTGTCTATGCAGTAGCCCTCAATCCTAAGACGGGTGCTGTGTTAGCTATGTCAGGTATTAAACATAATCTGGAAACGGGCGACTTGACATCAGACTCGCTGGGGACTGTGACTAATGTCTTTGTTCCGGGTTCTGTCGTTAAAGCGGCTACCATCAGCTCTGGCTGGGAAAATGGTGTTTTAAAAGGAAACCAGACCTTGACAGACCAGCCAATCGTTTTCCAAGGATCCCCAGCTATCAATTCTTGGTATACTCCTTATTATGGTTCCTTCCCGATTACAGCAGTCGAGGCTTTGGAATACTCTTCTAATGCCTATATGATTCAAACTGCCCTAGGAATGATGGGCCAAACCTATCAACCAGATATGACAGTCAAGACAGACCGATTAGAGCCTGCTATGGAAAAACTACGCGCGACTTTTAGTGAGTATGGTTTGGGTGCTTCTACAGGGATTGATTTGCCAGAGGAATCAACAGGATTTATCCCCCAAAAATTTGACTTGGCTAATTATTTAACTAATGCTTTTGGCCAGTTTGATAACTACACACCGATGCAATTAGCCCAGTACGTTGCAACTATTGCTAACAATGGTGTTCGTCTAGCTCCACATATTGTCGAGGGAATATACGACAACAATGATAAGGGTGGCCTTGGGGAATTAATCCAAGCAATAAATACCAAGGAAATCAACAAGGTCAATATTTCTGAATCAGATATGGCAATCTTGCACCAAGGATTTTACCAAGTATCGCATGGAACTAGTCCCCTAACGACAGGACGGGCGTTTTCAGATGGTGCCACTGTTTCTATCAGTGGTAAAACCGGTACAGCTGAAAGCTATGTAGCTGGTGGTCAAAAAGAAGCTAATAATACCAATGCCGTGGCCTATGCTCCAACAGAAAATCCTCAAATTGCAGTTGCAGTAGTCTTTCCTCATAATACCAATTTAACCAAAAATGTTGGGCCAGCAATTGCTCGCGACATTATCAATCTATACAACCAACACCATCCAATGAATTAGAAAGGAAGCCATGCTTTATCCAACACCTATTGCTAAGTTGATTGACAGTTATTCTAAACTTCCGGGTATTGGGATCAAGACAGCAACCCGTCTAGCCTTTTATACTATTGGAATGCCGGATGATGACGTCAACGAATTTGCTAAAAATCTCCTTTCAGCTAAAAGAGAGTTGACCTATTGTTCTATCTGTGGACGTTTAACCGATGAAGATCCCTGTTCTATCTGCACAGATCCAAGTCGGGACCAAACAACTATCCTCGTCCTAGAGGATAGTCGAGATGTAGCTGCTATGGAAAATATTCAGGAATACCATGGGTTATACCATGTATTGCATGGGTTGATTTCACCCATGAATGGAATTAGTCCGGATGATATCAACCTTAAGAGTCTTATGACTCGTCTTATGGCCAGTGAGGTTTCAGAGGTCATCGTAGCTACCAATGCAACAGCTGATGGCGAAGCGACCTCCATGTATCTCTCTCGCTTGCTCAAACCTGCAGGTATCAAGGTTACTCGTCTAGCACGAGGTCTAGCAGTAGGAGCAGATATCGAATATGCAGATGAAGTAACGCTCCTAAGAGCCATCGAAAATCGTACCGAACTTTAGTCTGTAAGGATATAGAACAGGCAATTAACTAGCAGATACGATATATAAGAAATCAAGAGACTAGATTTATTTTTAATCCAGTCTCTTTTGTGCTATTCAAGTTTAAAAAAATAAACAAATGTGATATACTAAAAAGCGAGTATTCTAGTAGAAATAGGACAATCATATGAAACAAACAATTATTCTATTATATGGTGGACGCAGTGCAGAACGTGAAGTGTCTGTCTTGTCAGCTGAGAGTGTCATGCGTGCGGTTAACTATGATCGTTTCGCAGTAAAAACCTTCTTTATCAGCCAGTCTGGAGACTTTATCAAAACCCAAGAATTTACCCAAACACCTGGACAAGACGAACGTCTCATGACCAATGAAACGATCGATTGGGACAAGAAAATTGCTCCAAGTGCTATCTACGAAGAAGGCGCAGTTGTTTTTCCAGTTCTTCATGGACCCATGGGAGAAGATGGTTCCGTTCAAGGTTTCTTAGAAGTCTTGAAAATGCCTTATGTTGGTTGCAACATCTTGTCTTCAAGTCTTGCTATGGATAAGATTACTACCAAGCGTGTCTTGGAGTCTGCTGGGATTGCCCAAGTCCCTTACGTAGCCATTGTTGAAGGGGATGACTTGGCTTCTAAGATTGCTGAAGTTGAGGGGAAATTGACTTATCCAGTTTTCACAAAACCGTCAAATATGGGTTCTAGTGTTGGGATTTCTAAGTCTGAAAATAAAGAGGAACTCCATCAAGCTCTAGAGCTTGCCTTCAAGTACGATAGTCGTGTATTAGTGGAGCAGGGTGTAAATGCGCGTGAAATTGAAGTTGGACTTTTAGGAAACTATGATGTTAAGAGCACTCTTCCTGGTGAAGTTGTCAAAGACGTAGCTTTCTATGACTATGATGCCAAGTATATCGATAACAAGATTACCATGGATATTCCAGCTAAGATTAGTGAGGATGTAGTAGCAGTCATGCGTAAAAATGCAGAAGCTGCCTTCCGTGCTATTGGCGGGCTTGGATTGTCGCGTTGCGACTTCTTCTATACAGATAAGGGAGAAGTTTTCCTAAATGAGCTAAATACCATGCCAGGCTTCACTCAATGGTCTATGTATCCCTTGCTTTGGGACAATATGGAAATTTCTTATCCAGAATTAATCGAACGTTTGGTTGACCTTGCTAAGGAAAGTTTTGACAAGCGTGAAGCGCACCTATTGTAAAGACAGACATAAGGGCGAGGAAGGACTCCTTGCCCCTTTTTAAAGGAGTAAACATGAAACTTACGATTCACGAAGTTGCGCGTGTTGTTGATGCAAAAAATGATGTGACAAGCTATGCGGATAGTCCGCTAGTTAAGGCGGAGTTTGATAGTCGCTTGATTGCTGAGGGGGATTTGTTTATTCCTCTCAAGGGAGCGCGTGATGGTCATGATTTTATCGAGACAGCCTTTGAAAATGGCGCTACTGTAACCCTGTCAGAGAAGGAAGTAGCAGATCATCCTTACATTTTAGTAGAGGATGTTTTGACAGCCTTTCAAGCTCTCGCAGCTTACTATCTTCAAAAGGCAGGTGTAGATGTCTTTGCCGTTACAGGTTCGAACGGTAAGACTACTACCAAGGATATGCTGGCGCATTTGCTTTCTACAAACTACAAAACCTACAAAACTCAAGGAAATTACAATAACGAGATTGGGCTGCCTTATACAGTTCTTCATATGCCAGATGATACTGAAAAGTTGGTCTTGGAGATGGGTCAGGATCACTTGGGAGATATCCATCTTTTGTCTGAATTGGCTCATCCAAAGACAGCCATTGTGACCTTGGTTGGAGAAGCTCATTTGGCCTTCTTTAAGGACCGTTCTGAGATTGCCAAAGGGAAATTGCAAATCGCTGATGGTATGGAGAAAGGGGGCTTGCTTTTAGCACCAGCTGATCCTATTGTTGAGGATTATCTACCTGCTGATCAAAAAGTAGTTCGTTTTGGTCCAGGTGCAGAACTAGAAATTACAGATTTGATTGAGCGTAAGGATAGCCTGACTTTCAAGGCCAATTTCTTAGAGCAGGCTCTTGACTTGCCAGTAACAGGTAAGTACAATGCGACTAATGCCATGATCGCATCTTATGTTGCCCTGCAAGAAGGAGTATCTGAAGAGCAGATTGGTCAAGCCTTCCAAAATCTAGAATTGACCCGCAATCGTACCGAGTGGAAAAAAGCAGCCAACGGTGCGGATATCCTGTCAGATGTCTACAATGCCAATCCAACTGCCATGAAGTTGATTTTAGAGACTTTCTCTGCCATTCCAGCCAATGAAGGTGGCAAGAAACTCGCAGTTCTGGCGGACATGAAAGAACTTGGAGACCAGTCTGTTCAACTCCATAATCAGATGATTTTGAGCATTACACCCGATGTCCTTGATACCGTTATTTTCTACGGCGAAGACATTGCTGATTTGGCTCAACTAGCCAGTCAAATGTTTCCAATCGGTCATGTTTACTACTTCAAGAAAACTGCTGAAGAAGACCAGTTTGAAGCCATGGTCAAGCAGGTCAAGGAAAGTCTTGGAGCACATGACCAAATCTTGCTTAAAGGTTCTAACTCTATGAATCTAGCCAAGCTAGTAGAAAGTTTGCAAGAAGAAGACTAATGTTCTTCGATAAGAAAAATTTTTCAAGAGTAAATTTGTCTTGAAGGATTAGCTTCTTTGGAACACAAAAATATAAGAAATAAATGTAAGCTAGGCTCTATAAAGATCAGTAAGAGATTGGCTTATATGAAAATGAGGAAAGTTACATGAATTTTTGGGATGCTTTATTTAGCACGCAGCCGACGGAACCACCCCAATTTGATCTTCTTTGGTACGGAAGTCTATTTACCTTATTGGCATTGACTGTATTTCTTGCCTATCGTTATTGTGAGAAAAAAGTCTGTCAGCGATTTTTCCGGATTTTACAGGCGGTACAGCTAATCCTGCTCTACGGATGGTATTTGGTTAATCAGATGCCTTTAACAGAAAGTCTACCCTTTTATCATTGCCGTTTGGCTATGTTTGTAGTGCTTTTGACTCCGGGTGTCTCTAGAGTCAAGCAGTATTTTGCTGTATTGGGAACCTTTGGAACTTTGGCAGCTTTTATTTATCCAGTGCCAGATCCCTATCCCTTCCCCCACATTGCCATCCTGTCTTTTATTTTCGGACACTTAGCCCTCTTTGGAAATTCCTTGATTTATCTCCTGAAGGACTACGATGCTAGTTTACTGGATTTCAAACGAATCCTAATTATCACGTCTTCGCTCAATGCCTTGATTTTCGTGGTTAATTTAGTAACAGGTGGAGATTATGGATTTTTGACAAAACCACCATTGGTTGGAGATCATGGTCGTTTGATCAATTATTTAGTGGTAACGCTATTCTTGACTTGCGCTATTTACTTAGTCTCTAAAATTTTTCAGACAATCCTTCAGGAGCAGGCAGAAAAAAGGTTGAGAATCTGGCAGAAATAAAAAAATATTTTTCCAATCTCTTGACTTTTATCTGAGAATTTTGATACAATAGTAGACGGTATTGTTTACCCCATTTGTAAGGCCCCGGAACCTTTCAAATAACTTGCGGACCGGAACATCCGCCCTGTAAACAAAAACGATATTCATATAGGAGAAATCATGAACAAAACTACATTCATGGCTAAACCAGGCCAAGTAGAACGCAAATGGTACGTTGTTGACGCAACTGATGTACCTCTAGGACGCCTTTCAGCAGTTGTTGCTAGCGTACTTCGCGGAAAAAACAAACCAACATTCACACCACACACTGATACAGGTGACTTCGTAATCGTTATCAATGCTGAAAAAGTTAAATTGACTGGTAAAAAAGCATCTGATAAGATCTACTACACTCACTCAAACCACCCAGGTGGATTGAAATCAATCTCTGCTGGTGAACTTCGTTCTAAAAATGCAGTTCGTTTGATCGAGAAATCAGTTAAAGGTATGCTTCCACACAATACTCTTGGCCGCGCTCAAGGTATGAAATTGAAAGTATTCGTTGGAGCTGAGCACACTCACGCTGCACAACAACCAGAAGTTCTTGATATTTCAGGACTTATCTAAGGAAAGGAACAATAAAGTATGTCACAAGCACAATATGCAGGTACTGGACGTCGTAAAAACGCTGTTGCACGCGTTCGCCTTGTTCCAGGAACTGGTAAAATCACTGTTAACAAAAAAGATGTTGAAGAGTACATCCCACACGCTGACCTTCGTCTTGTCATCAACCAACCATTCGCAGTTACTTCAACTGTAGGTTCATACGACGTTTTCGTTAACGTTGTAGGTGGTGGATACGCTGGTCAATCAGGAGCTATCCGTCACGGTATCGCTCGTGCCCTTCTTCAAGTAGACCCAGACTTCCGCGATTCATTGAAACGCGCAGGACTTCTTACACGTGACTCACGTAAAGTTGAACGTAAGAAACCAGGTCTTAAGAAAGCACGTAAAGCATCACAATTTAGTAAACGTTAATTCGAAAGAATTACTATACTTACAAAGAGCACCTTTCGGGGTGTTCTTTTTTAAATTTTCTTACTAAATTGGTGCAATTGACACAGTTGTTGCGACTTTAGTCGCTTACAAATGTGGCTGCAATCTGACAAAGTCAGTTGCCTCAAAACGTTAATCAATACGATTATATCAACGTTTCAAAGCACTCAAGAGTTTACCTCATGGGTGCTTTTTTTATGTTTTTTGAAAAAGTTCACCTCAAAGTTTACCTTATTTTAACCTTATTGTTTTAGAGACTTTAAGGCAAATTCACCGACTGCCATAGGGACTACATTAGAAGTATTGACATAAATCTGTGTTGTACCTGTGTCGCTATGTGTTAGAGCTTCGGAAATAGCTTCTAAGCTCATTCCTGCCTGTTTAGCGAGTGTTGCTCCCGTATGACGCAGTTTATGAGGTGAAATGTGTTTTAACATTGGATATTATTTTTCTTCATAGTATGTTGTGTTATAATGTAGATACGATATGAAAAAATTAAGATAGCTCTGTAAATTCTGTAAATGTCACTTTGTGTGAACATGAGTACATTTGAATTTAGAGAATGATAGGAGATGGTTTACAATGATAAGTTTAGAGTTGATGTCTGAAGAAAATAGTATAGATATTTATTCTTTTGAAAAAGAAAATCGGGAGTATTTTGAGCGGAGTCTACCTCCTAGACCAGCCCACTATTTTGACTTAGAAGGTTTTAAAGAAATTACAAGGGAATTGTTAAGGGAACAAGAGAGCCATGATGTCTACATGCATCTTATTAGAGATGCACAAGGCATTATGGTCGGGAGAATCAATTTAAGTGTTTTAGGGAAGGATAGAAAAATAGCAGAACTTGGATATAGGATTGGAGAAAATGTTACTAATTTAGGATATGCAAGCGAAGCAGTTAAACTCGTTTTAGAAAAGGCCTTTACTACTTATGGTTTACATAAGATTATCGCAGGGACGGCAACGGACAATCTGGCTTCTCAGAGAGTGCTTTTAAAAAATGGTTTTACCTTTAGTAAAATCATAGAAAATGACTTTCAAATGAATAACGAGTGGATTCATACGACAGTATTTGAGATAAGGAATCTATAGCATCATCATTCCCAATAGTCTGCTAAACCTCAACATTCCTAGTAGACATTTGTCTGCTTTTTTTATATAATAAAACTAAACCAAAATGGTTGAATTTTAAAAAATAGAGTCAACCTTCAATGAAAACATCAGACTAGGAGGTAAAACATGTACCAACCAGAAAAACTTAAGGCTCGGAGAAAAGAGCTAAAGCTAACACAAAAGGAGATTGCAGAGCAGCTTGGGATTAGTTTTCAGGCCTATTCAGCTTGGGAACGTGGAGTCAAGGAACCTTCCGAAGAAAAGGTTAGACAGCTAGAAGAGATTTTAAAAGTGCCAAAAGGTTATTTCACCCAAATCGAAATTGTCCGTCTCTATAACAGCCTCTCTAATCAAGGAAAAGAGAAGGTAGTGGTCTATGCTCGCGATCTGGCTCAAGAAGAACAAGCCAAGAAGGTGATGCTTATTTCAGAAAAACTTTTCGAGTATCATGTCTACGAACGTATGTCAGCTGGTATCGGAGCTTCAGTTTATGATGATCGAAACTTTGACACGGTTTATTTCAATGAAGAACTGGCTCATGATTTTGCATCCTGGGTATCAGGGGATTCTATGGAACCCAAATATCAAAATGGTTCCGTGGCTCTGATTCGGGAGACTGGGTTTGATTACGACGGTGCTGTCTATGCAGTGGTTTGCAATAACCAGACCTATATCAAACGGGTCTATCGAGAAGAAGATGGTTTACGTCTGGTCTCTATCAATCCTAAATACAAGGATATTTTCATCTCTTATGAAGAAGATCCGAGGATTGTAGGCATTATCGTGGGTAATTTTGTGCCAATGGAGGGATAGTCTATGGGCTACTTTGATTATTCCAGAGAGCCCAAAAGTGATATTGCCTTTGTCGATATGAAGTCCTTTTATGCCAGTGTTGAGTGTGTGGAAAGAGGGCTTCATCCTCTTAAAACTTCCCTTTGTGTTATGAGTCGGGCGGATAATTCTGTTGGGCTTATTCTTGCCTCCTCGCCTATGTTTAAAAAGGTCTTTGGAAAAGCAAATGTAGGCCGTGCTCATGACCTGCCTTTTGATATCAAGACGCGCAAATTTTCCTACTACAATGCTAAGAAACAAGGCCTACCTACGGGTTCAGCTTATGTGAAATTTATCGAGGATTGGGCTCGGGTGAGCGTCATTGTCCCTCCTCGGATGGACAAGTATATCGCAGTTAATATGGAAATCCAACGAATCTTTCAGAACTATGGCAGTCCAGATGATATTTATCCTTATTCAATTGATGAAGGCTTTATTGATCTAACCAGTTCGCTCAATTATTTTGTCCCAGATCAGCAGATTTCTCGTAAAGATAAGCTGGATATGCTTTCGGCTCGTATCCAGAGGGACATCTGGCGGCAGACGGGGATTTACTCGACAGTCGGCATGTCTAACGCTAATCCTCTGCTTGCTAAGTTGGCCTTGGATAATGAAGCCAAGCACACACCGACTATGCGAGCCAATTGGTCTTACCAAGATGTGGAGGATAAGGTCTGGTCCATTCCAAAGATGACCGACTTTTGGGGGATTGGGCATCGGATGGAGAAGCGCTTAAATAGCTTGGAAATCTATTCGATTAAGGAATTAGCCAATAGCAATCCTGATGTCCTGAAGAAGGAGCTTGGCCAAGCTGGACTACGCTTGTGGTTTCATGCCAATGGAATAGATGAGAGTAATGTTCATAAGCCTTATAAGCCAAAATCTCACGGCTTAGGCAATTCGCAAATTTTACCGAGAGACTATGTCAAGCAGCGAGATATCGAAGTTATCTTCCGAGAGATGGCTGAGCAGGTGGCTATCAGGCTTCGACGGGCCAGAAAGAAGACGACAGTTGTGTCTATTCATCTTGGATTTTCTAAGCAGGAACAAAAACGCTCCATCCATACCCAGATGAAGGTTGAGCCGACCAATAATACCAGTCTTTTAGTCAGTTATGTACTGAAATTATTCCATAGCAAATATACTTCTGGAGCTGTCAGGAGTGTAGCCGTTAGTTATTCAGGATTGATGGACGAGTCCTTTTCTTTAATTTCCCTTTTTGATGATGTTGACAAGCTAGAAAAAGAAGAAAGGCTCCAGACTGCCATTGATTCCATTCGAGAACAATTCGGCTTTACTTCCCTTTTGAAGGCAACTGCCTTAGAGGATGCATCGAGAAGTATTGCCAGAAGTAAGCTGATCGGAGGGCACTCTGCTGGAGGATTAGATGGACTAAAATGATTGATCGCTCTTATTTGCCCTTCCAATCCGCGAGGGATTATCAAGATCCAGGCATGCAGAAGTGGATGGGCTTTTTTCTATCGGAGCATACGAGTTCACTCAGTGCAGAAAAAAATCGTGTCGATTTATCAACAGATTTGAATCCAGTTGAGAAATTGTTGCTGCTTTCCCAGCTCTACGTTGGACGACAAAAAGGCTCTTTTGTTGTCAAGGAGAAAAATCATAAAGGCACGATATTGGGTGAAGTAAGAGCATTATCCCCCGAAGAAATCTCTGTTAGAACGGATGAAGGCTATCGATTAATAAGGGTAGATGATATTCTCACAATCCAACTTTGTCAGGAGGAAGTTGATGACTAGAAAAGAGTTATATGAAAACAAATTGCAGATGGATTACTTCTCAGATGACTACATTCGTTTTGAGGAAGATTTCCAAAAATACTCTGCCATGAATGTACCCTTGACTTTCTTGATTGATGATATTCTGCGAACCATGGCTATCAACCAAAAGGACTACTTTGTCTTGAACAAGGAAAATGCCAAGGACGGCAGAGATCATTATTATTATTTTGAGATAGATTATCGCGTAGGATGTAGAAGTTTTCACTATAAAAAGCATGTGAATAGATAATTTGAACGCTACGACAGATGAAGCCTATATTTATTTTGAAAATAAATTACCCAGTGAATTAGCCCCCCTAACAGAGAGTGCTAAAACATCATAAATTCATCAAGTGATTTCGAAAATTTTGAGAATAACGGAAAAAAGGTTAAAAATGTTTGATCAGTAGATAAATATATTGATGACTATATTTTTTATTATATTGTAAAATAAAAATTTCTCTCCACAAGAATACAAAGACTAGTAGATTTAAGAATGTATAGACCCCGAAAGTTAAATTTTTCGGGGGTGTAGTACAGAGGAATTCCTCCCTCTCAAAGCCTCTCTTTTGTCATGAGTTGTTGGATATCAAGAAATGCAAATCTTATGAACTATAATGCCAAGAAATAAGGCTTGTCAACAGATCCAAAATTTATCTAAGATTGGTTCCGAGTGCTTCTGATTATTCCTTCTAGAGATTGCAGTCAATATGGTGGGAATTTAGACCATTTAATGCAGAATAGAGAGTCCGATTTGTCATCAAAAAAACATCATTTTCTTAGTTTTTGTCATAGATTTGTAATGAAAATGTACTTTCTTTGTAAAAATCAAAATGCTATAATTCTCTAAACAATTTTCCTTACACAGGGAGGTTATTATGAAAAAATATAGATTGTTAAAGAAAAGTTTCTTGGCGCGTATCCTTGGATTGCTGATGGTATTTCTCTTCTTATCAGCATTCACAGCACCTGAAAAACCAGACTATGGTATCTACGATCCAAATCATTATTTGACAGAGGACACTATCACACAAATTCGTGATTTGAATGAAGCTAATAGTAAAAAGGCAGAAAAGCTTCAAGTGGGAGTTTATATCGTGGACAGTTTAGAAGGAGAAAACATTGAAACGGTCGCTAATGAGACGGCTAGAGCCTGGAAAATAGGTTATTCAGGAGATAATTTTGGAAGTTTGATTGTGGTAGCTGTTCAAGATCGTAAATCAAGGATTGAAACAAGTAATAATACCGCAATTAGAATAACAGACTACCAAACCAAGCAGATCCTGGCAGCCAGTCGTACAGATTTTAAAAATGGGGACTATAGTAAGGGGATTCTAGCGATTGCCAAAGCTTTGGATAATCAGTTTTATAAGGGAAGTGGAACCTTTTCATCTGATGAAACGTCGTTTGCAGATGCTTCCGCCAAAATCAGACGTTACTCTGATAGCATCAGTGGTAAAAAATCGAGTCGAAATAGTAGCTCGTCTAGTCATCGTAAGAACAGTGATCCTATGGACAATGTGTTCGGAGTCGGGATAATCATTTATTTCATTATCATATTTATAGCCATTATTAGAGGAGGCGGCGGTGGCCGAGGAGGAGATTCCTCTGACGGTGGCTGGTGGTTTAGTGACTCATCCGATTCGGATTCGTCTTGGTCAGACTCAGGTTCAGATTCTTCTGGTGGCTGGGACGGCGGAGGCTTTGATGGTGGAGGTTCATCTGATGATTGGTAATGTCAGTATAAAATTTAAAGAAATGAGTAGGTTTAGATATGAAAAATAAAGGAATCATTTATGTATTGAGCATTTTACTAGCCATTATCTTGCTGGGAGGTTGCTCGGTTGTAGGTACTTATAACGGTCTTGTCTCCGAACAGACCAAGGTAGAACAAGCTCAAGCAAATGTAGCGACAGCTCTTCAACGTCGTTCAGACTTGATTGGAAATTTGGTAGAGTCTGTAAAGGGACAAATGAACCATGAGACAGAGGTCTTCACCCAGATTGCAGAAGCACGTGCAAAAATTGGGAATGGCTCTGTTACTTCAAAGGAAAACCAAGAGGCTCAAGGTGAGTTGAGTTCAGCTATTTCACGCCTACTTGTGTTGACAGAGAACTATCCTGAGCTTAAGAGCAATCAAAATGTGGAACAACTCATGACGGAGTTGGCTGGAAGCGAAAATCGTATTTTTGTAGCCCGCAAGGATTACAACCAGGCAGCAACTGACTACAATCAAAAATTAAGAAGCTTCCCAACTGTTCTCTTTGCTAATATGATGAACTTTAAAGAAGCAGAAACCTTCAAAGAAAGCGAAGAAGCCAAGACGGCTCCAAAGGTTGACTTTAGTACTTCTACATCAAAACAGTAGACTGGCCGTTTATTTCTAAGAATTGCAAGATCTGGAAACTACTTTCCAGGTCTTTTTGCTATAATAAAAATAGGAAACAGTTCTGGAGGTGATGAGATGGAGAAGTTGCTACAATTGTTGATTTTAGTGCCCTATTTTTTCTTTTTTAGTTGGCAAAGGAAGGCACGACCAGGAAGAAAACACTTTTCACTCCTTTACTACTTTTACTGGATTTATTTACCTCTCATGGCCTTGTTTAGTCTAGCTTTCACTCTTTTTTCGCTAATCTTATTTAATTTTATTTTACTAGAACCCAAGGATTTAGCTAGGTGGTTGATATGGATAGTTTTAGTCTTTTTATCCTTACTCAATGACTGGATAGTTTATACTTGTCTAAAATTTATGAAAAAATTGAAGTTGGAAAAGAATAAGGCTAATCTTCCTTGAGAGAACTGAGGAAATTAGTGCCTAATAACTGAAGGATGCTTCGTTTCTCAATGCTGAAGTTGAGTAGAAGTTCAAATTAGGAAAAATGAAGCTAAGAGGAGGAATTTTAAGGGAACTAATCTCGATGATTAGCCCTTTTTTGCCCTAAGGGAAAACGGAATATTTCTTGAAAAAATTGGGCAAATATGCTACAATAAAAAGAACATTCTAAAATATTCAGAATTTAAAGTAAGGAAAAAAATGGCAAATTTATTAAAAACAATCATCGAAAATGATAAAGGGGAACTCCGCCGCCTAGAAAAGATGGCTGATAAAGTCCTCAAATATGAAGATGAAATGGCTGCGTTAACAGACGAGCAATTGAAAGCAAAAACAGAAGAATTCAAACAACGCTATCAAAATGGTGAGACTCTTGACCAACTTTTGTATGAGGCGTTTGCTGTTGTACGCGAGGGAGCTAAGCGTGTTCTTGGTCTTTTCCCGTATAAGGTTCAGGTTATGGGGGGAATCGTTCTTCACCATGGTGACGTTCCTGAGATGCGTACTGGTGAGGGGAAAACCTTGACAGCGACTATGCCAGTATACCTTAACGCCCTTTCAGGTAAAGGTGTTCACGTAGTTACGGTCAATGAATACCTATCAGAACGTGACGCGACTGAGATGGGTGAGTTGTACTCATGGCTCGGCTTGTCAGTTGGGATCAACTTGGCAGCCAAATCTCCAATGGAGAAAAAAGAAGCTTATGAGTGTGATATCACTTATTCAACAAACTCAGAGATTGGTTTCGATTATCTTCGTGATAACATGGTCGTTCGTGCCGAAAATATGGTTCAACGTCCACTCAACTACGCCTTGGTCGATGAGGTTGACTCAATCTTGATCGACGAAGCTCGTACTCCTTTGATCGTTTCAGGAGCCAATGCAGTTGAAACCAGTCAACTCTACCATATGGCTGACCATTTTGTGAAGTCTTTGGATAAGGATGACTATATCATTGATATTCAGTCTAAGACAATTGGTCTGTCTGATTCTGGTATTGACAAGGCTGAAAGCTACTTCAAACTAGAAAATCTCTACGATATCGAAAACGTAGCCTTGACTCACTTTATAGACAATGCCCTTCGTGCTAACTACATCATGATTCTTGATATTGACTATGTGGTCAGCGAAGAGCAGGAAATCTTGATTGTCGACCAATTTACCGGTCGTACCATGGAAGGTCGTCGTTATTCTGATGGTTTGCACCAAGCTATTGAAGCAAAAGAAGGTGTGCCAATCCAAGATGAAACCAAGACTTCAGCTTCTATTACCTACCAAAACCTCTTCCGTATGTATAAGAAATTGTCAGGGATGACAGGTACTGGTAAGACAGAGGAAGAGGAGTTCCGCGAAATCTATAATATTCGTGTTATTCCAATCCCAACAAACCGTCCAGTTCAACGTATTGACCATCCAGACGTACTTTATGCTAGTCTTGAAGCTAAATTTAAGGCTGTTGTTGAAGATGTAAAAGCTCGCTACCAAAAAGGTCAACCAGTCTTGGTAGGTACTGTTGCTGTTGAAACCAGTGATTATATTTCTAAAAAATTGGTAGCTGCAGGAGTTCCTCACGAAGTATTGAATGCCAAGAACCACTATAAAGAAGCTCAAATCATCATGAATGCTGGCCAACGTGGTGCAGTTACAATCGCGACCAACATGGCCGGTCGTGGTACTGATATTAAGCTAGGTGAAGGTGTTCGTGAACTTGGTGGACTTTGTGTCATTGGTACAGAACGCCATGAAAGTCGTCGTATCGATAACCAGCTTCGTGGACGTTCAGGACGACAAGGGGACCCAGGGGAATCTCAATTTTACCTTTCTCTTGAAGATGATTTGATGAAACGTTTCGGTTCAGAACGCTTGAAGGGTGTCTTTGAACGTCTCAATATGTCAGACGAAGCGATCAAATCTCGTATGTTGACACGTCAGGTTGAAGCAGCACAAAAACGTGTTGAAGGAAACAACTACGACACACGTAAACAAGTCCTTCAATACGATGATGTTATGCGTGAGCAACGTGAGATTATCTACTCACAACGTTACGATGTCATCACTGCTGATCGCGACTTGGCTCCTGAGATTCATGCAATGATTAAACGCACTATTAATCGTGTTGTTGATAATCATGCGCGTGCTAAACAAGATGAAAAACTAGAAGCTATCTTGAATTTTGCAAGATACAACTTGCTTCCAGAAGATTCAATTTCACTTTCAGACCTAGAAGGTTTGTCAGACCAAGCGATCAAAGATGAACTTTACCAACGTGCCTTGAAAGTCTACGATAGCCAAGTTGCTAAGCTTCGTGATGAGGAAGCTGTTAAAGAATTCCAAAAAGTCTTGATTCTACGTGTTGTAGACAACAAGTGGACAGACCATATTGATGCTCTTGATCAGTTACGTAATGCTGTTGGTCTCCGTGGTTATGCTCAGAATAACCCAGTCGTTGAGTATCAAGCCGAAGGTTTCCGTATGTTTAATGATATGATTGGTTCCATTGAGTTTGATGTGACTCGTTTGATGATGAAAGCACAAATTCATGAACAAGAGCGTCCACAAGCAGAGCGTCATATCAGTACGACAGCAACTCGTAATATTGCTGCGCAACAGACTGAGCTTCCTGCAGATTTGGATCTTAGCCAAGTTAAGCGTAACGACTTGTGCCCATGTGGTTCTGGTAAGAAATTTAAAAACTGTCACGGTAAACGACATTAAGAATGACTAATTTTCAGGCGGATGCCTAGTGAAAAGTGAATTTTCGCTTGGCGTCCGTTTGCTTTATAAGGAGGATGAATCATGGTATTTACAGCCAAAAGCCCTAAAATTAATATTGAAGAAGTTCGTAGTTTGTCTAAATTAGAAGGACAGGCACTTGCCAATAAACAACAACGCGATCAAGAACTTGAAGCGATTATTCGTGGTGAAGATCAACGCATTTTGTTAGTGATTGGTCCGTGTTCGTCTGACAATGAAGAAGCAGTTCTTGAGTATGCCAAGCGTTTGGCAAAACTGCAAGAAGAAGTAAAAGACCGCGTCTTTATGGTGATGCGTGTCTACACTGCTAAACCACGTACTAATGGTGATGGTTATAAGGGCTTGATTCACCAACCAAATGCCAAAGAAGCACCTAGTCTCATCAATGGGATCAAGGCGGTTCGTCACCTGCATTACCGTGTTATTTCTGAAACAGGAATGACGACAGCGGATGAGATGTTGTACCCAGAAAACCTTCCTTTGGTAGATGACTTGATTTCTTACATGGCAGTTGGAGCTCGTTCGGTTGAAGACCAACAACACCGTTTTGTAGCTAGTGGAGCAGATTTTGCGACAGGTTTTAAAAATCCAACGTCTGGAAATCTCAATGTCATGTTCAACGGGATTTATGCAGCTCAAAATAAGCAGAGTTTTCTTTTCTTAGGAAAAGAAGTAGAAACTACTGGAAATCCTCTATCCCATGCCATTCTCCGTGGTGCCCTCAATGAATACGGGAAAAATATCCCCAACTATTACTATGATAATTTGATGGATACCATTGCCCAGTATGAAAAAATGGGCCTCGAAAATCCATTTATCATCATTGATACCAACCATGATAACTCAGGCAAGCAGTATATGGATCAGATTCGCATCGTTCGTCAGACCTTGATTAACCGCGACTGGAATGAAAAGATTAAAAAATATGTTCGTGGCTTCATGATTGAGTCTTATCTAGAAGACGGTCGTCAAAATGAACCAGAGGTCTTTGGAAAATCTATCACCGATCCATGTCTAGGATGGGAAAATACTGAGTCTCTTGTTCGTGAAATCTACCAAAGACTAGGAGAATAGTATGGCATTTATTGAAAAAGGTCAAGAAATCGATATTGAAGCGATTAAGGCGGAAACACAGCTGTCTGCAGAAGCCTTGCAACATAAGGAAAGCCGAGACCAAGAACTGGCTGATATTCTATCTGGTAAGGATGATCGTATCCTTTTAGTCATTGGTCCTTGTTCATCTGACAATGAAGAAGCAGTGCTTGAATATGCTCGCCGTTTAGCAGACTTGCAGAAGAAAGTTGCGGATAAGATTTTCATGGTCATGCGTGTTTACACAGCCAAGCCACGTACCAATGGAGATGGCTACAAGGGTTTGGTTCATCAGCCAGATACTTCTAAAGCACCAAGTTTGATTAATGGTTTACAGGCTGTTCGTCAGCTTCATTATCGTGTTATTACAGAAACTGGATTGACTACAGCAGATGAAATGCTTTATCCATCCAATCTAGTCTTGGTTGATGACTTGGTGAGCTACCATGCCGTGGGTGCACGTTCGGTAGAAGACCAGGAACACCGTTTTGTTGCTTCAGGGATTGATGCACCAGTGGGTATGAAAAATCCAACCTCTGGAAATCTGTCTGTTATGTTTAATGCCATCTATGCTGCACAAAACAAGCAAACATTTCTTTACCATGGACAAGAAGTTGAGACTTCAGGTAATCCCCTAGCTCACGTTATCCTTCGTGGAGCTATGAATGAATATGGGAAAAATGAACCAAACTTCTACTATGAAACTCTCTTAAATGCTATCGGGCGTTATGAGTCTATGGGGCTTGAAAATCCCTTTATCATGATTGATACTAACCATGATAATTCAGGGAAACAATATATGGAGCAAGTTCGAATTGTTCGCCAAGCACTGCTCAACCGTGACTGGAATGAAAAGATTAAGAAAACAGTTCGAGGTTTCATGATTGAATCCTACTTAGCAGATGGTCGACAAAATCAACCAGAAATCTTTGGTTGCTCTATTACAGACCCATGTCTAGGATGGGAAAATACAGTAGCCTTGGTAGAAGAAATCTACACTACCTTAACAAAATAAGTGAAAAGGATGGAGTTGGGGGTATCTCAACTCCTTTTGACGAAAATGATAGTTGGACACGGAATTGATATCGAAGCATTAGCTTCTATAGAAAATGCAGTTGAAAAAAGAGAAGGATTTGCACGGCGTGTCTTGACAGACGAGGAAATGGAGCGTTTTGCCAGTCTCAAAGGTCGTAGACAAATCGAGTATTTGGCTGGGCGTTGGTCAGCTAAAGAAGCTTTCTCAAAGGCTATGGGAACGGGAATTGGGAAGCTGGGCTTTCAGGATTTGGAAGTTTTGAACAATGAGAGAGGGGCGCCTTACTTCAGCAAATCCCCATTTTCAGGAAAAGTGTGGCTATCGATCAGCCATACAGATCAGTTTGTGACAGCTAGTGTTATTTTGGAGGAAGATTATGAAAACTAGTCCACATAGACCAACCAAGGCCCTCATCGATCTGGGTGCTATCCGCTACAATATCCAACAAATGGGAGAGCACATTCCCAAAGATACCCTAAAATGGGCGGTTGTGAAAGCCAATGCCTACGGACACGGAGCGGTAGCTGTTGCTACGGCTATCCAGGATGATGTCGATGGTTTTTGCGTTTCTAATATCGATGAAGCCCTTGAACTCCGTCAAGCAGGAATTTCTAAGAAAATTCTCATTTTGGGAGTATCTGAGGTTGAATCTCTTTCATTGGCCAAGGACTTTGATATTACTTTGACAGTGGCTGGCTTGGAATGGACCCAGAAACTCATAGCTACAGAGCCAGACTTATCAGGTTTAACTGTTCATCTTAAAATTGACTCAGGTATGGGACGAATTGGTTTTAGAAGTGCAAGCGAGGCAGCACAAGCTCAAACTTTACTCAAGGAACATGGAGCAAATGTTGAGGGAATCTTTACCCATTTTGCAACTGCTGATGAAGAGTCGGATAGTTACTTTAAGCAACAGTTAGAATGCTTTAAGGGAATCCTAGCTGACTTGCAAGAAGTACCAGAACTAGTCCATGCGAGTAACTCAGCAACGACTCTATGGCATGCAGAAACTATTTTCAATGCGGTTCGCATGGGGGATTCTATGTATGGTCTCAATCCAAGTGGACAAGTTTTGGAATTGCCTTATGAACTAAAACCTGCTTTGACCTTGGAAACAGCCATCGTTCATATCAAAACAGTAGAGGTTGGGGCTTGTATGGGTTACGGAGCAACTTATCAAGCAGACGGTGAGCAAGTCATTGCAACGGTACCGATCGGTTATGCAGATGGTTGGACACGAGATATGCAGAGTTTCTCAGTTTTGGTGGATGGACAATTGTGCCCTATCGTAGGGCGGGTATCCATGGACCAAATCACCATTCGTTTACCTAAGCTGTATCCATTAGGTACCAAGGTAACCTTGATTGGTGCAGACGGTGATCAAGAAATTACTGCAACAGATGTAGCGGTTTACCGAGGAACCATCAATTATGAGGTAGTTTGTCTCCTCAGTGATCGAATTCCGAGAGAATATCATTAAGAAACAAAAGGAAAGGAGAGGAGCATGAATTTACACCAACCCTTGCATGTCTTGCCTGGCGTGGGACCAAAGTCAGCAGAAAAATATGCCAAACTAGGAATCGAAAACCTGCAAGATCTCTTGCTCTACTTTCCTTTCCGTTATGAAGATTTTAAGACCAAGCAGGTGCTAGAGCTAGAAGACGGTGAAAAGGCTGTCCTATCTGGTCAGGTAGTAACACCAGCTAGTGTTCAGTATTATGGTTTTAAGCGCAATCGCCTACGCTTTAGCCTCAAGCAGGGAGAGGTTGTGTTTGCAGTTAACTTCTTTAACCAACCCTACCTGGCTGACAAGATTGAGCTAGGAGCGACTCTAGCCGTTTTTGGTAAGTGGGATCGCGCCAAGGCTAGTCTAACAGGGATGAAGATTTTAGCTCAAGTGGAGGACGACCTTCAACCTGTCTATCGTCTCGTACAAGGAGTTAGTCAAGCAAGTCTTGTTAAGATCATTAAAACCGCCTTTGATCAGGGGCTAGATCTCTTGATAGAGGAAAATCTCCCTCAGTCCTTGCTAGATAAATACAAACTCATATCTCGCTGTCAGGCTGTTCGTGCTATGCATTTTCCTAAGGATTTGGCAGAATACAAGCAGGCTCTCCGTCGAATCAAGTTTGAGGAACTTTTCTATTTCCAAATGCAATTACAGACCCTCAAGTCTGAAAATAAGGTTCATGGAAGTGGATTGGTTCTGAATTGGTCCCAGGAAAAACTAACTGCGGTTAAAGAAAATTTGCCTTTTGCTTTGACCCAAGCACAAGAAAAGAGCCTGCAAGAAATCCTGACCGATATGAAGTCGGACCATCACATGAATCGACTCTTGCAAGGGGATGTTGGTAGTGGGAAAACAGTGGTGGCAGGTCTAGCGATGTACGCAGCCGTAACGGCTGGTTATCAGGCTGCCCTCATGGTTCCAACAGAGATTCTTGCAGAGCAGCATTTTGAAAGTCTAGAAAGTCTCTTTCCTGATTTGAAACTAGCTCTCCTAACAGGTTCATTAAAAGCTGCAGAAAAACGTACGGTTTTAGAGACCATTGCCAAGGGCGAGATTGATGTGATCGTCGGTACCCATGCTCTTATACAGGACGGGGTGGACTACGATCGACTTGGTTTGATTATCATCGACGAGCAACACCGTTTTGGGGTCGGACAAAGGCGTATTTTACGTGAAAAAGGAGAAAATCCAGATGTCCTTATGATGACGGCAACACCGATTCCACGAACCTTAGCCATCACCGCCTTTGGAGATATGGATGTTTCTATTATTGACCAGATGCCAGCAGGACGAAAGCCAATCGTAACACGCTGGATTAAACATGAACAGTTGCCCCAGGTCCTGACTTGGTTGGAAGGAGAAATTCAAAAAGGGTCTCAAGCCTATGTCATTTCGCCCTTGATTGAAGAATCTGAAGCCCTAGATCTTAAAAATGCTATTGCTTTATCGGAAGAATTGACGGCTCATTTTTCTGGAAAAGCAAAAGTTGCTCTCTTACACGGTAAGATGAAAAGTGATGAAAAAGACCAGATTATGCAGGAGTTCAAAGAGAGAAAAACAGATATTCTGGTTTCAACAACAGTTATCGAAGTCGGGGTCAATGTGCCAAATGCGACCGTCATGATTATCATGGATGCTGACCGTTTCGGACTCAGCCAGCTTCATCAGCTCAGAGGTCGTGTCGGTCGGGGAGACAAGCAGTCCTACGCGGTTCTTGTAGCCAATCCCAAGACTGACTCTGGAAAAGACCGCATGCGCATCATGACGGAAACGACTAATGGATTTGTCCTTGCAGAAGAAGATTTGAAAATGCGTGGTTCGGGTGAGATTTTTGGAACCAGACAGTCAGGTCTACCAGAGTTTCAAGTGGCTGATATCATCGAAGACTTCCCAATCCTTGAGGAAGCTAGAAAGGTAGCAAGCTATATCAGTTCTCTTCCTAATTGGCAAGAGGAACCAGAGTGGCATATGATTGCCCTAAATCTAGAAAAGAAAGAACATTTAGATTAAGCTTTCTCTAAGAAAATCTTAAGTTTGCTTTTAGGGTTATTGCCTATACTAGAGTCATCAAAAAGAAACGAGGACTCTCACATGACAATTAAAGTAAATTACCAAAAAACGTTTCAACAGGAACAAACACCTTCTCCTAAATACTAAGTAAAAGAGCGGTAACGCTCTTTTTGTATGGGATTCTCAGGTAAGGGATTCTGATAAATTATTCATTGAATGTATAACCTTAAACATCACTTCAAACAAGGTCTTAGTCTATCTGGTAAGCTGAAAGCAGTGCTTAGAGAAAGCTGTGACTAGCTTTCTAGTTTGCTCTTTCGTTTTCATTGAGTCACAAGTTACTTTTAGTTTTTTCTAAGGAAAATATAAGCTATGTTTTAGGAAGGGATTTTATACTGGATTCATCAAAAAGAAACGAGGACTCTCACATGACAATGACGATTAAAGTAAATTACCAAAAAACATTTCAAAAAGTAGTAGAAGCAGAAAAGCTTGCTACAAAATAGTAGTTATTAGGGGCAGTAGAGCCCTTTTTAAATACTTGCTTTAGGCGAAATATGATAGATTTTTAGCATGTGGAATCAGTAGAATTAGGCTATACCAATTTTTGTTCTTGACAAGTGAAAGAAACAAGTATATACTGTTTCTGCTGATTCTGCAAAGCGAGAATTAGACTATACCAATTTTAAGGGGAAAGCACAGCTAGCCTGTGTCGTATATACTATGTGTGGAATTGTTGGTGTTGTTGGAAACACAAATGCAACTGATATTTTGATTCAAGGGCTTGAAAAGCTCGAATACCGTGGTTATGATTCTGCGGGGATTTTTGTCCTAGGTGGTGCTGAAAGCCATTTAGTGAAGGCGGTTGGTCGTATCGCAGAATTATCTGCTAAAACTGCTGGTGTTGAGGGAACAACTGGTATCGGACATACTCGTTGGGCCACTCACGGGAAACCAACAGAAGATAATGCTCACCCACACCGCTCTGAGACAGGACGTTTTGTCTTGGTGCACAACGGGGTGATTGAAAACTACCTTGAAATCAAGGAAGAATACCTTGCAGGTCACCACTTCAAGGGACAAACGGATACTGAAATCGCTGTTCACTTGATTGGTAAATTTGCGGAAGAAGACGGGTTGTCAGTGCTTGAAGCCTTCAAAAAAGCTCTTCACATCATCCGCGGTTCATATGCCTTTGCCTTGATCGACTCTGAAAATCCAGATGTCATCTACGTGGCAAAGAACAAATCACCACTCTTGATTGGTCTTGGTGAAGGTTACAATATGGTCTGTTCAGACGCCATGGCTATGATTCGTGAGACCAATCAATACATGGAAATCCATGACCAAGAGTTGGTTATCGTAAAAGCTGATAGCGTTAAAGTTCAAGACTATGATGGTAACAGCCATGAGCGTGCTAGCTACACTGCGGAACTTGACTTGTCTGATATCGGTAAGGGAACTTATCCTTACTACATGCTCAAGGAAATTGATGAGCAGCCAACGGTGATGCGTAAGTTGATCCAAGCCTACACAGATGAGGCTGGTCAAGTTGTCGTAGATCCAGCTATCATCAAGGCTGTTCAAGACGCAGACCGCATCTATATCCTCGCAGCTGGAACATCTTACCACGCAGGATTTGCTTCTAAGAAGATGTTGGAAGAATTGACAGATACGCCAGTTGAACTTGGTATTTCCTCTGAGTGGGGATATGGTATGCCGCTTCTCAGCAAGAAACCACTCTTCATCTTTATCAGCCAATCTGGTGAAACAGCTGATAGCCGTCAAGTTTTGGTAAAGGCTAATGAAATGGGAATCCCAAGCTTGACAGTGACAAACGTGCCAGGTTCAACCCTTTCACGTGAAGCCAACCATACTATGTTGCTTCATGCAGGTCCTGAAATTGCCGTAGCGTCAACTAAGGCTTATACAGCCCAAATCGCAGCCCTTGCCTTCCTTGCAAAAGCTGTTGGTGAAGCAAATGGCAATGAAAAAGCCAAAGCCTTTGACTTGGTTCATGAATTGTCTATCGTGGCTCAATCTATCGAATCAACTCTTTCAGAGAAAGAAACAATCGACGCAAAAGTCCGTGATCTTCTTGAAACAACACGCAACGCCTTTTACATCGGACGTGGTCAAGACTACTACGTAGCCATGGAAGCTAGTCTCAAGCTCAAAGAGATTTCTTACATCCAATGTGAAGGTTTTGCGGCTGGAGAACTCAAGCACGGAACCATTGCATTGATTGAAGAAGGAACACCTGTTTTGGCTCTCTTGTCAGACCCAGTTCTTGCCAACCACACTCGCGGAAATATCCAAGAAGTGGCAGCACGTGGAGCTAAGGTTCTCACCATTGCAGAAGAAAATGTTGCCAAAGATACAGATGATATCGTTCTTACGACCGTACACCCTTACCTCTCACCAATCTCAATGGTCGTACCAACACAATTGGTCGCTTACTTTGCAACCCTACACCGTGGACTCGACGTGGACAAACCACGTAACCTTGCTAAGTCAGTAACGGTAGAATAAACCAAAAAATTAAATCATAAGCAAAAGTGAACTAGATAGTTTTCTGAAAAACAGAATGCTGTCTTGTTCGCTTTTTTGTATATTCAATGAAAATCAATGACCAAATTTGTTCTCTTATGTAGATGTCTCCAAGCATCGCTTTGAGGTTCTAGATAAGAGTGACGCAGTCAGTCTCGTTACACCGATTTGATATTGTAGAGAAAATGGGTCAACCTCAGCCAAGGTAGTTCAAGTCAAGATTGAAGAGGATGGATTCACTCCTTTTAAGGATTCATTAGAAATAAATCTAAAATTAAATGTTATCTCAGCTTCTATTAAAATGAGAATTATTTTTAAAAGATATGTTTGTGAAAGACTTGCAAGATATAAAAAACTCTTAGAGCTGGATGCTAAGGATCCAATTCTAAGAGGAGTGAGTGTCGTATTTTACTTGCGATACAAACGATCGTATTGATAGTAAGGATCAAAGGTTACGTTGATACCTAGTTTGCGAAGAACATTCTTGTCTTCATCCGTTAAGATAATCGTAGAGTGAGCTTCGCTTCCTTTGAGATTTCCGAGTTCTTTCATGGCATGATCTGCATCAGGATTCTGCATTGCTGTGATAGCAAGGGCGATGAGGATCTCGTTAGAATGAAGTCGAGGGTTACGGCTACCCAAGTGATTGATTTTCAAACCTTGAATTGGTTTCACCACTTCTGGTTCAATTAATTTTGTTTCAGCATCAATGTTAGCGGACATTTTGATAGCATTGATCAATGCAGCCGCTGTTGGACCAAAGAGTTCTGAGTTCTTACCAGTAACGATTTCACCAGAAGGTAATTCAAGTGCTAGAGCGGGTCCGCCTGTTTCTTCTGCTCTTTGTCGAGCAGCAACAGCAACCTTTCGGTCAGCTGGTGTGATACCGAGGTCATTCATGAGAAGCTCAATCTTCTTCACAGCAGTTTCTCCAACCTTCTCAGCTTTGAAGTCAAGAACTGTCTGGTAATAGCGACGGATAATTTCCTGTTTAGATGCTTCAATGGCGGCGTCGTTATCAGTGATTGCAAAACCAACCATATTGACACCCATGTCAGTTGGAGACGCATAAGGAGACTCACCGAGAATACGTTCCAGCATACGCTTAAGGACAGGGAAAATTTCAATATCGCGGTTGTAGTTGACTGTGGTTTCTCCATAAGTTTGGAGATGGAATGGGTCAATCATGTTGACATCATCTAGGTCTGCTGTGGCAGCTTCATAAGCCAAGTTGACAGGATGATGAAGTGGGAGATTCCAAACTGGGAAGGTTTCAAATTTGGCATAACCAGACTTGATACCATTGATTTGGTCGTGGTACATGTTAGACATACAAGTTGCCAACTTACCTGAACCAGGACCAGGAGCAGTCACGACAATCAAGTTACGGCTAGTTTTGATATAGTCGTTTTTCCCCATACCTTCAGGAGAAATGATGTGATCCATATCTGTCGGATACCCCTTGATAGGGTAGTGGAAATAAGAGTCGATACCATTTTTCTCTAATTGATTACGGAAGGCATCAGCTGCCGGTTGGCCTGCATATTGAGTAATGACAACTGAACCAACAAAGATACCGAGTTCATTGAATTTATCGATCAAACGAAGCACTTCTTGGTCATAAGAAATGCCCAAGTCTCCACGAGCTTTTGAGTGCTCGATATTGCTAGCGTTAATAGCGATAACAACCTCAACTTGCTCCTTCAATTCTTGTAAGAGTTTGATTTTGTTATCTGGTTCATATCCAGGAAGGACACGAGCAGCGTGGAAATCTTCTAGCATTTTGCCACCAAACTCCAAGTAGAGTTTGCCGTCAAATTGGTTGATGCGCTCCAAAATATGGTCGCGTTGTAGATTTAAATATTGTTCAGAACTAAAAGCTTGTTTTTTCATTTTTTTACCTCTGATCTCTATTATATAAAAAAAATGGAAGATAAGAAACAACGGAGGTTCGAAATAAGGAAAAAGATTGAGGCAAACGCTTGCATAAAATTAAGAAAAGGTCTATGATGGAATAAAGTGAATGTTAAAAGGGGAAAAAAGATGCAAGAAAAATGGTGGCACAATGCCGTTGTTTATCAGGTCTATCCAAAAAGTTTTAAGGATAGCAATGGAGATGGGATTGGTGATTTACCTGGGATTACCAGTAAGCTAGACTATCTAGCTAAGTTAGGGATCACAGCGATCTGGCTTTCTCCAGTCTATGATAGCCCCATGGATGATAATGGTTATGATATTGCCAATTATCAAGATATCGCGGCTATCTTTGGAACCATGGAAGATATGGATGAGCTCATTGCTGAGGCTAAAAAACGAGATATCCGAATCATTATGGATTTGGTGGTCAATCATACATCAGATGAGCATGCTTGGTTTATCGAAGCTTGTGAAAATCCTGATAGTCCTGAGCGAGACTACTATATCTGGCGTGATGAACCTAACGAATTGGAGTCAATTTTCAGTGGTTCTGCCTGGCAATATGACGAAAAGGCTGGTCAATATTATCTGCACTTTTTCAGTAAGAAACAACCAGACCTTAACTGGGAAAATGAAGAACTACGCCAAAAAATCTATGAAATGATGAATTTCTGGATTGATAAAGGGATCGGTGGATTTCGTATGGACGTTATTGACATGATTGGGAAGATACCTGATCAGAAGATTGTCAACAATGGTCCTATGCTCCATCCTTATCTCAAGGAAATGAATCAGGCTACTTTCGGCGACAAAGAGCTCTTGACAGTAGGGGAGACATGGGGAGCGACACCAGAAATCGCAAAACTCTATTCAGATCCAAAAGGACAAGAACTGTCTATGGTCTTCCAGTTTGAACATATCTGTCTTCAGTATCAGGAAGGACAACCTAAGTGGCAGTACCAAAAAGAGCTAAATGTTGGGAAATTAAAAAAGATTTTCAACAAATGGCAGACAGAATTAGGAGTTGAGGACGGCTGGAATTCGCTCTTCTGGAACAACCATGACCTCCCTCGTATCGTCTCAATCTGGGGAAATGACCGAGAATACCGCGAAAAATCTGCTAAAGCGTATGCAATCTTGCTTCATCTCATGAGAGGGACTCCTTATATTTACCAAGGGGAGGAGATTGGGATGACCAATTTCCCATTTGAAAACTTGGAGCAAGTAGAAGATATTGAATCCCTCAACTATGCGCGTGAAGCCCTTGAAAAAGGTGTTTCAATGGAAACAATCATGGATAGCATTCGTGTGATTGGACGTGACAATGCGCGTACTCCAATGCAGTGGGATGAGACAAAAAATGCTGGTTTCTCAGACGGACAACCTTGGTTGGCTGTTAATCCAAACTACGAAGCAATCAACGTTCAGGAAGCACTGGCAAACCCGGATTCTATTTTCTATACTTATCAAAAATTGGTAAACATTCGTAAGGGAAATAGCTGGTTGGTGAGAGCTGATTTTGAACTCCTTGAAACGGCTGAAAAAGTCTTTGCATACATCCGTAAAGATGGCGACCGTCGATTCCTAGTTGTGGCAAACTTGTCCAACCAAAAGCAAGAGTTCGCAGTTGAAGAATCAATCACATCTGTCTTGATTGAAAATACCTCAGTAGAAGCAGCTTTAGCTACACAGACCTTGGCTCCATGGGATGCCTTCAGTGTCGAATTAGCCAAATAAACCTAAAAGAGGCTGGGACAAAAGTGCCAGCCTCTCAATTGTCTTTGGATTACCGAGCAAGACGCAGTGGTTGAGTGAGCTCTACTACGCTGATTTCATCAGCTTTTACAGCCCTACTCAACTGTGCGGAGGTGGGACAACGAAATCGAATTCTAACGAATTACCGATTTCTGTCCCACTCTCTTTTCTAAAATAAGTATAGGAAATTCTTTAAAAAATATTTGTTTGAATTTTCTAAAAAATACCTTATAAACCCTTGCTTTTATGGGAAAATAGGGTATAATGGTGAAAATAGTATTTTAAAGGAGAATACCTATGAAATCGAAAAAGTGGCTCGCAGTAGCAGGGATAACGATGAGCGCAGCTCTTCTTTTGGCGGCTTGTGGCAAGACTGAGAAAAAAGCAGATGCTCCAACAACATTTTCGTATGTTTATGCTATTGATCCAACAACATTGGACTATAGCGTTACTAGTAAAAGTTCAACATCAGATGTCATCTCCAACCTGGTCGACGGACTCTTGGAAAATGACAAATATGGAAACTTAATTCCATCGCTTGCTGAAGACTGGTCTGTTTCACAAGATGGTTTGACTTACACATACAAGCTACGTAAAGGTGTCAAATGGTATACTTCTGAAGGAGAAGAGTATGCTGAAGTCAAGGCCCAAGACTTTGTGACTGGTTTGAAACATGCAGCTGATGGTAAATCAGATGGCCTAACACTTATCCAAGACTCCATCAAAGGATTGGCAGAGTACGTTAGCGGTGAAACGAATGACTTCTCAACAGTCGGTGTCAAAGCAGTTGATGACTATACGGTTGAGTATACCTTGAACAAACCAGAAAGCTTCTGGAATTCTAAGGTAACAACAGCAACCATGCTCCCAGTTAATGAAGAATTCTTAAATTCTCAAGGAAAAGATTACGGTGCAGCAGCGCCTTCAGGTATTCTCTACAATGGTCCTTATATTTTGAAGAACTTCACTTCGAAATCCGTGATCGAGTACGAAAAGAACCCAAATTACTGGGATAAGGACAATGTTAAGATTGACCACGTCAAGCTTACTTTCTACGACGGCTCTGACCAAGAATCATTGATTCGTAGCTTTGCGTCAGGCTCATATACGACAGCTCGCCTCTTCCCAACTAGCTCAAGCTTTGATTCAACTAAGAAAGAATACGGCGATAAGATCGTTTATAGTCCACAAGAAGCCACTAGCTATTACTTTACTTTCAACGTAAATCGTCAGTCTTACAATAAAACAGCTAAGACAGATGATGCCCAAAAAACATCAACTAAAGAAGCGCTTCTCAATAAAAACTTCCGTCAAGCCATCAACTTCGCTCTTGACCGTCATGCTTACTCTGCACAGATGAATGGCGAAGAAGGTGCAGACAAGATTATCCGTACCAGCCTTGTGCCTTATGACTATGTTCAGGTTGGTGAAAAGACCTTCGGTGAATTGGCTCAAGAACAATTGGTAACATACGGAGACCAGTGGAAGGATGTAGCTTTGACAGATGGTAAAGATACCCTTTACAATCCAACAAAAGCAAAAGCTGCCTTTGAAAAAGCAAAATCAGAATTGCAAGCTAAAGGTGTAACCTTCCCAATCCATTTGGATATTCCAGTTGAACAGACAGATGTCATTGCTGTTCAACAAACCAACTCCCTCAAACAATCTGTCGAAGCAGCGCTTGGAACTGAAAATGTTGTCATCGATGTGCTTCAAATGACTGACAATGAGAAAATGAGCATTACATCTCAAGCTAAAGTTCCTTCTCAAAAAGACTATGACTTGAACGGAACTGGTTGGGGGCCAGACTATCAAGACCCGGCAACCTATCTCAATATCCTAGATGCTAAGAAGGGTTCTGCCCTTAAACACTTGGGTATCACAAAAGGAAAAGATCCAGAAGTCATGGCTCAAGTTGGACTTGATGAGTACAAGAAACTCTTGGATGATGCAGCATCAGAAACGAGCGATCTCAACAAACGCTATGAAAAATATGCCAAAGCCCAAGCATGGGTTTCAGATAGCTCGCTCCTTATCCCTGTAGCATCTTCAGGTGGTTCTCCGACAGTTAGTCGTACAGTGCCATTTACAAAAGCATACTCTCAAGTTGGTATCAAGGGTGATCCATTTGTATTCAAAGGCTTAGAGTTGCAAAACGATATTGTAACCACTAAAGAATACGAAGAAGCTCTCAAGAAATGGCAAAAAGAGAAAATCGAAACAAATGCCAAATACCAAAAAGAACTAGCAAATCACGTTAAATAGTCTTTTGTAATGAATAAAGAAATCCTGTTTTAAAGCAGGATTTCTTTCTTTTCTCCTTTTATTGACGATTGGACAAATAAGGATATAACTTTACTTTTAGGTCAAAATTTGATAACATAGTTATATGTTACAAAACCTAACATATAAGGAGAAATGAAACATGAAACTTAAAAAACGTTTGATTGGAGCGGGGTTGACACTTGCTGCTGCGGTCTTGTTGACAGCGTGTGGGAAGTCAGCATCAGATGCTAAAACCTACTCGTCAACATTTGGTGCCGATCCAACAACCTTCAACTACCTTTTGGACTATTCAGGAGATAACACTGCTGTTGTAACCAACTTGGTAGATGGTTTGCTTGAAAATGACAATTATGGAAATCTCATTCCTGCTCTTGCAGAAGATTGGAGTGTTTCAAAGGATGGCTTGACTTACACTTATAAACTTCGTCAAGATGCTAAATGGTTCACGGCTGATGGGGAAGAATACGCCTCCATTAAGGCACAAGATTTCGTCACAGGTATCAAGTATGCAGCTGATAACAAGAGTCAAGCGCTTGATTTGATTCAAAACTCAATCAAGGGATTAGATGATTATGTGACAGGTGCAAATACTGACTTTTCAAATGTTGGAGTCAAAGCCTTGGATGACTATACTGTCCAATATACCTTGACACGACCAGAACCATTCTGGAACTCTAAGACTACCAATAGTATCTTGTTCCCAGTGAATGAAGAATTCTTGACTTCTAAAGGAAAAGAATTTGGAGAATTAAAACCAGATGGTATTCTTTATAGCGGTCCTTATTTGTTAAAAGAATTTACATCAAAATCATCACTTGAGTACAAGAAGAATCCTCATTACTACGATCAAGATAAAGTAACGATTGAAAGAGTTAAATTAGCTTATGTTGATGGTTCTGACCAAGATATGACAATCCGTAATTTCGAAAGCGGAGCCTACTCGTCTGCTGGTGTCTACCCGAATAGCTCAAACTTCGCTAAGACAAAGGAAAAATACAAGGACAATATCGTTTATAGCTTGCAAGATGCAACATCTTGGTACTATAATTTTAACGTTAACCGCCAAGCATACAATCATACAGCTAAGACTAGCGATGATCAAAAACAAGCAACTCAAGCTGCGATTTTAAATAAAAACTTCCGTCAAGCCATCAACTTTGCAATTGACCGTACGGCCTATTCGGCTCAGTCTAATGGAGAAGAAGCTGCGAAAAACACTCTGCGTAACACGCTTGTCCCACCAACTTTCGTACAAGTTGGAGATAAGACCTTTGGTGAGACAGTTTCATCTAAGTTAGTAAACTACAGTACTCAGTGGTCAAATATGAATCTTGAAGATGCTCAAGATGGATACTTCAACAAAGAAAAAGCACAAGCTCAATTTGCTGAGGCTAAGAAAGAGTTAGAAGCTCAAGGTGTGAGCTTCCCAATTCATTTGGACTTGCCTGTAGACCAAGTTAACAAAACCTTGCTTCCAAAGATTAATTCGCTTAAACAATCTGTCGAATCAACTCTTGGGGCAGAAAATGTAGTGATTGATGTAGTTCAAATTTCAACAGAAGACTATGCCAATGCGACATTCCAAGCACCAACTACAGCTGATCATGACTATGATTTGAACTTGGATGGTTGGTCTGCGGACTACCAAGATCCATCAACTTATCTCAATCCTTTCAACGCTGAGGATGGATTCTATCTCAAGATTTTAGGGCTTGATCCAAGCAAGGATGCTGATAAGATTACAAGTATTGGATTGGACCAATATACTAAAAAATTGAAAGCGGCTGATGCAGAAAATACAGATGTAGCTAAACGCTATGAAAACTATGCAGACGCACAAGCCTGGTTGATTGATAGTTCGCTATTGCTCCCTGTAAATTCAAACGGTGGTGGGGCTTCAGTGACACGTGTTACACCATTTACACGAGCTTACTCACTTGTTGGAATCAAAGGTACTGGAAGTAACTACAAATACATGAGACTGCAAACAGAGGTAGTAACAACTGCTCAATTTGACGAAGCGAAAGCTAAATGGGAACAAGAACGTAAAAATTCTGTCGAAAAGAGTCAAAAAGACTTTGAAAGTCACGTGAAATAAGTATAAAGAGTGGTAGTAGAACAGAAATCGGTAAACCCAAACTTCATCTCATAGTTTAAAAAATGAACAAAAATCATCTGCTGTCGTGATAAAGTTTCATGATCAATAAACATAAAGGTCGGGATTTTTGCCCCGACCTTTTTAACATAGCAGCCTCTTTTAAGTAAAGTTTTAGCTGTTTTATCATTGAAATTTACTATTCATGTTTTTAAGGTGAATAAAAACGGTTACTTAATATGTCTTAATGGTATCCAGTACTACTTTATGATATAATAAAAATAAAAAATACTTTGTAGAGGTGTAAGTTGAGTAGACATTCAAAAGAAAGAAAAACGAGCAAGATTCAACAAAGCATCAATATTATTTTGTTGTTTGTATATATCGTGCTTGCTTGTTTTTTGCTGTTTTTAATATTCAGATATCATATTTTAGCGATTAGCTATGCCAATGTCCTTATAGCCATCGCTATGATCTTGATTGCGCTAATAGCCTTGTTTTTGATTTTAAAGAGAAAAGCCAAGGTATTCACCATGATTTTACTCGTGGTTCTGGTCATTGTGAACGCAGTTTCTTTGATTGGAGTTCATCAATTCGTTAGCCTAGCAAATCAATTAAATGCAACCTCTAACTATTCTAGTTACTCCATCAGTGTTGCAGTTTTGGCGGATAGCGAGATTGGAAATGTCTCAGAATTATCCAGTGTGGCAGCCCCAACCAAAACAGATGCAGAGAATATCAAAAAATTGCTCGATGATATTAAGACAAGTCAGAGCAAAGACTTAACGGTTGAAGACAGTTCTTCCTATCTTGCAGCTTATAAGAGTCTCTTAGCTGGAGAGACCAAGGCAATTATTTTGAACAGTGTCTTTGAAAATCTGATCGAACAAGAGTATCCAGACCATGCCAAAAAGATCAAGAAGATTTATACCAAAGAACTAACCAAGAGCGTTGAAGCGCCTAAAGTTTCTCAAAACAAGGCTTTTAATATCTACATCAGTGGGATTGACACATACGGACCGATTAGCTCCGTTTCTCGTTCGGATGTCAATATCATTATGACGGTCAATCAAGAGACCAAGAAAATTCTCCTGACAACAACGCCTAGGGATGCTTATGTGCCTATAGCTGATGGTGGCAATAACCAAAATGATAAATTGACCCATGCAGGTATTTATGGCGTGGATGCTTCCATCCATACCTTAGAAAATCTCTATGGAATTGATCTAAATTACTATGCACGACTCAACTTCACTTCCTTCTTGAAATTAATTGACCTCTTAGGTGGTGTCGATGTTTATAATGATCAAGACTTCACATCTCTTCATGGGAACTATCACTTCCCTGTTGGGAATGTTCATCTAAACTCTGAGCAGGCTCTAGGCTTTGTTCGTGAACGTTATTCCTTGACCAATGGTGATGGAGATCGTGGACGAAACCAACAAAAAGTCATTGCTGCCATTATTCAAAAATTAACTTCAGCAGAAGCCTTGAAGAATTTTGATGGTATTATGCAAGGGTTGCAAGATTCTGTACAAACTAATATGCCTCCTGAAACTATGGTGAGCTTAGTAAATGCCCAACTAGCAAGTGGAGGAAAATATACTGTCATCACTCGAGATCTAAAGGGAACTGGTCGTATGGATTTTCCTTCCTATGCCATGCCTGACAGCAACCTTTATATGCTAGAGGTCGATCCAAATAGCTTGGAGACACTCAAAACAGAAATCAAAGATATCATGGAAGGAAAATAAGATGATTGATATCCATTCACACATAGTTTTTGATGTAGACGATGGCCCAAAGGATAAGGCAGAGAGTATAGCGCTTCTGAAGGAAGCCTATGCCCAAGGAGTCCGTACCATCGTTTCGACCTCCCATCGTCGGAAGGGGATGTTTGAAACACCAGAGGAGGACATTGCAAGAAATTTTAAAGTTGTCAAGGAGTTGGCTAAGGAGATTGGTCCCGACTTCACTATCTTGTATGGAGCGGAAATCTATTACAGCAGTGATGCTTTAAACAAATTAGAAAATCAACAGATTCCACAATTAAACGACACACGCTATGCCTTGATAGAATTCAGCATGAATACCCCTTATCGTGAAATCCATAGCGCATTGACCAATGTTTTGATGTTGGGAATAACCCCTGTTGTTGCTCATATAGAACGTTATGATGCTTTGGAAAATAATGAAAAAAGGGTTAGAGATCTTATCAATATGGGATGCTATACCCAGGTCAATAGTTCGAGTATCCTCAAACCAAAACTGTTTGGCGACACCTATAAATTCATGAAAAAGCGTGCTCGCTATTTTTTGGAGAGGGACTTGGTTCATATAGTTGCTAGTGATATGCATAATCTAGAGAGTCGTCCACCTTATATGCGAGAGGCTTATGAGATAGTGAGCAAAAAATATGGCCAAGATAAGGCTCGGGAACTCTTTGTGGAAACCCCCAAAAAAGTCATTAAAGATCAAATAATATAGGAGTTAAAATGAAAGAACAAGATACTATTGAAATCAACGTTATTCAGTTGTTAAAGGCGCTATGGAAAAAGAAATTGCTAATCCTTCTTGTAGCTATCGTAGCAGGAGCTGCTGCATTTGCGTATAGTAGTTTTGTGGTCAAACCTGAGTATAGAAGTACAACGCGAATCTATGTGGTTAATCGAAATCAAAACGATAAAGCAGGACTAACAAATCAGGACTTACAAGCAGGGGCCTACTTGGTCAAGGACTATCGTGAAATCATTCTATCTCAAGATGTCCTAGAGAAAGTAGTTGCTGATCTTGGCTTGAACGTTAATGCAAAAGCATTGGCTAAAAAGGTTCAAGTAACGGTCCCTGCAGATACACGTATCGTATCTATTTCAGTTAGTGATCATAAACCTGATGAAGCTAGTCGTATTGCAAATGCACTGCGAGACGTTGCAGCACAAAAAATTATCGCAGTTACTCGAGTTTCGGACGTAACGACTCTGGAGGAGGCCCGTCCAGCTACTGGTCCTTCATCACCAAATATCCGTCGTAATACTTTAATGGGAATCGGTGCAGGTGCAGGCTTGGTGATTGTCGTGGTTCTATTGGTTGAACTTCTAGACGACCGTGTTAAACGTCCAGAAGATATCGAAGACGTTATGAAAATCTCACTCCTTGGAGTCATTCCAGACCTGGATAAATTAAAGTAAGGGAGAACATATGGTAAAGTTAGAATTAGCACAACAAAAACTGAACTCTTTAAAAAAGGCGGAAGAGTATTACAATGCTTTACGTACAAATATACAACTGAGTGGGAATAACTTAAAGGTTATTGCAGTTACATCGGTCGATCCGAGTGAAGGGAAATCTACAACTTCTACAAATATCGCTTGGGCTTTTGCGCGTGCAGGCTACAAAACGCTATTGATTGATGCCGACATCCGAAATTCAGTCATGTCTGGAGTATTCAAGTCAAGAGAAAAAATCACTGGTTTGACAGATTATCTAGCTGGGACTCAGGATTTGTCACATGGTCTCTGTGAAACAGACGTTGAAAATTTATTTGTAGTTCAATCAGGAGCAATTTCACCGAATCCAACGGCTCTCTTACAAAGCGCAAACTTTGAAAAAATGATTGAGACTTTACGCAAATATTTTGACTATATTATCGTCGATACTGCACCTATAGGGGTTGTAATTGATGCAGCCATTATTGTACAAAAATGTGATGCATCCATTTTAGTTACTGAAGCTGGTGTGGCAAAACGAAGAGAAGTGCAAAAAGCTAAAAGTCAGTTAGAACACACTGGGAAACCATTTCTAGGTGTAGTTTTGAATAAATTTGATGTTCAACGTGAAAAATATGGTTCTTATGGTGGTTATGGCAATTATGAAAAAAGATAAAATGAAGTTAGGGAGTCCAGTATGGAAGGAAGGGTTTTCTACAATGTAACTCTGGCATTCTTACAGAGTATACTTGTTAGTGTATTAGCTTATATACTGATTGCAATTTCAGAAACTGATATTGTTCCAAATACAGTATTCGTCTTATTTTTTCTTCACTTTGCAGCCTTCTACATTAGTGATTATGGTAAAGATTTTTTCAAACGAGGCCAGTATGTTGAGCTAGTAGAAACGATTAAATACATCCTCTTTTATGCCTTGTTGATTAGTTTTTCAAGTTTCTTCTTAAAAGAAAAATTTGTGATTTCTAGACGAGGGATGCTCTATTTACTTTCTTTGTATGGTGTTTTGAATTATCTCCTCTGTTTCTTTTTGAAGCGTTATTGGAAAACCTTTAACCATAATTTGAAGAGCAGTCGTAATATTTTGTTGATCACAGCGACATCACGTACTGAAAAAGTGTTGGACCGTTTGTTAACCGCTAACGATGTTCAAGGGAAACTGGTTGCAGTCAGTGTTTTAGACATGTCAGACTTTACTCATGAAAAGGTGACGGTTGTTCCGAGGGAACAGTTGATCTCTTATGCAACGCACGAGGTAGTGGATGAAGTCTTTGTCAATCTTCCAAGTGAAGACTACGACATTGGAGCCATTATTTCTCAGTTTGAAACCATGGGAATCGCTGTCACAGTCAATCTCAATGCTTTCGACAAAAACTTAGGTCGTGATAAACAAATTCATGAGATGGCGGGTTTGAACGTAGTGACATTTTCTACAAATTTTTACAAGCCTAGTCATGTGATTGCCAAACGCATCCTTGATATTTGTGGAGCTATTGTTGGGTTGATCCTTTGTGGCATTGCTAGTCTATTTTTAGTTCCATTGATTCGTAAAGATGGCGGACCTGCAATTTTTTCACAAACTCGTGTCGGAAAAAATGGTCGTCACTTTACCTTTTATAAATTCCGCTCGATGCGAGTCGATGCTGAAGCAATCAAGGAACAGTTGATGGATCAAAATACCATGCAAGGTGGTATGTTTAAGATCGATAACGATCCTCGAGTGACTAAGATCGGACAATTTATCCGAAAAACTAGCTTGGATGAATTGCCACAATTTTGGAATGTTCTGATCGGAGATATGAGTTTAGTTGGCACACGTCCACCAACTGTAGATGAGTACGAAAAGTACACACCTGAGCAAAAACGTCGTCTCAGCTTCAAACCTGGTATTACAGGTTTGTGGCAAATTAGTGGTCGAAGTGAAATTACAAACTTCGATGAGGTTGTTAAGTTGGATGTGGCTTATATCGATGATTGGACCATCTGGAAAGATTTTGAAATATTGCTAAAAACTGTAAAAGTTGTGTTGATGAGAGATGGAGCGAAGTAAGGAATGAAAGTATGTCTAGTTGGATCTAGTGGAGGTCATTTAGCTCATTTATATTTGTTGAAACCTTTTTGGAAAGATAAAGAAAGATTTTGGGTTACTTTTGATAAGGAGGACGCTAGGAGTTTACTCTCTGAGGAAGTTTTATATCCCTGTTATTATCCAACCAACCGTAATATCAAAAATTTAGTGAGAAATACTTTTCTTGCCTATAAGATATTAAAGAAAGAGAGACCAGACGTAATTATTTCCTCTGGTGCTGCTGTCGCTGTTCCTTTCTTTTACATTGGAAAGCTTTTTGGATCAAAGACAGTTTATATAGAGGTGTTTGATAGAATCGATGCTCCGACAGTGACTGGGAAACTTGTTTATCCAGTCACTGACAGGTTCATTGTCCAATGGGAGGAAATGAAAAAAGTATACCCAAAAGCAATTAACCTAGGAGGAATATTCTAATGATTTTTGTGACTGTAGGTACACACGAACAACAATTTGATCGCTTGATCAAAGAAGTTGATCGTCTAAAAAAAGAAAATCTTATTCAAGATGAGGTCTTTATTCAGACAGGATATTCCAATTATATTCCGAAATACTGTGAGTGGGAAAAGATAATTTCTTATGAAAAAATGAATCAAATGATTGAGGAATCGGATATTATTATTACTCATGGGGGACCAGCAACGTTTATGGGGGTTATTGCTAAAGGTAAAGTTCCTATAGTTGTTCCAAGACAAAAAAAATTTGGAGAGCATGTGAATGACCATCAGATGGAATTTGTTGAGAAAGTATTAAATATCTATAATTTAACAGTCATTACAAATATAAGCAATCTTATGTCAGGTATTTCTAAAATAAATGAACAACAAGGTAAATCTTTGAAAACTAATAATAACCTATTTATGGAGAACTTTATAGATATGATTGACGATTTAATGGGGACAAGTAATGTTAAGGACGAATAAGTTTATAAATATTTGTATCAAGTTGCTATTCATATATTCGTTATGTAGTGAGTTAGTATATTCCTATTTTTCTTCATCGCTATTGCTTACGATACCAGATGTATTGCTACTAGTATCGGCTTTATTTGTTGTATTTGATTCCTATTCTTTGGGCAAGATTAAAATAAAAAATCCTCATGTCAGCATAGTCTTTTTTATTTTCTTAATACTATTTTTATTAATTAGTTTTAGTTGGGGAAATCTCAATGTATATGAATTCGTTGCAAGAATCAGATATATACTAGGAGCATTTCTAGTTTATTACATGACGAACAGTTATTTAGATGACAGAACTTTTTCATCTTTAATTGATACTGCTTACGTTTTACAGATATTTAATTTATTGTTAGTTTTATACCAGCATTTAGGATTACATTTACATCCAGATTTTACCAATGGTATTTTTGGTTTTACTAATTATGCAAACGGAATTCAAGGATTCTATTGTTTAGCTCTATGTGTTTTGTCTATTGTGTATTATTTATATGGCAAATGGGACGCTATGAAGTCGCTATTTTTGATTGCTATTTCCTGTATAATATGTGCATTGGCAGAAATAAAGATTTTTTTCGTTATTCTCATATTCTCTATTTTCCTAATTTTCATATTTCAAAAGTCAAAAAAAGTTAAAAAGTTACGTATAATTAGTGCAACTGCAGGAATATCTCTTCTTTTTTTGGTTGCCTACAAAATTATTGAAATGGTTTTACCTGATAATTTGTATACCTTTTTTAATGTTACAAAGGCATTATCCTATGAAAACAGAACGGAATTTGCAGGACGAACCAATACTATTTCCTTCTTATGGGATAACTTGTTCTATCATGATTATGTTAGTGCCATATTTGGAAAAGGTTTGGGGTCATACTCTGTTAATTATATCTATGAACTGGGTAAAATGCTTGCAGATGGTGGTTTTATTTCTGTAGTCCTTCTTTATTTATTCTTGTTATCATTATTTATAAGAGGAACTTTTACTAGAGATAAAGAGATGCAATGTGAAAGATTAATTGTATCCATAATAGCTTTTGTAGTGATGGTGAGCATTGTTGTGTGGAATAGTACGTTTACGAGGTCTACCTATATTGTGTTTTTCTTTCTTGGGTTAGGTAATGTTGCTTATAAGTCTACTAAATTAATCAGAGGAGATTTAGATGAAAATTGAAATATCAGTGGTGATACCAGTATACAATGCCGAAAAAACTATTAAAAATTGTGTTGATAGTGCCCTAAAGCAAAATTTAGAATCTCTTGAAGTGATTTTAGTGAATGATGGGTCTAACGATTCTACAGCAGAAATTTTGAACCAGTACGATAGTAATTCAAAGGTTAAGATTTTTCATCAGCTTAATAAAGGGGTATCTGCTGCTAGAAATAAGGGGTTATCTCATGCTAGTGGAGAGTATGTTTTTTTTCTAGATTCAGATGATGTTTTAGATGAAGGTATGCTTAATAAAATGTGTCAATTTGCAAAAAATAATAAAATTGATCTCTTATCTTGTTGGCATAAAGAACCTGCTACAACTCAATACGGTGGAAACGAGAACAAGTCAACTTCATTTATTGCACGTACAAGAGAAGAAATAGGTGCTCATTTTGTTGATATCTTTCCGAGAAGTGTTTGTGCTAAACTGTTTCTTCGTAAAGTAATTGAAGAAAATAATATTACTTTTTCGACTGAGATGTCACTCGGTGAAGATATGTCATTTGTGTATCAATACTTAATGGTTTCTAAAAGTATTGGAGTTGTTGATGGGGTGTATTATAATATTCAAAATGTAAATCCGCAGTCGTTATCTAAGCGCTATGTGCAGAACATTGAAAATTCCCTGATAATTCAGAACCAGATATGGAATCAACTGTTGGAAGTTTATCCTAAAATTGAGGAGAACTACTATAAGCAACATATGGATTTTAGATTTTACCTTGCTAGCTTGTATGTAAATAATTTATTTAAATTTGATTCTCCGTATTCACCAAAAGAAAAACTAGACCAAATTACTCAACAATTAAAAAGGTATAGATTATTTTTAGATGAAAAAGTAAGCAAAGAAAAGATGCCTAAAAATATAAATGAGATGATTGTTTTTTATTTGCTAAAATTAAAAATTCCAGTGTTGATCTATTCTTTTTACTTATTTAAAGAGTGGTGGAAGAGAAGAAAATTTAAAAATGAAGGATAAATAAGTTATGGAAGATTTGGTAAGCATTGTTGTTCCAGTCTATAACGTGGAAAATTATTTAAAAAAATCAATTGAAAGTATTTTAAATCAGACTTATAAAAATATCGAGATTTTATTGGTTGATGACGGAAGTACAGATAGTAGTGGGCAAATTTGTGATTCATTTAGTAAAGTTGATCCTAGAATAAGAGTATTTCATAAAGCAAATGGAGGTTTATCAGATGCTCGGAATTTTGGGATTAAGCAAATGGAAGGGCGATATGTAGCATTTATTGATAGCGATGATTACATATCTAAGGACTATGTCTGGAAGTTATATTCTTCTATAAAGAATAATGATTCCGAGGTATCGATTTGTTCTTTTTCGTTAGTTGATGAAAAAGGGGAAAAAATAAAAGATGAGCTATTGGATTCTGGAGAAGAATGCTTGTCCGGTAAACAAATATTAGAAAAAGTATTAACAGCAGATGGCTATCGCTATGTGGTTGCGTGGAATAAGCTTTATCGTTCAACTTTATTTGAAAAGTTTCAATTTAAAATAGGCAAGTTATATGAAGATGAATTTCTAAATTATCCTCTTTTTTGGGAATGCCAAAAGGTATCAATTGTTGAGGAACCATTATATTTATATGTTCAACGAGAAGGAAGTATAGTCCAAAGTAATATGACTTTAGAGAAAATAAAAATGAAGGATGAGATGCATACTTCACGTATTGAGTTTTATTCAGATAAGGGGCATTCCTTTTTGCACGAAAAAGCGTGTCAACAGTATTGTAATTGGATCGTTACAACGACTACCAATCACAGAAATGTTTTGAATCCTACTTTTGCAAAGTATTTACAGAGACAGTTTAGAAAGTTTGCTAAGTATACACAAAACAATGATGCGAGACTAATTGTGCAGAATATTTTAGGATTTATAGATATTCGTTTAGCAGCTTATGTGAAATCAAAAGTAATGTAGAGTATAGGAAACATAATGATAGAAAAAATTTTAGATTCTATAAAAAATCATTCTTTTTATAGTAAATTGAAGAATAAAATTCATAGAATCATTCCACTATATATTATAAATAATCAAAATATAGCTTTTCAACAAGACACAGATACAGCATACAGAAAGCTAAAGCAACAGTTTAGCTATATTTCGTTGACTGAAAATGAGCTTAAATCTCAAATGGAATTTTCAAATAAAGTTTGGATTTGTTGGTTTCAGGGAGAAGAGTATGCTCCAGAGTTAATTAAAACATGTATTCAATCAATGAGGACTCAACTTCAAGGAAGAGAAATCATTGTATTGACAGAAGAAAATATAAGTGATTATACGGAGATTCCAGACTATATTATTGAGAAATACAAAAAAGGATGGATTTCTCGTGCGCATTACTCTGATATCCTTCGGATAGAGCTCCTATGCCGCCATGGTGGATTATGGGTGGATGCAACTGTGTTGAATACTGGAGGAGATTTTACAAATCTTGAATTACCCCTTTTTGTATATAAATCGTTAGATTTATCACGGAAGGATTCCCAAGCCATTGTTGCGTCAAGTTGGTTAATTTCAGCTTATAGTGATCATCCTATATTACTGTATACGAGAAAACTTCTCTGGGAATATTGGAAGAGAAATAATAGTTTATGTAATTATTTTTTATTTCACATATTCTTTACAATTGCTACGGAACATTATCCAGCAGAATGGGCAGCTGTCCCTACCTTTAATAATCATTCTCCTCACACACTTCACTTTGAGTTAAATAATCAATTTTCGGAAAAACGATGGGAACAAATAAAAAATATATCAGTGTTTCATAAATTAAACCATCACCTTGATTATTCTAGTGGTGTGGATACCTTTTATAAGTTTATAATATCTTCGAAAGTTGAGACAAATGAGTAATAAGATTAGTAAAAATTTAGCTTATAATATGGGATATCAGTTGATTGGTATTGCTGTTCCTTTAATAACTTCTCCCTATTTATCACGAGTATTAGGTGCTGAAAATCTAGGTATTCATTCTTTTACGATGTCAGTTGCACTTTACTTTATGATGTTCATGCTTCTGGGAATTGCAAATTACGGAAATAGAACAATTGCGACTGTTAAACGAGAAGGAGAAGATACTCTATCAAAAACATTTTGGAGTATCTATTCTATCCAGTTAATAATGTCTATTCTGGTCACTATAGCTTATATTGCTTATCTATATTTTGGGGCAGTACATTACAAGGTTATTGCAATATTACAACTCTTTTTATTGTTGTCAAATGCTGTTGATATTACTTGGTTTTTCTATGGATTAGAAAATTTTAAACAAATCGTTTTTAGGAACACATTAGTTAAACTTTTAGGATTATTTTTAATTTTTTTATGTGTACGTCAAAGTACAGATTTATGGAAGTATACATTTATAAATGGGTCAGTGACTTTAGTTGGTCAACTTTTACTATGGGGAAAATTAAAAGGAATATTGTCTTGGAAAAAGATTCAATTGAAGGAATTATTACCTCATATTAAACCAATTTTAATTCTTTTTATTCCTGTACTAGCCATTAGTATTTTTACTAATATGGATAAATATATGCTTGGTTTAATGGTTGATGTAAGGCAGGTTGGATTTTATGACAATGCAGGTAGAATTATTGAAATTCCTAAAGCTTTGATTGCGGCCTTAGGGGCTGTGATGTTGCCGAGAACTTCCTATTTACTAGCAGAAGGACAAGAAGAAAAGAGTAAATACTACATAGAAGTAACAATTTTATACGTGATGATTATTTCTAGTGTATTGATGTTTGGACTAATATCGGTTTCTGATATTTTTTCTATTATATTTTGGGGAGAAGAATTTCTTGAATCAGGTAGATTAATTGCGGCTATGTCTCCAGCTGTTGTTTTTTCTGTTTTAGGAAATATTATTAGAACTCAGTATTTGATTCCTAGAGCTAAGGATAAAGATTATGTGGCATCTCTAATTGCAGGAGCCGTTGTAAATCTAGTGCTAAACTGTTTTTTTATAAAACCTTTTGGAGCAATGGGAGCTACAGTAAGTACAGTGTTGGCAGAATTTGTATTGTCTGGAATGCAATTTTGGTCAGTGAGAAGAGATTTAGATTTAAAAAGATATTTGAAAAACGGTTTGATATTCTACCTATTCGGTCTAGTTATGTACCTGGTTATTATGGTAGTCAAAACTCATTTACCATACAATATAATGAGTCTTATTTTCCTAATTGTTTTGGGTGGAATAGTATATGTTGTTTTTTGTTGCTGCTATATTTTAATGTCAAGAAACTTACATTTTAAGTTATTGAGGGAAAAAATCAAACGAAAGATTGGATATGAAAAGATATTATAAATTATTTTTAAAAAGATTAATGTTTTACCCATTTAGTTGGTTACCTCTAAATAAAAGAAAGCTGGTATTTGACAACTTTGGTGGTCGAGGATATGGGGACAATCCAAAGTATATTGCTGATGAACTATTAAAGCAGGATAAGAATCTTGATATAGTTTGGTTAACAAAGGATATGAGTACTTCTGTACCTGATGGGATTAGAAAGGTACGATATGGAAGTTGGAGAGCTTTTTTGGAGTGTAGTACAGCTAAAGTTTGGGTTGATAATATCAGAAATTCTGATCGTCCTTGGAAAAGAAAAAAGCAAATCTACTTACAGACTTGGCATGGTTCTTATGGAGTGAAACTAGTTGAGCAGGACGTAGAATCAACACTTTCAAAATCCTATCTCATAATGGCAAAATACGATGGTAAGATATCTGATGGAATCATTTCTAGTTGCCAATTGCAAACAGAACAGTTTAAAAAATCATTTTGGCTAAATGATAATGTTGATGTTTTGGAATATGGTTTACCAAGAAATGATGATTTCTTTCATAGTGAGAAAATAACCCACTTAAACCAAATCGTTAGAGATAGATATAGTATCTCTTTAGATGAACTAGTTGTTTTATATATGCCTACTTTTAGGGATGATGGATCAACAAAAGCGTATAATCTTGATTATGATAAGGTAATCAATTCGTTTCAAAAATTCTATAATAAAAAAGTTAGAGTGTTGATTCGTTTTCATCCAAATGTTGATAATACATTTTTTAAAAATGATGATGAAAGATTGATTAATGTGACAGACTATCCGGATCCTCAGGATTTGATGTTTGCAGCTGATATTATGATTTCAGACTATTCATCAGCACCGACCGATTTCATGCTGTTAAATAGAGTCATATTTTTGTATATGCCAGATTATGAAGAGTATACAAAATTAAGACCTCTAAATCAGGATTTTAATAATCTTCCATTTATTAAATGTTATACAAATCTTGAATTAGTTGAACAAATTTCTAGATTTTCAAAAATTGATTATTATAAATGTGTCAATGACTATAAGTTAAAGAATAGACAATTTGATGACGGAAATGCTGCAATGAAGAGTGCAGAGTGGATAGTAAATCAATTATAAAGAAATTAAAAATGAGAAATATGGTATGCTAAAGTACGATTACTAAAATTTTTGATTTGCTCCATTATTGGGATATTAATTTATTAAAAAAGTAAAGCAGTTGGGTGACTATTCAATTGTTGTTTCAAGTGATGAGTTCAATTTAGAAGAAAAGAATAAAGTATGCTACTTTAATTATGAACATAGAGAAATAAGTTGAAACGATACGATATGTAGATCTAGTTATATCTGAAACTAGTTGGTAACAAAAAATCAAATGTAAAAGAGTATCATAGTGTACATGTTTGAGTTTGATTGGGTGGTGAAAAAAGATAATCTGAAAATTACGGCAAAAACTTCGTCTTCACGATGCAAAATCTTGCTAAAACTCATAAAACCTTGACAGTTGTAAATGATCAACATGGTCGACCAACCTGGACGCGTACCTTGGCCGAGTTCATGACTTTCCTAGCTGAAAATCGCAAGGAATTTGGTTATTATCATTTGTCAAATGATGCGACGGAAGACACAACTTGGTATGACTTTGCAGTTGAAATTTTGAAGGATACAGATGTCGAAGTCAAGCCAGTGGACTCAAGCCAATTTCCTGCCAAAGCTAAACGTCCACTAAACTCAACAATGAGCCTTGCAAAAGCCAAAGCTACTGGGTTTGTCATCCCAACTTGGCGAGATGCCTTGAAAGAATTTTACAAACAAGACCTTAAAAAATAGCCTTACTGGAGGCCAAAATGTATACAGAAAGAGAGAGCAGAGAGATTCTCTTTCTTTTTTTGTTTACTCATATATGCAATCGTCGAATAATTATAAAAATTCAAGAAAAAGCTTGTTTAAATGTTAGAAAATTCGAGCACGAATGTTTTTTTTGTGTTATAATATTTTGTGAGTAGTTATGCCTTGGTGTAGCTATTAAAAATAGAAGTGTGAAACTGGGAAGATAGAGAGGACGCAGTGTAATGACTAGAAATGGTTTTTTTACAGGCTTAGATATCGGGACTAGCTCTATTAAAGTGTTGGTTGCAGAGCTTGTAAATGGTGAAGTAAATGTAATTGGCGTAAGCAATGCCAAAAGTAAAGGTGTCAAAGATGGGATTATCGTTGACATCGAAGCAGCAGCGACTGCTATTAAGTCTGCAATTTCTCAAGCAGAAGAAAAAGCAGGAATTTCAATCAAGTCTGTAAACGTTGGTTTGCCAGCTAATTTGCTACAAGTGGAGCCAACTCAAGGCATGATTCCAGTGACATCAGATACAAAAGAAATTACGGATCAAGATGTCGAAAATGTGGTCAAATCAGCCTTGACTAAAAGTATGACTCCAGACCGTGAAGTTATCACCTTTATTCCAGAGGAATTTGTCGTTGATGGATTCCAAGGAATTCGTGATCCTCGCGGGATGATGGGTGTGCGTTTGGAAATGCGCGGTCTCTTGTACACTGGCCCACGTACGATCCTCCACAATCTTCGTAAAACTGTTGAGCGTGTAGGCGTTCAAGTCGATAACGTGATTATTTCACCTCTTGCAATGGTTCACTCTGTCTTGAATGAAGGTGAACGTGAGTTTGGTGCGACTGTTATCGACATGGGTGGTGGCCAAACGACTGTTGCCACTATTCGCAACCAAGAACTTCAATATACAAATGTCAACCAAGAGGGTGGCGATTATGTCACAAAAGACATTTCAAAAGTTCTCAAGACTTCTAAGAAAATTGCAGAAGGTCTAAAACTGAACTATGGGGAAGCTTATCCACCGCTAGCTAGCAAGGAAACATTCCAAGTTGAAGTGATCGGTGAAGTTGAGCCAGTTGAAGTGACTGAAGAATACTTGGCTGAGATTATTTCAGCAAGACTTAAGCACATTTTTGAGCAAATTAAGCAAGACTTGGAAAGACGTCACCTGTTAGACTTGCCAGGAGGTATTGTCTTAATTGGTGGGAATGCCCTTCTTCCAGGTGTCGTTGAATTGGCCCAAGAAGTATTTGGAGTACGCGTTAAGTTATTCGTACCAAATCAAGTAGGTATTCGCAATCCTGCTTTTGCCCATGTCATCAGCTTGTCAGAATTTGCGGGTAGTCTTACTGAAGTGAATATTTTGGCCCAACGAGCAATTCGAGGTGACGAAAGTTTACGCCACCAACCGATTGACTTTAGAAGTTCAGCTCAACCAGTTGCACCTGTTTCTCCACGACCAGTTTTTAATACAGTGACAACTCCTGAGCCTGAAACAACTCAATCTGTTGAACCAGTAGCTCCTCTTCAATCAGAAGAAAAGAGCAAAGGTAAATTAACAGATCGTTTCCGTAGCTTGATTGGAAGCATGTTTGACGAATAAAATAGAGGAATATAAATATGACATTTTCATTTGATACAGCAGCAGCACAAGGTGCAGTAATTAAAGTAATCGGTGTCGGCGGCGGTGGTGGAAATGCCATCAACCGTATGGTTGACGAAGGCGTTTCTGGCGTTGAATTTATCGCAGCCAACACAGATGTACAAGCTTTGAGCAGTACAAAAGCTGAGACAGTTATCCAGCTCGGCCCTAAATTGACTCGCGGACTTGGTGCAGGAGGTCAACCTGAAGTTGGTCGTAAAGCTGCAGAAGAAAGCGAAGAAGTATTGACAGAAGCGATCAGCGGTGCTGACATGGTCTTCATCACTGCTGGTATGGGTGGTGGTTCTGGTACAGGTGCTGCACCAGTTATCGCTCGTATTGCAAAAAGTCTTGGTGCTTTGACAGTCGGTGTTGTAACTCGTCCATTTGGTTTTGAAGGAAGCAAACGTGGACAATTTGCCATCGAAGGGATTAACGAACTTCGTGAGCATGTTGATACACTCTTGATTATCTCAAACAACAACTTGCTAGAAATCGTTGACAAGAAGACTCCACTTCTTGAAGCATTGAGTGAAGCAGACAACGTTCTTCGTCAAGGTGTTCAAGGGATTACAGATTTGATTACAAATCCTGGTTTGATCAACTTGGACTTTGCAGACGTTAAGACTGTTATGGCCAATAAAGGAAATGCCCTTATGGGGATTGGTATCGGTAGCGGTGAAGAACGTGTTGTAGAAGCTGCTCGTAAAGCAATCTACTCACCACTTCTTGAAACAACTATCGATGGAGCAGAAGATGTGATTGTCAACGTAACTGGTGGCTTGGACTTGACTTTGATTGAAGCTGAAGAAGCATCAGAAATTGTGAACCAAGCAGCTGGTCATGGTGTTAACATCTGGCTTGGAACATCTATCGATGAGACAATGAAAGACGAAATCCGCGTGACTGTTGTTGCAACAGGAGTACGTCAGGATAAAGTTGAGAAAGTTGTAACTGCTCAACCACGTCAAGCAGCACATCGTGAACCTGCTCGAACTAGCCATGCACAAACTTTTGACCGTAATTTTGATATGGCTGATACAGCAGAAATTCCAACTCCAAGTTATCGCCGTCAAGAAGCGCCAAAGACATCGGCTTTTGGTGACTGGGACTTGAGACGCGATGCCATTGTTCGTCAAGGAGAACCAGTTGTTTCTCCAGTGGAACGCTTTGAAGTTCCAGCGGCAACAGATGAAGATGAGTTGGAAACACCACCATTCTTTAAAAATCGTTAATGAAGATGAATTTAAAAGAAAATACGAACCTTGTTTTTCAACAGATATCGAATGCAGTTCAGGAAGCCGGTCGTGAAAACGATTCGGTTTCTGTGATTGCGGTGACCAAATATGTAGATGTTGAAACAGCCTCAGCTTTGGTTTCGCAAGGAGTGCAACACATTGGTGAGAATCGTGTTGATAAATTTCTTGACAAGTATCATGCTCTGAGTGATAAGAATCTTACCTGGCATTTGATCGGAACCTTACAGAGACGTAAAGTCAAGGAAGTGATTTCTTATGTGGATTATTTTCATGCTTTAGATTCCTTAAAGCTAGCTCAGGAAATTCAAAAACGAGCGGACCACAAGATTAAGTGCTTTTTGCAAGTAAATATCTCTAAGGAAGAAAGTAAGCACGGTTTTTCGAAAGAAGAATTGTTAGCCCTCTTACCTGAACTTTCAGAATTAGACCAGATTGAGTATGTAGGTCTGATGACCATGGCTCCATTTGAAGCAACTAGTCAAGAATTACTAGAGATATTTAAAGAAACGCAAGAATTGCAAAAAACCATTCAAGAAAAACATCTCCCCAATATGCCGATGACAGAACTAAGTATGGGTATGAGTCGAGACTTCAAAGAAGCGATTCAATGTGGTTCAACTTTCGTTCGAATCGGTACAGCATTTTTTAAATAGGAAATAACCATGTCACTAAAAGATAAATTTGATAAGTTTATAGATTATTTCACTGAAGATGGAGAAGAGGTGGCACCAAGCGTTGCTGAATTAAAGTCTGAACAAACCTTAACTTCAGTTTCGACTCCAAAGGAAGAACTCCCACGAGCTCAACAGTTACCACAATCTTCACAAGTGAATGCTAAAGAGAAAAATATTACGCGCCTTCATGCTCGTCAGCAAGAGTTGGCGATGCAGAGCCATCGTAGCACAGAAAAGGTAACTATTGATGTTCGTTATCCTCGTCGCTACGAAGATGCAACAGATATCGTTGATTTGTTGGCAGGTAACGAAAGTATTCTAATTGACTTCCAATATATGACTGAAGTACAAGCGCGCCGCTGTCTAGATTACTTAGATGGAGCTCGTCATGTGCTAGCTGGTGAATTAAGAAAGGTTGCAAATACTATGTATCTTTTGACACCAGTAGGAGTTGTGGTTAATATTGAAGACATTCGCTTGCCTGATGGTTCTCACGGTGAAGAGTTTGATTTTGATATGAAGAGAAATCGAGTGAAATAATGATTTTTCTAATTCGTTTTATACAGAATGCTGCAACTATCTATTCATGGATACTTGTAGCTTTTGCTCTATTATCTTGGTTTCCCAATGCCTATGATACAGCACTAGGTCGTTTGTTAACTAGCTTAGTCAAACCGATCCTTCAACCCTTGAGACGTTTGCCACTAAGGGTTGGTGTCTTTGATCTTACAGTTTGGGTGGCTGTCATTTTAGTTCATTTAGTCGGTAACTATTTGATCCGTTTTCTTTTAATACTAGCATGAGAAAAGATATTTATCAGCATTTCTCAGTCGAGGATATTCCTTTCATTGATAAGGGACTGGAGTGGCTTAGGCAGGTTGAAGAGCACTACGCTCCCATCCTAACTCCCTTTATCAACCCCCATCAGGTCTTTATTTTAAAGACATTGGGGAATCATCATGGGATTCAAGTTTTTTCAAGCAATGATTTTGTGCCTAGTGAGTATAGTCGTGTGCTTCTTGCACCAGATTATTTCATACCGACTTTGGCGGATTTTGAAATGGAATTGCTTGAGATTGTTTATTCTAGTAAGTTTGACCAATTGACTCATTCCAAGATTTTAGGAACCGTTCTGAATCGTTTGGGAATCGATCGCAAGTTATTTGGTGATATATTAGTTACGGAGAATAGAGCGCAAATCATTGTGGACCAAAAATTCACTTCTCTCTTTCAAGATGGGATTCAAAAGATTGCTAGATTGCCTGTTAAACTAGAAGTCGTATCTTTTGAAGAATTGGTAGAAGCTGAGAGTGATTATCAGGAAAAGGAAGTTTTGGTTCCGAGTATGCGCTTGGATGCTTTCTTGTCAAATGTTCTGAAATTGTCTCGCTCTCAAACAGCTGATTTATTAGAAAGAAAGTTTGTTCAGGTAAATTACCATCTGGTTGAAAAATCTGACTATCAAGTTAAGTTAGGTGATTTAGTAAGCGTTAGACGCTTTGGACGGATTATCTTACTCAAAGAAAATGGTCAAACCAAAAAAGATAAGAAAAAAATAACAGTCCAATTACTACTAAGTAAGTGAGAAGAAACATGTCGATTACACCACAGGAAATTATTGATAAAGCTTTCTCCATTAAATTCAGAGGCTATAATAAGGAAGAAGTTGACGAATTTTTGGATAAGATTTATTTTGACTATGAGGAACTAGTCCGTTACAAGGATGAAACTGAAGTCTATATCAAAAGATTAGAAGAATGTCTTTCGTCTTTTACTACTGATTTTCCTAAGAGATCAGTGACAAACGAGCAAGAACCAGAACCATTGATTGATTCTATTTTTTATTAAGTAAGTGAGGAAAAATATGCCAATTACATCGTTAGAAATCAAGGATAAAACCTTTAGTACCAAGTTTAGAGGTTTTAATCCTGAAGAAGTTGATGAATTTCTAGATATTGTTGTTCGTGATTATGAAACGCTTGTTCGTAGTAACCATGAAAAAGAGCAACACATTAAAAATTTAGAGGAACGTTTGTCTTATTTTGATGAGATTAAGGAGTCATTGAGCCAGTCTGTATTGATTGCTCAAGATACTGCAGAACGTGTCAAACAAGCTGCCAATGAACGCTCTCAAAATATCCTTAAACAGGCTGAACAAGATGCCCAGCGTCTGCTTGATGAAGCTAAGTATAAGGCTAATGAAATCTTGCGTCAAGCTACGGATAATGCTAAGAAGGTTGCAGTAGAGACAGAAGAATTAAAGAATAAGAGCCGTGTCTTCCATCAACGTTTGAAATCTACGATTGAGAGTCAATTGGCCATTGTAGACTCTTCTGACTGGGAAGAAATTTTACGTCCGACAGCAACTTACCTTCAAACAAGTGACGAAGCTTTTAAAGAAGTTGTCGGAGAAGTTTTGGGTGAAGATGTAACTGGATATCATGATGAAGAACCAATTGATATGACTCGTCAGTTTTCACCAGAGGAAGTAGCAGAGCTCCAAGCTCGCATTGAAGCAGCTAATCGAGAATTGGCTGAATCACAAAAAGAAACAGTTCCAGATACTGCTAGCTCAGTAGTAGAAGGAGTCGTTTCTTCAAACCAAGATTCTCAACCAACACCCTTGACAGAATCTATTGATCTTTTATAAGAAAGAAAATCTGAGAACAAGATCTAACCAAACATATTTACAGCGAGTAGGCGATGGTGGAAGTCCTACAATCCCTGTTGATTAGATTATCCTCTCAAGTTATCAAGTCTGAAGTTAGTAGGATTTGACGTTCCCCACGTTACGGGAAAAGAGGGAGAAAGACTTGTTCTTTTTCCGAACAAAGGTGGTACCACGATTTTCGTCCTTTTTAGCGAGTCGTGGTTTTTATTTTGTCTATATAAAAAAAGGAGATATCATGAAACTCAAAGAAACTTTAAATCTTGGGAAAACTGACTTCCCAATGCGTGCAGGCCTTCCAACCAAAGAGCCAGTTTGGCAAAAAGAATGGGAAGAAGCAAAATTGTACCAACGCCGTCAAGAATTAAATGAAGGAAAACCTCATTTCACTCTTCATGATGGCCCTCCATACGCTAACGGAAATATCCACGTTGGTCATGCTATGAACAAGATTTCAAAAGATATCATTGTTCGTTCTAAGTCTATGTCAGGATTCTACGCACCATACATCCCAGGTTGGGATACACACGGACTACCAATCGAGCAAGTTTTGGCAAAACAAGGTGTCAAACGTAAAGAGATGGATTTGGTTGAATACTTGAAACTTTGCCGTGAATACGCTCTTTCTCAAGTAGATAAACAACGCGAAGACTTCAAACGTTTAGGTGTTTCTGGTGACTGGGAAAATCCATATGTAACTTTGACCCCTGACTATGAAGCAGCGCAAATTCGTGTCTTCGGTGAGATGGCTAACAAAGGCTATATCTACCGTGGTGCCAAGCCAGTTTACTGGTCATGGTCATCTGAGTCAGCTCTTGCTGAAGCAGAGATTGAATACCACGATTTGGTATCAACATCACTTTACTATGCCAATAAGGTCAAGGATGGCAAAGGTGTGTTAGACACTGATACTTACATCGTTGTCTGGACAACAACTCCATTTACTATCACTGCTTCTCGTGGTTTGACTGTTGGTGCAGATATTGATTACGTTTTGGTTCAACCTGCTGGTGAAACTCGTAAGTTTGTGGTTGCTGCTGAATTGTTGAACAGCTTGTCTGAGAAATTTGGCTGGGCTGATGTTCAAGTTTTAACAACTTACCGTGGTTCAGAATTGAACCATATCGTGACAGAACACCCATGGGATACTGCAGTAGATGAACTCGTTATCCTTGGTGACCACGTTACAACTGACTCAGGTACAGGTATCGTCCATACAGCTCCTGGTTTTGGTGAGGACGACTACAATGTTGGTGTGGCTAATGGTCTTGAAGTTGCTGTGACAGTTAACGAACGCGGAATCATGATGGCTAATGCTGGCGCTGAGTTTGAAGGCCAATTCTATGATAAGGTTGTTCCAACGGTTATCGAAAAACTTGGTGATTTGCTTCTTGCTCAAGAAGAAATTTCTCACTCATACCCATTTGACTGGCGTACGAAAAAACCAATCATCTGGCGTGCAGTGCCACAATGGTTTGCCTCAGTTTCAAAATTCCGTCAAGAAATCCTGGATGAAATTGAAAAAGTGAAATTCCATTCAGAATGGGGTAAAGTCCGTCTTTACAACATGATTCGTGACCGTGGTGACTGGGTTATCTCTCGTCAACGTGCTTGGGGTGTTCCACTTCCGATCTTCTATGCTGAAGACGGCACACCAATCATGACAGCTGAAACGATTGAGCATGTAGCTCAACTCTTTGAAGAGCATGGTTCCATCATCTGGTGGGAACGTGATGCTAAAGACCTCTTGCCAGAAGGATTTACACATCCAGGTTCACCAAATGGTGAGTTCAAGAAAGAAACAGACATCATGGACGTTTGGTTTGACTCAGGTTCATCATGGAATGGTGTCGTGGTTAACCGACCGGAACTCAAATACCCAGCTGACCTCTACCTTGAAGGTTCAGACCAATACCGTGGTTGGTTCAACTCTTCACTTATCACATCTGTGGCGAACCATGGTGTGGCACCATACAAACAAATCTTGTCACAAGGATTTGCTCTTGATGGTAAAGGTGAAAAGATGTCTAAATCTCTTGGAAATACCATTGCTCCAAGCGATGTTGAGAAACAATTTGGTGCTGAAATCTTGCGTCTCTGGGTAACAAGTGTTGACTCAAGCAACGACGTGCGTATCTCTATGGATATCTTGAGCCAAGTCTCTGAGACTTACCGTAAGATCCGTAATACCCTTCGTTTCTTGATTGCTAACACTTCTGATTTTAACCCAGCTGAGGATGCAGTAACTTACGAAGAACTTCGTTCAGTTGATAAGTACATGACCATCCGCTTTAACCAGCTTGTTAAGACCATTCGTGATGCTTATGCCAACTTTGAATTCTTGACCATCTACAAGGCGCTTGTTAACTTTATCAACGTTGATTTGTCTGCCTTCTACCTTGATTTTGCCAAAGATGTTGTCTACATCGAGGGTGCCAAATCACTTGAACGCTGTCAAATGCAAACTGTCTTCTACGATATCCTGGTGAAAATCACCAAACTCTTGACACCAATCCTTCCTCACACTGCAGAAGAAATCTGGTCATATCTTGAGTTTGAAGCTGAAGACTTCGTTCAATTATCAGAATTGCCAGAAGCTCAAACATTTGCTAACCAAGAGGAAATCTTGGACACATGGGCAGCCTTCATGGACTTCCGTGGTCAAGCTCAAAAAGCCTTGGAAGAAGCTCGTAATGCCAAAGTAATTGGTAAATCCCTTGAAGCTCATTTGACAGTTTATCCAAACGAAGTCGTGAAAACTCTTCTTGGAGCTGTTGATAGCAATGTAGCTCAACTCTTGATCGTCTCAGAATTGACTATCGCAGAAGGACCAGCTCCAGAAGGTGCAGTAGCCTTTGAAGATGTGGCCTTTACAGTTGAACGCGCTGCAGGTGAAGTATGTGATCGTTGCCGTCGTATCGATCCAAGTACAGCAGAACGTAGCTATAACGCAACCATCTGTGACCACTGTGCAAGTATCGTTGAAGAAAACTTTGCGAACGCAGTGGCTGAAGGCTTTGAAGTGAAATAAATTTATATACTGGAGGTTGGGACAGACAGCCATGACGACATAGCCGTCACCCACAGAAACATGAAAATAAAGACAAGAGCCCTCATTTAGAAGTATAATCTAAGTGAGGGCTTTGTGGTTGATAATTTCTTGAATATCACTTTCGCGGGACAAACTAATCCACTCTACCGACGAGTACCCCAAAATATCGCCTTGAGCATGAGTATAAAAATACGACAACGTTATCGGTAGACAAGCTCTCTGACTTTATAAATGGAGGGAATCACAATGGATGTTCTCTATCAATCTTGTGCAGGTATTGATGTCCATCAAGCTACTGTTGTGGTTTGTATTCTACATGGGCCGCTCACTTCTACTCGTCCAAAGCGTGAAATGACTCAGTTTGATACAACGACAAAAGGATTAAAAGCCTGTCATGATTTTCTCACTCAATTTCATGTAGAAGCCGTCGGCATGGAAAGCACAGGAGTTTACTGGAGACCTGTCTGGCATGAACTCTGTGATGACTTTGAACTCATCCTAGCACAGCCTGCTCATATGAAAGCTATTCCAGGTCAAAAAACAGATAAGAAAGATGCTCACTGGATTGCCCAATTAACACGAATCGGCCTGCTCCCTCGCAGTTTCGTTCCTGATGAAACCATTCAAGAATTGAGAGAGCTAACACGACAACGGAAACACTATGTAGAGAGCCGTAATCGTGAGACCAATCGGATCCATAAAATCCTCCAATCAGGAGGTATTAAGCTGACAACCTACATAGAAGATATCATGGGTGCTTCTGGTCGAAACTTACTGCAGCTGCTTATTGATGAGACGCCCCTTACCCCAAGAATGATCCATCAATCTGTTTATACCAGTTTGAAAAGAAAAGTTCCCCAACTCCTTGAGGCACTTGATGGGTACTTTTCGGCTCATCATCGTTTTATGTTAGGTCAGTCCTTAGAGATTTACGATTTTTATCAAAAACAAATCGATTGTTTGGAAGAGCGTATAAACGGCTATCTAAATCTCTATGAGAGACCAGTGGAAATCCTAGATTCTATTCCTGGTATGGATCTTATTACAGCCTCTGTGATCATAGCGGAAATTGGGGTAGACATGAGCCAGTTTCCAACAGCTGGACATCTCGCTTCCTGGGCTGGTTTGTGTCCTGGAAATAATGAAAGTGCCGGTAAAAAGAGGAGCACAAAAATCAGACATGGCAATTCCTATTTAAAAAGGTGTCTCTGTCAAGCAGTTTTTGCGGCAAAAAGACAAAAAGGAAGTCCACTAGCAGAGCGTTATTACCAAATTCAAAGTAGGAGAGGACCGCAAAAAGCAACTATTGCACTCGCACATCAACTTCTTAAAATAGCTTATATCCTTTTGAAAGAAAATCTCACTTATCAGGAGTTTGTGCTACAAAAAAGGCTACTAGAGACGAGCCAGTAGCCTAATACAATTTTTTCACCTTCATTATATCACAAGGGGAGTCTTTTTGCGCTCTTTTGAGTTTTCGTATAAGAAATCGGTAATTCGTTAGAATTCGATTTCGTCGTCCCACCTCCGCACAGTTGAGTAGGGCTGTAAAAGCTGATGAAATCAGCGTAGTAGAGTCCACTCAACCACTGCGTCTTGCTCGACAATCCAAAGACAATTGAGAGGCTAGGACTTTTTGTCCCAGCCTCTTTTTTATGAAGTAAATACTGTTTTAATGTTAAATAGAAGAAGCAACTATTTCTCTAGCATAAAAGCATGGTCATTGATTATAAAAAATATGTACATTATTACAAAATAATCAAAAAATAAAAATTTAAAAAACATAAAATACAAACAATGTATAAATGCCAATATTTTCAATGATTTTCAAAATTTACAAAGGGTATTTTCATTTTTAAAAAATCTAATTTTACTTAAAAACACTTGAATTTATTAGTTAAGAGTGCTATTAAAGCTCTCTTTTTATAGAAAATGATATTTTTTTAAAAAAGAACACAAATAATTTGAATCTTTATAGCAAATAAGTTATACTAAAGAAGTATGTAAAATACACTATAGCAAACATAAGAAGGAGAATACGTAATGTATTTTAATCGTAAAAATGCGGAACAGAAGAACTGGCGGATGATCAAAAAAGGAAAACATTTCCTGTTTGGTTGTTCGCTTGTATTTGCAATTGGGGCAGCTTTGGTGGCTCCGTCAGTCAAAGCAGATACAGTAGAAGCTAATCCAGAAGCAGGTTCTACAACAGAAGGGATTAAGCCAGTTGTAGCTGAGGAGGATGTCACTTATGCAGCACCAGCTGTCGAAGTAGCTCCATCAACACTAGCTGCTCCAGATACAGTAGTGACTGAGGAAAAAGCTGAAAAACCAGTTGCAACTACTGAAAATTCTAAGGAAGAAGCAGTAGCAACAACCACAGTTTCCGTTGATAAGTCTCAACTAGAAGCTGTTTTGGCACAAGCTAAAGCTAAAAGCTTGGAAGGTCAAGAAGCTTCAGTTAAAGCTGAAGTAGCAGTTGCAATTGCAGAAGCAGAAGCATTAGTTGCGAACGGTTCAGCAAGCCAAGAAAAAGTAAACCAAAGTGTTGAACGTTTGACTCAAGCTGTGGCAAGTGTGAAGGAAGTTACTGAAGCAGTAGCTGAAACAACAAAAGCAGCAGCTGAAGCAACTACAGAATCTTCAGCAACTCCTAAAGTCAGAAACCGACGTGCTGTTGAAGGTTCAGTACGTTCAGTGGATGAGACTAACCTGCAAAGAGCGGTAGTTACTAAAGAAAACTTTGAAAGTTTCTTCCAAGAAGGTGGAACTGCTACATATGATAAATCAACAGGTACTATTAAGTTGACAGATGACGTTTCAGGTCAAGTTGGTAGTGCTTACCTTCGTTTTAAAATCAACTCTGGACAACCCTTCACCTTCACTGGTAAAGTTGATATCGGTAATAAATATGAAGGCAAAACTGATGCAGATGGCCGCCCAGGTGGTGATGGAGTCGGTTTCGTCTTCCATACAGGTAAGGTAGATACTATTGGACAATCTGGAGCGTCTATTGGTATGGGAACTATCAAAAATGCCTTTGGTTTCAAACTGGACTCATGGCATAACACCTCTAATCCAAATGCCGCCCAAAATGCATCAGCCGATCCAAAATATAGCTATCGTCGAATAAATGGAAAGTTTGAGTATGAGCAAAATGCCTTTGGTGCCTTTTATTCATCAAATGCTGCAGGAAAAGTAACGACTGTAGGTGATGCGAAAGCATTAAATCCAAATCCAAATGGCCAATGGGTAGACTTTAAAATTGAATATGATAGCAAAAAAAACTTTACAGTAACCTATGGCTCACAAACTTGGACAACAAACTTATCAAAAGCTAACACTAGCATCATGACAACTGACGCTAAGAATGCCTTGACTAGAAATAATCCAACCTTTGCCCTTTCGTTCTTAGGAAGTACAGGTTCTGGTACCAACTTGCAACGTGTTCAGATTGAAAGATTTGAATTTACAGCACCACAAATCGTCCACATGAAGTTTGTTGACGTGAGTGGTAATGAAATTGAAGCAAGTAGTGCGATTCCAGGTGATGAAAATGAGGTTGTTAACCTTAGCACCCAAAACAAAAAAATTGCTGCAGTCGAAGCTAAAGGTTATAAATTAAAGAGAATCGACCATAGCCAAGCACGTTACTACAATGAAGACAACAACACAGTTACCCTTAAACCAGGTGGACAGTTGTTGACTTATATATTTGAAGAAAAAGATACTAAAGCCCCAGATGCACCAAAAGTAAACGAAGTTAAAGCAGGTGACACAGCAGTAACAGGTACAGCTGAAG